>NZ_JBNNVG010000002.1:0-314684 GCF_050280425.1 Lysinibacillus sp. NPDC093190 | reverse complement strand
ACGAATCGAATAATCAAGTTCCAGGTATGTTTCTATTTTTACACGTTCTGATATGGTAAGATGGGTATAGCTCATAACGATTCCTCCGTTTGAATTTGGTGTGGTAACTACATTCTACACGAGGTCGTTATGGGCTTCCTTTATATTGACTTCTGGGTGTTGCACTTAATATTACAATCCGTCATATAAAATACATATCTCAAACAAAGTATAATTAAGATAAAAAGATGTCTGCTTATGGGGGAAGCAGACATCTTTTTATGAAGGATTTCTAATGTGCAATAAAATTTTGTCCTCAAATACCTGTTTTATATTTAGAAATATTTTTTTCTTTTTCAAAAATAGAAGTATTCTGTTCATATTTTTTTGGATTAGATAACTTTTCAATCTGTTGTATCAACATATCCTTTAAATCTCCGGACTCTTTCATGTTTTCTTGGGTTTGTTTAATCTTCATAATAAGTACTCTTTGTCCATTTGGTTTCACAATATATTTACGTATATAACCATTTTCATATCTGATTTCAAGTTTAGATTTGTTATTTTTTTCGTCTTCGTCTTTATGTATATTTTCATTTCCAAATAAATCTAAGAGACTTTCATTTTTTATATTTTTATTTACCTCTGTTTTCATAAAATTTAATGTATTACCGGTTTGAATTTTCATTCATAACTCTCCTTCATTTCAAAATTGCAAATCAAATGCTTTGTGTTAAACAAACTTAAAATAGGTTTAATTTAGTATTTTATTATAACCTATAAAGTTAATAAATGGAGGTTTTATTACTTAAAGCATTAAAAAAGTGTAAAGGCTTATGCCCTTACGCTTTTTGTATAAATAATTATTTACTTTCTGTTGATGTATCTGCATCTTCAGTCGTTGTATCTGTTTCAGCAGCAGCTAAAAACTTATCTAACGCTGTTTTTATATCTTCATCTTTAATCTTAATATCAGCATCTTTCAACATTTCCGCTACTTTTGTTAATAGCCTTGAAGGATCCGCTTTTGCTAGCTTTAATTGCTTTTCAAGCTCGGCTTTTTTATCTTCGTATGATTCTTTAATCTCACGCTTGTCCGTCACTTCGATGATATGATAGCCAAAGCTAGATTGAATTGGATCGCTAATAACATTTTTTTTCAATGCGAAAGCACCTTCTAAAAACTGTTGATCCATATTAGTTGCTTTGTTAAACCAACCTAAATCCCCACCAGTTGTTTGTGCTGTTTGTTCAATAGAATACTCTTTTGCAACTTTTGCAAAATCTTTCCCAGATTCAAGTTCCGCTTTCACCTTTTTAGCAGTCTCTTCATCTTTTACGACTATATGACGAGCTTGGATTTCATTTTTGATATTTTCGTATTCAGCTTTAATTTCATCTTCTGTTACTTCTACATCTTCAACTAACGCCTTTTCCTCCATTAATTTGGGTTCTAGGGATTTTTTGTATGAATACTGTTTTATTCATGGAATTCTCTCCTAACTTCTTGTTGTTGCAGTTGTAAAACAAAGTTTCTATTTCGACTTCTATAATTATTTTTACAGAGAAAGATTATCTCCATATAAACAGTACCTTACGAAAACCTTGTCCTTTTGTTACTATATCTTTCGCTGTTCTTTCATCCATAATTAAGACTGAATGACCATTATCTTCTGTTATCTTGACTTTATATAAATCTATAGATTTAACTTTATTTTTTTGATCTACTTTTATTTCTGCTATTGTTTGTCACCTAAGATTCTTCTAATGTTAATATTTGTTTCATCTTTAAAATAACCAAAAAAACGATTCTTATGGTGGGTTATCCCAACAGTTGCCTCGATGTGACATGGATTGATTTAGTCCCATTTTCTGTACAAGCTTTTGGAATTGAGGATTGGTATAGTGGAAGCCTTGATCCGAGTGATAAATACACCTTCCGTTAGTTTGATATCATTCTTCTTCAAATTCCTTATTGTATTCAGGGCGGTATGTAGGGGCTCTATTTTTACTTGAATGATGAAGAAGTGCAAAAATAGAAGGTTTTATGTTAGAAAAATCAAAAAAATGAAAAGGGGGTTTTGGATTTAAGTATTTCGTCCGATAAAAGCTTAGGGTGGAAATTTAAACGATAAAATAAGGGAAGGTTGTGAACAGAATAGGGGCGGTATTCTTTTTGAGTCTAAAAAGAAACCACAAAATTGTACAAAACACACATCTTAAAAACTAATAAAATCAAAAGGAGAACGGTTTATGAAAAAATTATTTGGAAGTTTTAAGGGTAAGCTTTACACATTATTTGCTCTTATCTTGCTAATTCCAGTTATTTCAGTAGGAAGTTTATCGTATCTTTCAGCAAAAGATTCAATAAAAAACGAAATACTTTTTAGTGCGAATGAAAGTGTAGAAATTTTAAATACACTAATCGATCAGACCATTAGTGAAAAAATAAATGATATCACTGTTTTTAGCGAGGATATCGATTCTTCTAAGTATAAACAGCAGGGGTCTGCAGTACAAACAAAATTTCAACAATATATAAAGCTGCATCCGGATGTTCAGAGCATTTATATTGGAACAAATGAGGGAGCATTTTTTCTAGAACCAAAAACGAATAGCGCCGATTATAATCCTTTAGAACGAGACTGGTATAAAGAGGCTACAGCATTAAAGGGAGAAGTCTTAATTACGAATCCTTATATAGGTGCAGGAACTGGAGATTTGGTCGTAACAATTGCTCGTCAGGTAAAGGATCAATCTGGGGTAATAGCAATTGATATAAAATTGACAAATCTTCAAAAAGTCGCTAGTTCTATCAAAATCGGAAAAAATGGATATTCTTCTATTTTGGGTGAAGATAAAATGGTCATTTCACACCCGACTATAGAACCGGATAGCGAAATAAAAGAAAGCTTCATCGACAAAATGTACGACAGCAAATCTGGCACGTATGATTATGTCTTTGACGGTGATGACCGTATTATGTTCTTTACAACGAATGAACTGACAAACTGGAAAATTACTGGAACAATTTTTGCGAAGGAAATTGACCAATCAGCATCATCCATTTTGTATAAAACGTTTATCGTACTAATCGCTGCGATTGTAATCAGTACGATTGTTTTCTTTTTTGTTATGAAGGCAATTATAAAACCGATTAAATTGCTCAAGGATAGTGCAGTAACCATAAGTAAGGGTGATTTAACTGAAAAAGTTACGGTAAAATCTCATGATGAGATTGGACAGCTAGGGCAAGCCTTTAACGATATGCAAGACAGTTTAAGAACTCTTATTCAAGAAATTGAACAAAATGCTGAAGAAGTAGCCTCGTCAGCAGAAGAGCTAACAGCCAATGCCACTCAAACGAGCACAGCGACAGAAAAGGTGGCCATTTCGATTCAAGATGTTGCTTCGAGCGCAGACTCGCAAACGACGAGTGCCAATAAGAATGCAGAATCGTTACAGGAACTTTCTAAGGCCATTCTTCATATTGCAGAGATTTCTTCTACTGTGACAGATCTTTCACAGCATGCAACGCTGCAGGCAGATGAAGGTGGAAAGGCAGTCCAGGATACAAAAGATCAAATGCATTCTATCCATTTATCGGTGACCGATTCAAACACGAAAATTCAAACATTACATGAACGCTCTAAGCAAATTACGTCCATTTTAGATGTAATTACAAGCATTGCAGATCAAACGAACTTACTTGCTCTCAATGCAGCGATTGAGGCAGCAAGAGCAGGGGAGCATGGAAAAGGCTTTGCAGTTGTTGCTGATGAAGTAAGAAAGCTTGCGGAGCAGTCGCAGGAATCTGCACAACAAATTTTCGAGCTAATCCATGGCATTCAGTTAGAAACAGAACAATCTGTAAGCATCATGGCAAAAGTTACAGAGGATGTTCAAAATGGACTACATGTATCGGATGAAGCCATCGCGAAATTCCAAGTGATTAAAACAAGCATGGATAAAATAACTCCTAAAATGGAAGAGGTATCATCTGCGTCTGAACAGATGTCAGCAAGTGTACAAGAGGTGACGGCTATTACGGAGAATTTGGCATTCTCCGCACAAGGAAATGCATCTGCTTCAGAGGACGTTGCAGCGTCTACAGAGGAACAATTAGCTTCGATGGAAGAAATTAATGCTTCTGCACAAGCTCTTGCGCATATGGCAGACGTATTAAAACAGCTCATTAGTAAATTTAAATATTAACAGAATCAGATATAACATTCTTTTTTACATCTTCTAATGTTTCGCATATAAATAAAAGTACCCTATAAGAGAAACTTTTTTAGAGTTTATCTTATAGGATACATTTAATAAAAAAGCAAGGATTATTAATTACTGAGCTCAATTAAAAATTACATAATTTCTTTATTAAGATAACGAAGATAGCGCCAACGAACAACAAAAAAGTACATAACTTGTAGAGATAAAAAGAATGTTAGTAAAAAGACAGAATCCATTACAATAGAAAATGAGACGAGCTTCTGTAGTGCGATAAGTGCAATAATACTATGAAGTAAAGCTATTACAATTGGTAAAAAGAACATGATACAAAGTTGGCGTGCTATTACTTTTTTTAGTTCATTTTTTGTTAATCCAGTTTTCGCGATACTCATGTTTTGATGTTTATCTCTTTCTAAATCAGTATATAGACGTGAGTAAAGGAAACTTGCAGCAAAGGTGAAAAATAATATTCCAACTAGTGCACTTGTAATAATTAACATCCCATTTTCCTGTTTTTCAACTAACCATTGTACTACCAAGGCTTTAAAAGCATATTTTCCCTCTTCATATATGGGAAAAGCATTCTCTAATTGTTTAGTGACTTCTTCTGGTTTCTCCCAATCCTTGATAGTAAACAAATGATAATTCAATTGTGTACCCTCATTCTGACTTGGTGGGATTTTTTCAAACATTTTATCAGAAACAACAATCATTCTTACACCATCGTCTTTTCCATCCCATCCAAGATAGGAAACTGTTTTTTTGACACGTAAATGAATATCTATATCTCTTTGAAATAAGTCGATGGTGTTATTAATAAGAGACGCTGAAATTTATTCAAATGATATAGCTCAAAAGCTATTTACGGGGAAATTGGCAGACATTGTATGGGTTTACTTCGGACGTGATGAAAGTGATATTATTAATGGTAACTTTATATGTCATACAACATGGGTTGATGATACACAAAATAAAGAACAGTGGTATAGAATAAATAATGAAGACACTTTTATGATAGATGGAGTCCATATTAATATACATTCATATTATGATCATCTAAAAATTTTTACCAATGAGAATAGAGCAAGTAAAGATGAAGTATTGTTTGAGACAAAAGAAATATTAACGGATATGTTGACATTAGCAGAAAAAGTAATTTCTCTTTATAATGAATATAGAAATGAAGTATATACAGAAATGGAACTTTTCGATAAATTAGAATTTTTAATTCCAAAAATAGAAGACGGTTTTCTATTAAGTACAGATTTAGCTATACCACCAGATGAAATCAATGATTGGTTTAATACTTGTTTGGCGTTATTTGGAACTATCCATGATTTTACACTTTATTACAATAAAAAATATAAAGAGCAAAGAACAGAAAAAAATAGAAAATCTTGCATGGAAATAGCTGTTCGGAGTTACTATACTGATTTACAAGAACTAAAAAAATTAGAAAACAAAATAAATAATTAACGTATCCTATTAGAGAACGGATTAACGTTATTTATATATAAGAGGACCTCCTAATAGGAATACGTATAAAGAAATTGAATACTTTGGGAGGAGAAAAAATGCGTTCAGAAAAAGAAATGATGGAACTAATATTACGAGTTGCCGAGAAAGATGAGAGAGTACGAGCTGTTGGAATGAATGGTTCTCGAACGAATTCTAATGTACCTGAAGATACTTTCAGAGATTATGATATTGTTTATCTTGTATCTGACTTGCAATCGTTTCTAACTAATCATGATTGGATAAATGTTTTTGGGAGAAGAATAATAATACAAACACCAGAGGATATGGTAATGTTTCCACCTGAATTGGGCGGGAGATTCTCATATTTAATGTTATTTGTGGATGGCAATAGAATTGATTTAATGTTGATTCCGATTGAGGAAAAAGATATTTATTGTTCTGAAGATGGATTAACAGTTATTTTATTAGATAAAGATGGGGATATGCCTAAGCTTTCTGAACCAACAGATAAAGATTACTGGGTAAAAAAACCTTCTGCTGAATTTTTTGCAGATTGTTGTAATGAATTTTGGTGGGTTACAACCTATGTAGCGAAAGGGTTATGGAGACAAGAAATACTTTACGCTTATAACCATTTAAATAGTGTAAGAGAAATGTTGCTAACAATGCTTGAGTGGAGAGTTGGTATAGGAACCAATTTTTCATTGAGTGTAGGTAAAAACAGTAAGTACCTAGAGCGCTACGTTAATAAGGACATATGGAAAAGATTGATGAAAACATATCCTAGTGGAGATTACGAACAAGTTTGGAATTCGTTGTTTGAAACAATTGACTTGTTTGAGCAAATAGCTATTGAAGTAGCTGATATTCTTGAATATCAATACCCTTTTGAAGATGCGAATAAGGTAAAACAATACCTTCATAAAAATTAAACTTAATATTTATGAAGGTATACACTTAAACTAATGAGGGCGTTTATTGATAAAAACTAACAACTTATTATTTCATTTTTAAGGGATAAATAATTATTGGATGTAAATTGAAACAACTTTAAAGAGCTTTGCTACTTCTAAATTGTAGTAAGGCTCTTACCTTTTTGATTAAAATTAATTAACTTTATTAAATCTAATCAAAAGAGGGTATAAGTTATAAAACAGTAGCGAAAGAATTAAAAATTGATCATTCAATGGTGAGACGTTGGGTTTCAGGAAAGGAACAACTAAAGTGCCACAGCAGAAGAATTTTATTACTCTTTTTAATATGGTTACTAACCAACAACACTTGGGGCTGTGGCAGGGCCAAATTTAGTAGAAATTATGGGGAAAGTTGCTCTTTCAATGGGTGTTCCGGCACTTGCAGGTCCATTTATCTTATCAGGTCTTGTCCTTTTTATTATGTTACGTCCTGATCCATTAGAAATTGCAAAAATGATAGAAGCGGACAGACGAAATAATGAATACGGAAATAAGACGGAATCCTTTAGTGAAAAAGCTATCAATCTCAGGCATGGTAGTAGCTAATGCAAGCTATGCAACATTATCTTTAGCTGGAGGTCTATTATCTTTAATCCTTATTCCAGTTGTCATGTGGTCAAGAAAAGCTTGAGATAAGTTATTGATACTAAAATTTTTAATGGTTATTAAAATAGTTTCAAAGTAACCAATGCAATCTTTTTTAAAACATGCAGTAACAGTAGCGTAGCCCTATCCACTATATGCACTGGATAGGGAGGGGTAATGGGAGCAGCAGCTTCAACAAGTTGCCTAGTTTTACAAGTTCTTCACAAAGGGTGCCTTTTATTTCTCGACAGCTTTTTATTAGATACCCAGAGAAAAATGAATTATTTGCAGAGATTTTACCTGATATGAAGATTAAATAAAGATATAGCAATGTCGTTGATTCTACTTGCTTACTCGCTTAATATGGACATGTAAAGTTCATCAATAAATAGATTAAATGTTACTAACATTTAATCTTGGTTAGAATGAACTTAGAACATTAAATAAGCAGGGGATAAAAATGATTGGTCCAATATTAATTATAGAAGATGAGGATATTTTACGAGAAATTCTTAAAGATTATTTCCTGAATGCAGGTTATTCAGTATTAGAAGCTAAGGATGGTGAAGAGGCACTAAAGGTATTTCAAGAAAACGAGCTTAGTTTAATTATATTAGATATTATGCTACCTAAATTGGATGGATGGACTATTTGCCGCCGAATTAGAAAAACTTCAAATATCCCGATTATTATGTTGACTGCTCGTACAGATGAAGATGATACATTATTAGGTTTTGAATTAGGAGCCGATGATTATGTAACGAAACCTTACAATCCACTCGTTTTATTAGCACGTGCCAAAAGGTTATTACATCACCGGGAACAGAAAAATGATGTAGTAGGTGACTATCTAGAAAGTGGTGGCATCAAAATTCATATTCCTTCTAGGACTGTACAAGTAAATAATGAAGAGAGTTCTTTAACGCATACAGAATATGAAATGCTACTGTATTTAATGGAAAATAAAGGGATAGTTATAACGAGAGATCAGCTTATAACAAAAGTATGGGGTTATGAACATATTGGAGATGACCGAACGATTAATAGTCACATGCGAAACTTGCGAAACAAATTAGGTGACCATTCCACATGTATAAAAACGATTGTTCGAACAGGCTATAAATTCGAGGATATACGATGAAAAGAGGAATTGTATTTAAGTTGTTTTTATTAACAACTATGCTTTGTGTACTTATTTTGGCTACCATTTTTGTAGGACAAACAATATTCTTCAAACAATTTTATATGAATAAAAAAATAGAAGATTTAGAATCCAATTTAACTGTATTTGAAAAAGAGTATCGAAAAAATAGTAACGACATTGCAAAAATTCAGCAGCTAGAAAGAGATTTTGCTGAAGGAAATAATGCTTGGATTACAATATTGGATCAGTATGGTCATTTAAAGCATGAGGATGATTTCTACATTGAAATCCAATTAAATGAGTATTATCAAACACTACTCGGTATGAAAACAACTAAAGTTCCTTTATATATGATTGATGATGATAATTCGGTCCAGTTGTCGGAATCATTATTGAAGAATAGTCAAGTATATGTTATTGGAATCTTGAAAGAGTCGCAAATAACTCCAGTCGAAATAATGATAGAACCAGCCGAAATAAATATTGAAAATGAAGTGTATAGTAGAAATCAAAATATATTGGAAAAATCTTTTACTTTCAGAAACAAAATGCTCTATGGAAAAATGGGAATAACTAGGGAAAATTTAAAAGAAATATATATATCTAATAATTATGATTTGGTAAATATAGGAGGGGAAATTATTAATATTCAACTTCCACAAAGTAATGATTTATCCAACGTCATTTATTCTAATTCATTATTTTTAGAGCAAATTAAAGATTTTCAAAATAAGCTATTATTAGATGAACTAGATTTTCCTAATTCCACTACAGCACTAATTAATTATGAACAAAATGATATTAAATACAAGATTTTAATAGCAAAATCAGATGAAACGAATTCATATATATTTTCAATGACTTCACTACAGCCAGTTGATGAAGCTGTGCAAATGATTGAAGAATATTATATTTACATTGTTGCTTTTGTTTCTTTATTAATAATATTGGCATCTTATTACTATTCAATAAAAATTGCAAAGCCATTATTAAGGATTAATCGTACAACGGAGAAAATAGCGAATTTAGATTTTTCTGAGACAATTGCTGTTCAGTCAAATGATGAAATTGGAGACTTATCGAGGAATATCAACTTACTTTCGAACGGGTTGAGTATGTATATTGAGCAGCTACAGCAAGACATTGAAAAGGAAAAAAAGCTAGAAAATACGCGGAAAGAGTTTATTTCTGGTGTATCACATGAATTAAAAACACCTTTAAGTATTATGAAAAGCTGTATAACGATATTGAGAGGGAACGTTGCAAACCATAAGAAAGAGTATTATTTCAATGCATTGGAAAAAGAAGTCGATAAGATGGATTTATTGATTATCGATATGCTTGAATTAGCAAAGTATGAATCGGGTACGTATAAAATGCAAATGGATTCTTTTTATATCCATTCACTATTAGAAGAGATTTGCGAAAAACTAATGCCTGAAATACAGCAAAAACAATTGCAAGTTGAGACCCATTTATCACAGATTAAAGTAGTAGCCAACCAACGCCGTATCGAACAGGTTCTTACGAATTTTTTGACGAATGCTATTCGATATTCGCCTTCGCAAGAAAGAATAATTTTGGCGATAGAGGTGAAAGGAGAACTGGTGAAAATAAGTGTGGAGAATAAAGGTGCTCATATCGAAAAAGAACATCTAGAGAAAATTTGGGAGCGCTTTTATCGGATTGATGCTTCTAGAAAAAGGTCAGACGGTGGTACTGGTTTAGGACTGGCAATTTCGAAAAATATATTAATGCTACATGGAGTAGAATACGGTGTTTGCAATACAAAGAATGGCGTACAGTTTTATTTTTATCTACCAATTAAAGAGTGAGAAACAGCTCATACAAACGGTTTTATAAACCCTTCGTATGAGCTGTTTTTTATGGAGCTACATAATTTCATAATGATTTTATTTTGCAAAAAATTCAATAATCCCATCTACGATAGATATAGCAGTTTTGCTTTGAAAATCTTTAGAAACCATTCGGATTTCATCTTCTTTATTTGACGTAAAGCCCAGTTCTAGTAATACTGCAGGAGCAGAATTGTTCTTTAAAACATAAAAATCACTGTCTTTTACACCACGATTTTTGGCATCAATACTTTGCTTAAAGATAGATGTTTGCAGGATTTTAGCTAAATTTTCACCCTTATTTTGATGTGAACTGTAATGAACAGTTATTCCGTTAACACTAGGATCGGTAAAAGCGTCGTGATGAATACTAATATACAAATCAGCTGAAGCATCATCGGCAATCTGAATTCTTTTTTGTAAAGCTTCTATTTGATTACGCCCTAAATCTATATCTTTATCACGTGTTAGGATAACTGTTGCGGCTGTTCTTTTTTCAAGCTCCTGCTTAATGTTTTGTGCTACTGTAAGATTCACCTCTTTTTCTCTTGTTCCATAGGTTAAGCCAGTTGTGCCAATATCAACGCCGCCATGGCCAGGATCAATCACGATGTTTTTTCCTTCTAATAAATCAATGGTATTACTTTCTACTATAGTATTGTCAATTTCAATTATCTCAGCACGATTACCTTGAGTAACATACATTAGATAAACAATACTAGCACAAATAAAAGATACTAAAAGATACTTCCAACTATTTTTCTTCATTTTTTTCATACTCCAAACTATTAAATTCGCTGCTTAACGTGAACCAATAGTAAGATACCTAGATAAAGATAAAATGAAGAAAAGATGAATATGAAGTAAAACTAATTCCTGACCGTGCATTATGTGCAAAAATAAATCGATGAACTGTTGAAAAAGTAAAGTTACCATACACCATTCAATTAAATAGAGTCAGTAATCTTCTTTAATTTAACTCGACACAATCTGCATTTTATCTTTATATTGTTCAATTAAACTAGCTTTTGAAAAGGAGAGATTGAACAATATGAAAACAAAAACATCACGAAAAACTATCACGATAAGTTGGATAATAATAATAGGAATGGTTCTAACTACTATTTTAATGTTCTATATGAGAGAGAAATCCGAAGCATCATCTGTCAAAATAATTGCAACGGAACAAAGTAAACAAATAGCACCAAAAGAGCAAAGTGAAGTTATAAAAGAGGAGCCCAAAATAGAGAATAAACTATCGATTAGACCCTTAGGAAAAGTTGTATATCTAACATTTGATGATGGTCCTAGTCAATTGACTGGACAATTTTTAGATGTATTAAAAGAACATGATGTAAAAGCAACTTTTTTTATGCAAGGGGCTAATTTACAGAATAAGAATTTACAAGACAATGTAAGACGAGCTACGTCTGAAGGGCATTATGTAGGAGCACATAGCATGACACATAATAGTAAACGTTTATACACAGACGGTAAGTTTGTACAAGAAATGAATGAAACAATTTCTATAATTCATGATATTACAGGTGAAAACCCTAAATTAGTTAGATCTCCATATGGTTCAGTACCAGGCTTAAATAATGAACAACTTCGGAATCAAATTGTAGAAGCGAATATTAAAGTATGGGATTGGACAATTGATTCTTTAGACTGGAAATTGAAAAATAACCCATATCAAATTGTAGAAAATATAAAAAATGGAACTTCAAGAGATATAGAAGTTGTGCTCATGCATGAAGTACGTCAAACACTCCAAGTACTTCCAAACATTATTTCTTTTTATAAGGAAAGAGGGTATAAGTTTGGGGTTTATAATGACTTACTTCATTTCCCTTTAAATTTCCACAACGATAAACGATTGTGAAAAATGTAGGTGGATGTATTATGTAAATCAATAAAATTGAGAATACGAGAGGACGTATCAAACTAGTGGGTCAAAAAAGTATAATAAAGAATTTAAACAAACGGTAATTTCGCTTTTTTCGGGTACAACTGTCAATCTATCTACTAGAGAATAATGGCGTGTCGTTGAACCACTTAAGGACGATTCATAAAAGCGACTTCGCATTCTAATTTACGATTGGTGAATTCGATATTGTACAGGATACATCTTTTTAAATTCTGTTGAAGATTTCATTCCGAATTCACCTAATCTTGATTTTATCTTTACATTGTTCAGCAATAATTGTTTATGTAATACAAATAATGAAAAGAGGAATTAAGATGAGTAAAAAGAATTTAATCATTGCACTTGGTATTTCAATAGCATTTTTAGTAGCGGTGGGCATACCTACGCTAAACAAATTCTGAAAGATGAGTCAGGGAAACCAGTACAAATAGTTAACACAAAAACGGATGAAACAACAAAACAAGAAAGTAAAGAGCTACCAACTCAATTTAGTTTTACTGATGAGGCTTTGTTTACAACGAATGGTCAGCCGAATTACTTTGCTAATGCGTTTTTAAATAATCAGGACCTATTTTCTTTATTAAAAATGAATGCAACAGAATTAAAACAAGAATCGACAACTGGTAAATCGGTTGTAGAAATTGCATCATCTAAGAATGTATCTACACAAGAAGTGATTGAAGTTATTGCGAAAGCACAAAAAGAGGTGCAGTTTAAAGGAGGAGAAACGGAAGAAATGATAGAAGAATATTCTAAATGTATCGAATTAAAAGTATTACAAGTAATTGAGTACAAATAAGCGGTAATAATTATTCTTACAACTTTAAAAATATGTTAAACCGTTGAATTATTATTTATAGAATTAGGAAGAATACAGATCATACAAATGGTTTTGTTAACCATTCGTATGATCTGTTCTTTTTTATAAAGTTACATGAACTCATGTAAGTTTTATCTGGCTACTGGAGCAGAAATGTGTGCTTCAGAGCAAAATAATCACTGTCTCTTACATTAAATTATACCTTCAGATGGGAACCCTACTTCGAAAGGTACTTTTTGTTCAAATGAAACTAAAGCTTTTGTTTTGGTCTGTATTACTCATGAGAATTGGATGAACTACAAGAGTTAAAAGTAGGGATAGCAACGTATTTATTATTAAAGCAAATGAAGACTTGTAAAATGATGAAATATGCATTGTGTAATTTAAATATAAATGACTAAATACAAATACTTGGTATTATATGCTTTCGGTACGTTTCAACCGGCTGAAAGAGGATGGCTGCAAGTAATGAAAACTATGGAACTATGTGTAGAAGAAATAGAAGTAACCGGTGATTACGGATTAGCATTACAACAATATGATATTATGATTGCATTGAATGAACAAAAAATAGAAAATGTCATCCAATTCCGTAAATATTTATTTAAGAAGAAAAAATTGGGTAATACAATTGACTCCATATAAACTCCTGGATAACTCCATACAAACTCCTGAATACCTTCATACAAACTCCAGATAGCGTATATAGAATAACAACTATCAAGGAGGTTAGGAAAAATGAATTTTATAAAACGCGCAATTCTCAGCATGAAAAAAAGAATAGGAACATCATTAATTTTGATGGCTGTCTTCCTGATTGTAACAAATTTGGTGCTGGGAGGATTCGCTATCCAAAATGCATCACAAAAAGCTGCTGATTCAGCAAGAAAAAAACTGGGCGCAGATGTTACTTTAGGCCTTGATTTTGATAAATTAGGAAAGCAAGCAAGGGAAACTGGCGAAATGCCTATTTTGCCAGATCTCAACATAAAAGAAGCAGAGCAGTTAGCGAAGTCCAAGCATGTAAAAGACTATAATTATATTACTAGTACTTTGGGAATATCGGATGGGCTTAAATTAGTAGGAGCTCCAGAAGGAGAAGAAGACGAAGGAGCAGGAGCAGGCAGAGCGGGAATGGCGGGTATACGAGGAGGATCAGGTTCAGCTACAACAATAGATATGAATTCTTCTTTTATGATAGAAGGAGTTCGGAAGACTTTATTACAAGAAAGCTTTAAAAATGGAAAGAGTGAAATCATTGCTGGGAAACCAATTACAGAAAAGATGGAAGATCAGAATGTAGCTTTAATGGAAAAAAGATTAGCGGAACAAAACAAATTAAAAGTGGGAGATAAGGTTAAAATTCAATCAGGGGATAAGAAGAAAACTCTTGAAGTTGAAATTATTGGTATTTACAAAACGGAAGACCAAGGACTGGGTCAAAATCCCCCTCCTATAATGGATCCAGCTAATAAGCTATATATGCCTTACTCTACTTTAAAAAAATTAGAAGCAGATGAAGGTAATAGGAGTAGCATTCAAGTCGTGTACTTCTTGAACGATCCGCTAGACATTGATGCATTTAAAAAAGAAGCAAAACAATCTGATATTGATTTTAATTATTTTAAGTTAGATGCACATGATTCATTGTACAAACAAATGATTGGTCCTATCGAAAATATCTCTTCTACTTCTCAAATGATTATCTATATTGTATCTATTGCAGGTGCTATTATCTTAGGATTAATCATTATGTTATCGATTAAAGCACGTCGTAAGGAAATGGGGATATTATTGTCTATCGGAGAGAAAAAATGGAAACTGATAGCGCAGTTCGTAGTAGAAGTAGTATGTATCGCTATTTTAGCGTTTGGAGTATCTCTAACAACAGGAGCTAAAGTTTCTCAATTTATAGGGGATAGTTTACTTTCTAATGAAATTGCTACAGCAAGCGAAGAAGAAGAAAATCCACAAAATAGTAGTGTAGTAATGGTATCTGGACCTGGTGGTACTCTACAAAATGAAACAGAGGATCCAATTGATAAAATTGATGTAAGTGTAACAGGTGAGGATTTAGGAAAAATGGGGGGAATTGGACTAGCTATTGCTATATTAGCTACTCTTCTTCCGGCATTATCTATTCTACGGTTAAATCCAAAACAAATCCTTTTAAAAGATGAATAAGGAGGCTCGATATGGAGACGATTTTACAATTTAAAAACTTAGATTATTATTATGAAAGTAATGGAAAAAAAGTAACGATACTAGATAATGTTAATTTTTCTTTTCAAAAAGGGCTTTTCTACACGATTTTAGGGCCATCTGGATCTGGTAAAACTACAACTCTTAGCTTAGGTTGTGGGCTGGATTTACCTAAGCAGGGTTATGTACTTTATAATGGCAAGGATATTCGAAAAATTGGTTTGGTTCGATACCGTAATCAGTATGTATCCGTGATTTTCCAAGCCTATAATTTGATTACCTATATGACTGCTCTTCAGAATGTACTAACGGCAATGGAAATTACAGGTGTGAAGGTACAAAATAAAAAAGCAAGAGCATTAGAATTGTTAGAGAAGGTAGGACTCACAGAAGTAGAAGCGAAACGCAACGTCTTGCAACTAAGTGGTGGGCAACAACAACGTGTAGCAATTGCTCGAGCACTATCTTGCAATGTAGATTTACTTATTGCTGATGAACCAACAGGAAATCTTGATGGAGAAACAGCAAAAGAGATTATTGAGTTGTTTCAGGAGCTCGCCCATCAAGAGAATAAATGTGTAATTGTTGTTACGCATTCACAAGAAGTTGCAAAAAAATCGGATCGAGCAGTTTACTTAAGCAAAAAGAAGTTAGAAATAAAAGATATGAAGAATCCCACTAAAGAAAAATCGAAAAATATTAACTGCAACCCTATTAAAAAATAACATTTAAAGTGACCTGGAAAAGTTAGAAATGGTTATTTCATATGAAGTTTGCTCAAAATGAGCCCGGTATTACACGGACTCTTCCTGTAGATTTGAAATAAAGACGTACCGTTTAGAAAAAAGATGTACTGTTTCATATTTATCGAGACCTAAATTGTAAAAGTCATAAAATATAAAGGGTGATACATATTAGTCATATAGACTATGTATCACCCTTTTACTTCTTGATCAGTAATCGTGCCCGATTGGGATATTTATGTTAATAATGATGTTTATCTTGTGAAAAATTTTACTTAAACTAACGGCGCAGGTTAGATAAGAAAATCATAAAAGGAGAAGGAAGTAAAAGGAAAGAACCATCGTTTTATTACTGATTGGTTAATTTATTTTTACCATGGAGTTTCAGTTTTATGCTCGATGACTTGTATTACTATTGGTTCAATATTTTTTAATATTTGCTCGTATAGTCTACTATCGCCATTATTTTCACCCTGAAGTTGTACATCAGCCTGTGTTTTTGTAATGACATTAATTACTTGTTGTTTAGTAACGTTTTTAGAAGCTGCAATCTCCACTACAGATTTTCCTGTTGCCAATTCTTGTTTTAATTCTTGTGCGTTTATTTTTAATAAAGACAATAAAATTTCATCGTTCAAATAAAAGTCTGCAGTATAATCAGGTTTACCATTTAAAGAAAATAAACCTTCGACTTTAATATTTGAAGGTGTAGGTTTACCTTCTAGTACTGTTTGAATTTCTTCAGGGGTTGGTGCTTTAATAGAATTTACAGTTTCTACCGACTCATTTATTTCTTTTTGAGTAGCATAGGCACTGCCAGCTCCTACTAATAATACTGTTGAAATTCCAAGTGCAGTGAATAATTTTGTCTTAGGATTTAACATTTTAAAACCTCTTTTCATTGTTTTATTTGGTGTTACAAGTACAAATATAAACGCAGCATGTAAAGATGAAGTGAAGATGAAATAAAGTTGTAATCAAACTTTATTTTTACACTAACCGGTGCTTCTTTTTTGTTATGCAGCTAAAAGAGGCAGTTTAGTGCAAGAAGGTGTTACTGATAAAATGGAGAATTTAAAAGGAAATAATATCAAAAATTGATGAGAGGCTTTGGTTGTGTATTTTAAATTGTTAAAAAACATTTTACTATTATAATTGCTTTTTTGATCCTTTTGCAAAAATTAATATTTGCACAAGTGATTTCATAGCGATAAGACGGTGACACAATTAGAATAAAATTAAACGAGTTTTGTTGAAAAAGGTAAATGAAAATTTTTATTGTAGAATCTGCTTTTACAATAAACAAAATGATTTATCGGTGTTAGGGAACATGTTGACAATCTAATCTTTTTTTATTATCATTTTAAAAACCATTAAGGAATCAATAAAATTTCGTATAACCCCAATAATATGGTTTGGGGGTCTCTACCAGGAACCGAAATTCCTGATTACGAAGAAAGTACAAAACTTGTATTTTCTTTGTAGTCAGGAATTTTTTTTCTGTATTTTAATCTATTTCGGAGGTCAAAAATGAACTTTTTAGCATTACCAAAAATTGAACTACACTGCCATTTGGATGGAAGCCTTAGGGCTGAAACTATTATCGATATTGCACAGAAGGAAGGCATTCAGTTACCCTCTTTTGATAAGGATGAACTGCAAAAGGAGCTGATTGCTCCGTTAGAATGTGAATCCCTTGATGAGTATTTAAAAAGATTTTCTCTTCCTAATTTGGTCATGCAGTCCAAGGGGAACTTAAGAAGAATTACTTTTGAGCTATTTGAGAATGCAACAAGAGAAAATGTGAAATATTTAGAAGTTAGATTTGCCCCGTTACTTCACACATTACAAGGTCTTGATGTTGAAGAAGTTATTCAATCTGTTATAGAGGGGATGAGGGAAGCTGAAAGCTGTTACGAAATAAAGGGAAATATAATCCTGTCTTGCATGAGGACGATGTCTGTAGAAAGCGCATTTGAGGTGGTTGAAAAGGGGAAAAAGTTCCTTGGAAAAGGTGTAGTGGCAATTGACTTATGTGCATCCGAAGAAGAAGGCTTTTGTAAAAAATTCGTAGATCCAATCGCTTTAGCCAAAGAATATGGCTACAGAGTCACTATTCATGCCGGTGAAACGGGAATTGGTAAAAACGTACTAGAGGCTGTTGAACTGTTGGGTGCTGAAAGAATAGGACACGGAGTATTTATTAAAGATTGTGCAGAGGCTTATAAGATTGTGAAAGAAAGACAGGTAGTGCTTGAAATGTGTCCAACAAGTAATGTCCAAACGAAAGCTGTTCATCATTATTCTGAACATCCGATTTATAAGTTTCATAAAGATGGAATAAAAGTGACATTTAATACGGATAACAGAACAGTATCGGATACTACAATGGCAAAAGAAATCCATTTAGTTAACAACGAATTTAATCTAAGTGAAGAAGATTATCGGCAAATATATTTAAATAGTGTAGAAGCATCCTTTGCTGACCAAGAAACTAAAGAATGGTGTTTAGGGCAATATTAAAGAAATTTAGATTTAGCAACAAAAATAATCCCCGAACGCGAACATATTTTTTAACTATCATAAAACTAATCTTTTTATAATATTAGCAGATTGTGAAGAAAAGTACTTAAAGTAACGGGTGGAGTTTGTTGAATAAGAAATAAAATAACTTATTATTCATTTTTTAAGGGATCTATAATTAATGGATGTAAATTGAAACTAAAAATGAAACTAAAGAGCTTTGCTACTTATAAATTGTAGTAAGGCTCTTACCTTTTTGATTAAAAATAAATAACTTTATTAATTCTAATGAAAAGAGAGTATGAGTTATATGCAGTAGTGAAAGAACTAGAAATTGATTTTTAAATGGTAACTTTATTAATTCTAATCAAAAGAGGGTATGAGTTATAAAGCAGTAGTTTAGAGATCATTCAATGGTAAGACGTTGGGTTTTTATGGTGCTTACTCAAATTGTAATGGTTGCTATTATGACGATGACACCAGTACATGTAAAACATCATGGTCATGGTTTATCGGAAGTAGGTATTGTTATAGGATTTCATGTAGGTTCCATGTATCTTCCGTCGCTCGTAACAGGTATTCTTGTTGATAAAATCGGACGAACAGCTATGAGTATAGCTTCAGGAGTGACATTGTTATTTGCTGGTTTATTAGCGGCATTCGCACCGAGTGATTCTATGGTTCTTTTAATCATTGCTCTTTCTTTACTTGGATTAGGGTGGAACTTTGGCTTAATTAGTAGTACTGCACAAATAGTTGATTCAACTGAACCTTCCACTAGAGCAAAAACGCAAGGGAAAATAGATGTTTTAGTTGCACTAGCAGGGGCTTCAGGTGGTGCTCTCTCAGGTATGGTAGTGGGCTATGCAACATTACCTTTAGCTGGAGGTCTATTATCTTTAATCCTTATTCCAGTTGTCATGTGGTCAAGAAAAGCTTGAGATAAATTATATGATACTAATACTAAAAATGGTTCTAAAATAGTTCCAAAGTAACCAATGCAATCTTTTTTAAAACATGCAGTGAAATCAAGAATTTAGAGTAAATTTAAATAAAACTTTATTAAAAAACAACTTAATTTAAGGTTCTTTTATTGGCATTCGGTACTCCGAGATGTAAATTAAAAGAACCTTTTCCTCTTAATAAAAACAAATAACTATGTAATTAGCTATTTGTTTTATCATCTGCTTCTGTTTGATTAGATGCCTTAATTACCTCATTAAAGGCTGCTATAATTTTCTCAATTGTATATCTCGCTTCGAGTAATTCATTAGTTGTTTGTTCTAATTTATTTTGTAGTAAGGCTCTTACCTTTTTGATTAAAAATAAATAACTTTATTAATTCGAATCAAAAGATGGAATGAGTTATAAAACAGTAGCGAAAGAATTAAAAGTTGATTCAATGGTAAGACGTTGGGTTTCAGATAAGAAACTACTAAAGTGCCGCAGTAGAGAATTTTAATATGCGATAAAAATTCCTCAAATAGCCGTTTTTAATGGACTTCTGGTTAATTCAAATCTTTTAAATACCAGGCATTCATAGTAGAATGTTCAGAACCTGAGAGTGGCTCATGTAAAAGTGTAAATCCAAATTTTTTATATAACATACATGCAGTTTTTAATTGATGCATTGTTTCTAAGTAGCACTGTGCATAATGTTTAGATGCAAATGACAAAGCTGTTTCCATTAGCATCTTTCCAAATCCTAAACCTTGTGTTTTTGTACTTAAGTATAGCTTTTGCAATTCACAGACTTTATCATGTTCGTTAAGAGGTGCTATACCAATTCCACCAACAACCTCTCCTTCCATTTCTACTACCCAATAGTTTGCATGTTTTAAATTATTATAATATTGGTGAAGGTCGTTAAGTTGAGGGTCAAAATAAGCTGTCCCAGGAATCGCTAATCCAAGTGATTTTAGTGAATCTTGTATTATTTCCTTTACTTTTGCATTGTCTTCTTTTCTAATTTTTCGAATAATCATATTATATAATCTCCTTTAATTCGGTAATAATAAAGATAAGATTGCGAAAGATTTTTTGAAAATGGCATCCCTAAAACATGGACAAAGTCCGCATTTTAAGGATATAGTTATATTAATGTTAAAAGTGGACAAAGTCAACTAAAGGAGAATGTATGGATAAAGAGATTATTTATGATATCAGACAATTCAATCGATTTTATACAAAGGTACTTGGTTTATTTAATAACCAAATTCTTGATACAGATTATTCATTGACTGAAGCACGAATACTATTTGAAATAAGCGAGAGAACGGAGTGTATTGCGAATATTCTCGTGCAAGAACTTAATATTGATAGAAGCTATATGAGCAGAATTTTACGTAAATTAGAGAAGGAAGAATTAATAGAGAAAAAAAGCTCAACAATTGACAGTAGAAAAAACCTTCTCTTATTGACAAAAAAAGGAGAAGAACTGCTAGAGAAAATTAATATTCAGTCAGATCAACAAATAAATCAATTGTTTAGTGGACTAACTGATAGTGAAATTAATGTAATTCGTAATTCGATGATGGTAATAAAAGAAAAATTTCATAAAAATAGATTTTAAAAGTGTTTAAATATTCAACGGATTTTGGGAGAGATGTTTAACTATTCGTATTCGTTTTTTAAAATTGAAACAAGTACTGCTCAAAAAGTCGATTCAACTGGGCCTTCCTCTCGCGCAAAAACAAAAGGTAAAATAGATGTTTTAGTTGCACTAGCAAGGGCTTCAGGCGGTGCTCTATCAGGCATGGTAGTGGCTAATGTAAGTTATGCTACATTATCATTAGCTGGGTGGCTATTATTCTTAATTCTAATCCAGTTGTCATGTGGTCAAGAAAAGCTTGATAAGTTAAATGAACTAAAGTTTTTAATGGTTACTAAACATTTGGAATAATAGTTTCAAAGTAACTAATGAGTTGCAATAGCATAAGATACAGCCTCCATTTTTGGCTGCTGTATCTTATGCTATCGTGCAGATTAGTTAATACTTTAACGTCAAGCATTTGTTTATGTTTTAAACTTTACATAGGGGAATCTTTATGATATGGTACTTAATACTAATATTGACAAGAAAGAGGTGAAAGCAATGATAACAGTTTTTAGAATTTTGTATGGTAAAAATGCAAAAATTGGAAATCGTTTGGCGTACAAAGGGAGTAGTCTGTCCTTTTTTAAGCCAAATAACCATACAAAAACAGTTATCGGAGCTTTTTCTCTACGGCAAATAAACTCTAATTCAATGACATAATGTCCTTGTTTATTTGTGCGTGATTTTATTTAAGCGTAACACCGATAATTGTGTCGGTGTTTTTTTTGTGCCTAATTTTTATAAAAAGGTTAGATGATAACTCCCTTCTATTTACTCAAACAAACCAGAGTTTTATGGAAGGATGAGAAAACATGCAACAAAAAAACAAGTATATAAGAATTCAAGAGTTCTTGAAGCAGAATAAATTTCCTGATTTTAGAATGAATCAAATCTCAAATGCTATATTCCAAGGGAGAATAAATAATTTCAATGACATAACGGTTCTTCCTAAATCCCTAAGAAAAATGTTAATTAAGGAGTTTGGAGAATCGATTTTAAATATTGCTGCTTTAAAGGCACAACATTCTGAACAAGTTACAAAAGTCTTATTTGGAATTTCAGGAGACGAAAAAATAGAAACGGTAAATATGAAATATAAAGCTGGTTGGGAGTCATTTTGTATATCCTCGCAGTGTGGTTGCAATTTTGGTTGTAAATTTTGTGCAACAGGAGATATAGGTTTAAAACGTAACTTAACGTCAGATGAAATTACTGATCAAATTTTGTACTTTCACTTAAAAGGACATTCAATTGATAGTATTTCTTTTATGGGGATGGGAGAAGCATTAGCTAATGTGCAAGTTTTTGATGCTTTAAATGTACTTACAAATCCGGAGTTATTTGCTTTAAGCCCTCGCAGGCCTTCTGAAATGTCTTCATCAGACCTTCTTGAGTGTTATTATTGTGCTCTTGAATCAGTCATTGAACATGAGCTTATTGTACAAAAAATGAATGAGGATAGAAGCATTTCCGGATGGGAACCTGATAAAGAACAAATTACTGATTGTATGCAAGAATTATTTGACGAGTTTGGAATTGATGTATCAGAAGATTACTCTAAACTGGAGATTGAACAATTAGTATTGCAAGAATTGCGTATGCAACGATTTATTGATAATCAGTTGGGAGACAACAGTGTATCCAAGGAAGAAATTGAACATGAATACCAAAAATCACCTGAAAACGGAGATATGCAAAAGGAATACATTCGTGTCATCCTTGAATATGAAAAGCGTGAAGAGAAATATAAAGCCTTTGTTCTCGAATTGAAAAAAGTAGCGTCAATTGAAACTTATTTATAATTTCACTTTTCTATAATGAGTATACTTCCTAAAGCTTAACTACATTCTAATGAAGTAGAGACTAGAAGGATATACCAAAGCTTTGATCTTTTTGTTAGATTAGGTTTGTATAAGAATATTTTGTATAGATTTTATTTTAAACCAACAAATACTAACTCAATAGATTGGAATAAGGATTGATAATTACTTTACCATCTTTAGACGATTTCAAATCAAGCATTATACAATAAGAGACAGATTGAAAGAGGCTGGGACATAAGTATATTTTTAAAGCAAAATTTAAAAATTTCATATCAGAAAAGCGCGAAAAATCAACGTTTTTAAAATTGATTTCTCGCGTTTTATAAGGTTTTGACAGGTTTTGTCCCAGCCTCTTTTTAAAGATGTCAAATGAAAAAAGTGTTATGAGTATAGCATTGATTTTTTATGTATTCAAAAAGATTAAACAGGCAACAGATCGTCCTAAAATTGCCATAGCAGAAGATTTTTGTCTATTTGTAATATGGTAACTAAACAACAACATTTGGGGCTGTGGCAGGGCCAAATTTAGTAAATATTATGGGTAAATTTGCTGTTTCTATTGATGTTCCGGCGCTTTCAGGTCCATTTATCTTATCTGCATTTATTCGATAAAAGCTTAGAAAGTCTTCTTCGATGATGGCTCTTTAATTTGCTTCGGCTTCACTTCACAGCACCTTTTCCCTAATGTTCAAAAGGTCACTTTGAAAGTAAGAGAATTTATTCTTGATGTTGAAACTACCATCCATCCTTACGATCGAGTGCGTTGGCATACTAGTTCGGAAAGTTCTAGGAGGAGAACACTAATTTCATCAAGAAAGTAGAAATCAAATGGGAAAGTCATCTGATGTCCAAAAACTTTTTGCAAATTATGGGTAGTTGGGTGAACTGAGAATCAATTTTCTAGAGAAAAATTAAGATAAGTATTGATAAATGGGTTTAGACACAGTATCCAAAGGTTAATTTATCTGTATAATTATGCCTTTAAAATGGATTCTTTCCAACAGACTATCTCAATAGTCTTGACAACTACAGACTATCGCAGTAGTATTAGGGTGTGGCAAACTATTGCAATAGTCCACTTAAGAAAAGGAGCATGCGCGTATGCAAGTTAAGTTGTTTGATTCGGAATTACAAGTCATGAATATTTTATGGGAAGAAGGCGATTTGACAGCTAAACAGCTCTCACAAATGTTAAACGAACGAATAGGTTGGAATAAAAATACCACCTATACCGTCATAAAAAAATGTATAAAAAAAGAGGCCATTGAAAGAATTGAACCTAACTTTATCTGTCATCCAATCATCAGAAAAGAACAGATACAAGAACAAGAAATGACGGAATTGATTGATAAAATATTTAATGGTTCTAAATCTTTACTATTCGCATCCTTACTAGACAAGAAAAAAATGTCCGCGAGTGAGATCGAAAAATTAAAGCAAATTGTTAAAGATCTTGAGTGAGGAATTATGATATGAGTATTCTCAATATGAGTGTAGACGCATCTCTCCTCCTCATCATTGTGTTATTGATGAGGATGTTAGTAAGAAATAAAGTGCCAAAGCAAACATTTTTAATTCTTTGGGGAATCGTTGCATTTAAACTACTCATCCCCTACTCTTTTTATTCAAAGTTGAGCATACAGCCAATGCTGAAAAACTTATTTGTTACGCTCACTCACTCAAATGATTCGGAAAGTATGCACAGTACAATTGAAATCGCACAAACATCAAACACGTTCTATCATCAGCTTTTGCTTGTGATGACAAGCGATTTCGTTCAGTACCTTTGGGCATGTGGGGGTATCGGGGTATTGCTATTCTTTATAGTGGCCTATGTTAGATTTTATAAAGAATTTCAAACAGCCATCCCAGTGAAGAATAATGAGTATCTCGATCAATGGCTAAACGATCATAAGTTAAAAAGAACTATTCAAATTGCAGTATCAGATAGAATTAAAACCCCGTTAACATATGGAATCTTTAAACCAGTCATCTTATTGCCGAAATCAACAAATTGGAAAGACGCTGCAAGTATTCAGTTTATTCTCACGCATGAATTAATTCATATTAAACGCTTTGACGTTTTGTGGAAAGTAATGTTAACGATTATGGTAGCTTTGCATTGGTTTAATCCATTAGTTTGGTTTATGTATTTTTTAGTAAACAGAGACATTGAATTGTCTTGCGACGAAAGGGTTATTAGACAGTTTGGAGATAAGGCAAAGTCAGCATATGCACTATCTCTCATCAATATGGCAGATGAAACCTATACGGTTACGCCGCTTTGTAATCATTTTAGTAAAAACGGGATTGAAGAAAGGATAGTGTCCATTATGACCTTAAAGAAAAAGTCAGTTTTAGGAACAGCATTAGCATGTACATTAGTCATTGGAGGGATGACCGTCTTTGCGGCAACTGGCCAAGAGCCACCAACGCTGAAAGAAGGTAAAGAACGAAATGCAGTTATTGTTACTGATGCATCAAGTAGTACGACGGAACCACAGGTGATCGCAACAAATAAAGGCAAAGAACGAAATGCAGTTATTGTTACTGATGCATCAAATAGTACGACCGATCCACAGGTAATCGCAACAAATAAAGGTAAAGAACGAAATGCAGTTATTGTTACTGATGTATCAAATAGTACGACGGATCCACAGGTAATCGCAACAAATAAAGGCAAAGAACGAAATGCAGTTATTGTTACTGAAGCATCAAATAGTACGACGGAACCACGTTTAATCACAATAAATGAAAAATAAATAAGTTGCTCCAAAGACTAGTCCTGAAATGGGGACTAGTTTTTTCATTTACTCCATCATTTTTTTATAATAAAACTCAAATCCCTTCCACATTGTTGCGTTTCATTTCCCTAGGAGTAGACATTTAAAAAGGTCACCAGTGGAAAGTGACCCTTAGTAATGAATAGAAGGGAAAGGATAAGTTTGTATTATCCTAATAGTTATGAGCATTAGAGGCGGTGTTAGGTATTAATAACCTCTATTCATGAAAGTAGCGCCGACAATAATTAAAAGAATGAATAGAACAACAATTAGCGCAAATGCTGATCCAGTACCATAACCAGTACCACTACCATAGTATTCAGACATAGTAATTTCCCTCCTTTCTATAATTTTATAATATGTAAAGTTTTCAATAGGGATTGCGATATTTATCTACTTAATAAATTTAATTTAAAAAATAATTTTCAAATATATCAAGAGTTTTAATGAAAAAAGGTCACTCTTGTAAAAGTGACCCTTAAATAAGGTGATGTAAGCTAAATAAGCTTTTACACATTATACTCGCTATTTGTGATTGGTATTAACAAAAGCTCTTTTGATTAATACATGAAAGTAGCGCCGATAATAATTAAAAGAATAAATAGAACGACAATTAGAACGAATGATGAGCCATCATAGCCGCCGCCGTAATAGCAATTGTTATTGTAATTACCCATATTACCGAAGTTTCCAATGAAATTTCCTTCCTTTCTATGTCTATTGTTTGTATAGTTATAGAAAACTAAGGAGGTTTTTATCCTGTTGGAAAAATTTATAGAATTAGGATGGGATTGTTTTTTGTATAGTGAGCCGTCTAAAAAAATTAAAAGATGATAGGGTAAAAATATTGTTAACTAAAGGTCGTATCCAATCGGGTATGGCTTTTTATTATGAAGTATGGGACAGCGTTGTATTAAAAAAGACAATGGGCAAGATGAGAGTTTGCTATCCCGAATCCATTGTATGTAAATAATCAAATAGATTGTGGAGGGTTGAGCATGTAAACCAATTAATCACGTCACCGAGTGCTGGCAGACATGTACATAACAGGCAAGAGACTACCTGTCCCGCACCAGAAGATTTAATTTCATTAGATGACCTCAATTATAAAAATTAAAAATAAATATCTTTATTAATTTGTCAGTGACTCTAAAAAGAAGGAATAGTTGTCGTACTCTCATTAGATGGTATCACAGTAATTGTTACGACTATAGTAGTTAAAAATGGGGATTAGAATATGTCATATTACTATATATATATAATCCTAAAAGTTAAACATGATACTAAACTACTGTATTTGAATAATACGTTTTTGTGGTATAATTTCCTATAAAAGGAGTGGTTTTTTGGGAATTCGAAATTATTATAAAGTAATAAAAATTTTAGTATATTTATCTATTTGTTTATGGATCATAAATTATCCGATTATTTCCTTTGCTGAAACACTTGATACTAATTTAGCTAGTGAACAAAGCAAATCTAATGACATTGATACTGGTATAGCAAACTTGAACTACAATAACAGCGAAGTTTTAGCAGTGAATGGTGACAAGGTTGATAGTTTTGTCCCAAAAGAAGGTATTAACTCAAATAATAAATTTATAGTGGTTGAGCGTAACAAAAAATCACTTACAACTTCACCGGTGGATATTTCAATTATCGATTCTATGGCGAATCGTACATATCCAGGAGCATTACAACTTGCAAACAAAGCTTTTGCAGACAATCAACCTAGTTTATTGGTGGCCAAAAGAAAACCGCTAAATATTAGCATAGATTTACCTGGCATGAAAAGGGAAAATACTACGACCGTGGATAATCCAACATATGGTAATGTATCTGGGGCAGTAGATGAGTTAGTATCTATTTGGAGTGAAAAATATTCAACAACCCATACTTTACCTGCAAGACTACAATATTCAGAATCTATGGTTTATAGCAAATCTCAAATAGCAAACACTCTGAATGTTAACGCCCAAGTTCTTGACAATTCTCTGGGAATTGACTTTAATGCGATTGCGAGTGGAGAGAAAAAAGTGATGGTTGCGGCATATAAACAAATATTTTATACCGTAAGTGCAGAACTACCTAACAATCCATCAGATCTTTTTGATGATAGTATTCATTTTGAAGAGTTAACCCGTAAAGGGGTAAGTAATGATGCCCCTCCCGTTATGGTGTCAAATGTAGCTTATGGGAGAACAATTTATGTGAAATTAGAAACAAGCTCTAAGAGCAAGGATGTACAAGCTGCTTTTAAAGCCTTACTGAAGGATGTCAATACCAATGTAGAAACTAGTGGACAGTACAAAGATATTTTTGAAGAAAGTTCCTTTACTGCTGTAGTATTAGGCGGAGATTCACAAAAGCATAACCAGGTTGTCTCAAAGGACTTTAATGATATTAGAGAAATAATTAAAGATAATGCAGAATTTAGTCTTAAAAATCCAGCATACCCAATATCATATACAAGTGTTTTCTTAAAGGATAATTCAATTGCTGCTGTTCATAACAATACAGATTATATCGAGACGATAGCTACAGAATATTCTAAAGGCAGCATCATCCTTGATCATTATGGTGCATATGTTGCTCAATTTGAAGTAGCCTGGGATGAATTTTCATATGATGAAAGCGGGAAAGAAGTACTATCCCATAAAACTTGGGATGGGAACTGGAAAGACAAAACAGCTCATTTCTCTACAGTAATACCACTTCCGCCTAATTCAAAAAATATAAGAATTTATGCAAGAGAATGTACAGGTCTTGCATGGGATTGGTGGAGAACAATTATTGATGAATACAATGTTCCATTATCTAATGAAATAAAAGTTTCAATTGGAGGAACTACATTATACCCAACAGGTAATATTAATTAGGTATTAGTTATGAGAGGTACTCTTTCAATGGCTATGGGAAGGCATTAAATTAAAGAATTTAAGTACTTCATGATTAGGATGTAATTACAATCTAAGCTAGAGCTTTTGAATCGGGCTCATGAAATGTAAATGGTCAAATATAGTTATTAAAATAAAAATCAACACACTATTTTAGCACCCAAACTTCCATCCTGGGAAAATAAACGGCTGAGACCTTTGTTACACAAGAACTTCAGCCGTTTCTATTCTATTTCCTCAAACATCTAACTTGATATCCTCCAAGTGTTGTACCACCATACATAGTAGCGTTGGCCAAGGTGGAAAATGAAGACTTAAATAATTAATTAATGTTTTACTAAAGGGGTGCGTTTGTTAAATAAGAAATATAACAACTTTTTATTCATTTTATCAAGAGTTATATTATTAATGGATGTAGATTGAAACAACTTTAAAGAGCTTTGCTACTTATAAATTGTAGTAAGGCTCTTACCTTTTTGATCAAAATTAAATAACTTTACTAATTCTAATCACAAGAGGGTAGGAGTTATAAATCAGTAGCGAAAGAATTAGGGATTGATCAAAATGTAAGACGTTGGATTAAGCATTTAGAGGTTGAGGGTATGAAGGAGTTAGATGAAAAACGAGCTAAGGCAAAAGGATCTGGTATCGATCATACATCACTCAGGTAGGCAGACAGATACGTAACCAACAGGCAAGAGACTACCTAAAAGTCCTACAGCAGAAAATTAAATTTCTATTGTAAAATGGTAACTAAACAACAACATTTGGAATAGTTGTTGTTTAGTAACTATAAAAAAAGACCGCCAAATCAACGGTTGTGGTCATTTGTACTTAATCTTTACGATAATTTTATCATCTTCATCCCGAAAATATGAAACTCGCTCAATTATTAAGCGTTATATGTCATTGATTTGGCCATATGGAAGGCATCTCCATCTAATAATCGGATAACATCATCTGACGACCATCTACGCAATCTTTCTTTGATGGATTCCCTTATCAAAATAATATTTTCTTCATTTTCCTTTACTAGAACTTTCCCGTCCGCAGAGCGACCATATCGACCATGTACCACATTGCCTTTATGAAAATCATTAAATCATTCTTCAATAATCGCAATACAGTTTCTGCAAACCAAAAATCTTTTCCGCCTGAACTTGGAATCTTCATATCAGTTAATACTTGTGCAATAGCTGCAGCTGATAAATCATTTTTTATATACATGTCTTCAATCATACGGTAAACTTTTGCTTCTTCTTCTTGATGGATTTCAGCAGTTTTAGTGTTTCTATCCTAATAATATCCATATGATACTATTCCATTTTGTAGATGACCCATCTTTGACCCGTTTCTTTTCAGATAGTCATATGAATAGCTACATCCGTTTTAAGCTAGCTTTGACAGAGGATGCTCCAACGATTAAGCCTTATAGTGAGGAAGAATGGGCAAAGCTACCCGATTCCGAAATGCTTGTCTCAACATCTTATAAAATGATTGAGAGTTTACATGAGCGTTGGGTGTATTTGCTAACAAGCTAAACAGATCATCTTGTTCATATTCAAATGGCTTTGGCGAAATTATAACTATATTTTTTAAATCGAAAAGTAGGCGATTTCCTGATTTGAAGAAAATCGCCTACTTTACTTATTACTTTTGATTTCAAGTAATTATCGTATTATACATGGATAATGATATTGTATGGTAGATTTAATCTAATTTACGAACATAATCTTTTATACAATATTAATTCCTGCACTTGCGTTACCAGCAATAGTAGCAGCAATCCCTGAGGAAGTAACGGAGAACACCATTAATAAACGGTCACCGGCAGCTACTGGCACTGGTGTAACGTTTGCAGTACCAGATGTAATAGTACCTATTGCTACTGTTGAGAGAGCTGGTGATAAATTAACAAATGCTGTTGTAGGGCTGAAAACATTACTTCCCGCAACCGCGCGGTAAATTTGTGCTGTGACTGTTGCTGTTCCTACAAGGGTTAAAGCGGCTGTAGCAGACAAGGATGCAGAAATAGATGTAATAGTACCAGCACGTGGAACTGAAAAGGCTTCCGTTCCAGTAACAGCTGTTAAATCTATATTTGTACCAGTAAGAGTTATCCCTGCAATAGATGTGCCGAATCCTACAAGACTTACTGTACCGATTAAGCCACTAGCAAGTGATACTAAAACAACAGGAATTGTTCCTGAAGAGAATGGGATGATGGAGCCTGTTGCTGCTGGTGTCGTAATACATGCAGCCTCTATAGCTTCAAAAGGACCAAGTGCAGTACACTCATTTTTATTTCCGCAGCCACAGCCGCTCCCGCACATTGAATTATTCATACACATTTTTACACCCCCTTTCTTCATTATTCTATTCAGCTAAGATTGGTGGGGGAGGGCAATCATCTAATTCGTAGTTTTTATATGTGGAAATTTTTGAAGCTTCTTTTGTGAAGCGTTATTTTGCGGGTACTAACTAATGGGACCTATTTTTCCAATTGAACATAAAAAAGTCCAATATGTATTTTCATACTTATTGGACGTATTCATCGTATACTTCCCCAGTTTTATTAAGCTCTGTACACCACAAATTTAAACTAACTCCATTTTCGAAAGAAATTGAAAAACAAAGAGTTCTTCTCTTTTTTATGCCCTTCTTCAGTTGCTTCTTCTTTTAGCTCAGGTTGTTTGTTTACCTCTTCAATTTGTATAAGGGCCTCATCTTCCTCAATCTTAGCTTCAAAGACTTCAATTTCGGCACTTTTTAAAGTTGGGGATGTATTTGTGTCGTCTTGCTCATTAATCACATTAGAAACTTCAAGAATGACAGGCTCATTAACTACTTCAGAAACTTCAAGAATGACAGGCTCATTAACTACTTCAGAAACTTCAGGAAAGGCAGGTTCATTAATTATTTCAGAAACTTCAGGAAAGACAGGCTCATTTGTTATTACAGAGCTCATTTCATCTATAGTGACAGTGTTATTAATTTTTTCGAGTTCTCTGTAATTAACTAAATCTTCCGTTTTAAGATCAGTGTCAATGGAATTGTGGATTTCAGCATACGGTAAAGTATTAGATTCATAAACTCTAATTGGAATTTCCTGTGCATTCGTAGCGTTTTTAAAATGGAAGGTCGATTCTGCGTTGGTATTTCTGTATAGACCATTATATATTTGGCTTGGATGAGTATTTATTGATTGAAAGTATTGTTGATTAAAATGGCGTTCTTCGGGTATATTTCTTTGGTTTTCGCTGGGAGTGGAAGGTATACCATTGTTTGCATCTAATTGGCCATTCGTTGCTTTACCTGCCAGACTTTGTAGCATTTTATAAGATGGCTGTGTTGACGTATTCGCCGATTGGTTTGTTGTCTGTGTAATTATCGGATCCCTTTGTGCACCGTTAGCGATAAATTTAGATATGTTTTCAGTTTTAGGTGTAGTGGTTGGAGCTTTAGTATTTTCAATCGTAAGTAATTTGTTTAAAGCCCTTAGTATTTCTTGGTTCATTTTCTCAATCATTTGATTCAGAGACTCAATTTGTGTCGATAGAAGTTTTATCTGCTCCTCATAGCCTCTGATTTGTGAATTTTGCTTATCATCTATTGTTTCAGTTAGCCCTTCTAAAAGTGTTATTTGCGTTTTAATCCCATCAAAATCCTTTTTCATAAATAGGTAATCATCAATTGAGGTTTCCATTTTCAATGAAGTTAACGTTTCCTTGTAGGCGTCTATCTTTTGCTTCAATTTTTCAATGTCTTGAGTGGAGTACAATTTTGAATCTTCCATTGCATTTCACCCCTTTCAGTCCATTAATATTTTATTAAAAATATTTACTTTCTGTTACAAATATACCGGTCCTTTCAAACATTTTAGTTTCTCCATAAGAAGAGGAGATGTAAGCAAAAACAACACATACCGATACTTAAGTTTTCTAATAAAATTCAGAACGAATTATTTGTTAGCCCATACACTTATAGCTAGAAAACATATGATACAAACGAAAGATAAAAAATTTATGGAGGTGTCAAAAGGATGCTAGAGAATATGCCATCCCAGGCACAGGAGCTAATTTGTATAAACGTCGATAAGGTATTTGACTGGATTGTAAAGGAAATGTCGTTTGATATTTCTCCTACTGGGCCAATTACTTTTCCAGGAGTAACACCAACTACTGATTTAACAGGTGCAGTAGTTACATGTAAGGTAGTTCCAGCAACAACTAATCCTATTGTTATCTTGAACCGTGAGAATCGCCAATTCTCCATTGATGGTTCAACTGTATGTCTTCAAAACCTAACTATTCAAAAGAATTTTATTCTTACGATAGTTGTTTGTTTACCGAATGGAACTATGTTCACAAGCAATACTATTCCAGTTTCCCGTTGCGAACAAGTTACATTATGTGCGCCGAAAGGGACAGACGTAGAAATTTTATTCACAGATTTAGATTGTTTCGTGTGTACAACAGGAACATTAACAGCTGGAACAGGCACAATTACGTTTTCTGCACTAACAATTACTGTATCAGTTTGCCAAAGCATTCAATCTACATTCCCAGTTACTGTGGAATTCTTAGCAACTTTCTGCGAACCAAGAGCAGAATTACCATTCACATGTCCGGGTGTAGTTCGCCCTCAGCAGTGCCCTGCTGTTTTCCCAACTCTCGGCTAATGGTACTAACACATAGAAGAAAATCATATCGTAAAGAGAGGGTAATCCTCTCTTTTTTTTTATGAAAGGATTTCAGATATTAGCTATCGCCTAAAATGTGAATTCTTTGGTTAATTTAATACTATTGACAAGGGGGCACTAATTATGACTATTCGTATCGATCATGTGGAAGAAAAGATAAATGAACTAAAAAAACAAACGGATTTTTATGTTCATGAAATTAAAAAAACGGTTGAGGATCTTACTATTCCGGATAGTGTCAACATCATTAGTTATTTCACATCCTCGTTCAATATTTCTTATGGGCCTGATGAAGAGAGCTTATGCTTGGGCTCTTATCATATTCGTAATATAGGTAATCAGCCTATAACAAATCCGTATCTGTGTATAAAACTACCTGAAGACTCTCCATTCTCTTTCTCTGGAAGGTATGTCTATGAACATTTCGCACCAAATTTAAAAGGAAACAGTAGCTGGGAGCGAATTAATGATCAATCAAGCAAGGAGGAGTTCTGGCTTAGACCTATAGGAAAAACAACGTTAGAGCCAAACGAAACATTATCATTTCCTAACTTTCAGATCAAATGGGGTCATAATTTTTCTTATTCAGGAAGTATCATGGGTTTTACATATTGTGATCAGTTAGAAGATGGTATCGTTGTCTTAAATCCTATTAATCTCAATGGAATTAGTCATACACAGGAGGATGAAAATGAGTGAGTTTGAAAATATGAATCAAAAAATAGATAGTGTTGTCCATCAACTAATGAAGGAACAGCTTACGAATCTACCTAACAATAGTAATGCGGAAAATAATAGCTTCGCTTATCTCGAAAAAGGCACATTGAATCTACTTATTGCCTATTTAATGTCAGGAGAAAAGAGCAAAGCTGAGGAAATTGGTGATGAGGAAATAGAAATTAAGATTATCAAGCAGCTTGATGAGATGTTAGAGAATAGTAAGGAGCAATTTGAAGAAGTGATTAGTTTACTTAAAAAAATGTCGTGATAGGAGGTGTAAGTGTGGATAATGATATTGTGAAAAACAATGATCCTATTCAGCTGCAGCAAATGATCATTTTTTTAAGAGCCGAATTAGCGAAATATAAAAATGAAGTTAAAAGGCTCAGAGATAGTGATTATTATTCACTAGTACTGAGATTAGAGCGAGAAAATGTTCAATTAACGCAACAGAAAAAGGATCTTTCGATGGAGCTTTTAAAGCAGAAGAGAGACCATGAAAAAAAATTGAAAACTTACTATGAAGATATACAAGCAAGAGAAATCCAGAAGAAAAAACAACTTTCTTCGATAGAGGGGTTATTAAAAGAATTAGAAGAACTGCGTGCAGAAAATAAGCTAATGAAGGAAACGTTAAAATCCACTAAAGATGAATTTCTTTCTGTGAATTCAGATGCTAGCTATAGGACTACAGTGGATTACTTTGAAAATAGGTTTAATGTTTTTACAAGAGAAATAAGCATACAAATGAAGACTATCATTGAAGCCATAGAAAGATCCCGTTTAGAACAAGCCAATTCAGATAATCTTAATAAGCATTTATCCAAAGATATAGAGGAAAAAAGTAGTGAGATAGAAAAATTATCGGAAGAATTAGCGGTTGAAAAAAAACATACCTTATCTTTGAGTGGAGAAACGATGATGAATTCAGAGGTCCTTACACACTTGGATGCTCAAGTAAATAAGGTATTGGCTCAATCAATGGATTTTGAAAAGCAGTTGAATTATAAACTACGCTTGCTTGATGACTTAGACCATAAATTGAACGAGCTTACTATAGAAATAAATACTGATAAAACTGTATAAAGTATGATGGAAAGGGGGGAGGTTTTACTTTTGAATGTGCGACCGAAAGTAGAAGTAATCGATTTTTCGCCTAATCGCTTCAATTTTTCTTCTAATGTCAATTCGCATTCAGAAGGTCTGAATTTATTTTACGTGTATCTTGTAAACCTTCTCCACCTGCTTTACGATAAGCAGCTCGCCAGCGTTTGCCTGAAGATTCCAATTCGTTTTATATCGATTAATTCAACATCCAAACCAGCATTTTCAAAAATTTTTCTTGGTAATTCACCTTTTTTATTTTCCGTAATAAACTAAAGTTTAAATTAGTCCGTATAAGTGATTGCTTTCTCACTAATTGCTTGCACATTCGGATTACATTTGAGCTGTTTTTGTTCATTTTTCGTAAAATATCTTTTGGTCATTTCACTCTACCCCAACATCTTTTTTCTCATTATAAACAAAAGTACCCTATAAGATAGACTTTTTTCAAAGTGTCTATCTTATAGGGTACAGTTAAAAGAAAAGGAAGATCTTTTTCTTTTAATTCTATGTCGGGATTCATTATATTAAGTTGAACAGATGATGAATTTTCAACAAGTTGAATAGTAACATCTTCATTCGAATTCCATTAAATATAATTCATGGACGTCAAACAGACTTATTTGTTTTACATTAGTCAAGGGGCATTCACTCCGTTCGGTTTTGGCTGTTTGGTCGCTACCATTATACCGAATCTAGAGAGGTGCCTGTTTGGCAAATTGTCCCGGTTTTTATACCAGTAGGACCGTTAAATCCTGGAATTGTATCGATTACCGTATTTGTTGCTATATCGATGACAGACACAGTTTGGTCAGCCTGATTTGTGACATAAGCAAGTGTTCCATCCGGCAAGATGGTAACTTGGTCAGGAGATGCTCCTACAGGGATTGTAGCAATCACCGCATTTGTTGCTGTACTTATGACAGATACAGCATTACTACCTTTATCTACAATGTAAACAAGTGTTCCATCAGGTGTAATTGCTGTTCCAACAGGTCCTATTCCCACAGGGATTGTAGCAACTACCGTATTTGTAGCTGCTTCAATTACAGATACTGTGTTACTATTTTCATTTGTAACGTAAGCAAATTGTCCGCTCGGTGTGAAAACGATCGATCTTGGGCGAATTCCAACAGGGATTGTAGCAACCACGGTATTTGTAGCTGTATTTATAACGGATACTGCATTTGAATTTTCGTCTGCAACGTAAGCAAATGCACTATTTGGAGTAAAAGCTATGCCTTGAGGCTGGAGCCCTACTGGAATAGTAGCGGTTACGGTATTTGTAGCTGTATCTATGACAGATACAGTGTTTGAACCGTGATTTGATACATAAACAAGTGTTCCATTTGGTGAAACCGCTATACCAAGAGGATTAATTCCTACTGGAATGGTAGTGATTGGATTGTTTGTTTCAGTACTAAAAACCGTTACATTATTCGATAAAAAAGCTGTAACATAACCAAATTCTCCATCAGGTGAAATCGCTACTTCTAGAGGGCCAGTTCCTACTGGAATGGTAGCGACTATAGTATTTGTAGCTGTATCAATTACTGATACTCTATTATCAGGAGTAACTAACTGACCAGCGTCTGTAACGTACACTAAAAAATGACAAGGTGGAGTTGGTGGTACAGGTATAAATGGTGGCTTACAACGACAAGGACAACAAAAACCACAACAATGACAACGACAACTTGGATTTGATTTAAACTTGAACTTTTTAAAATTGTTATGTTCTTTCCTCACACTGCACAACCTTTCTATCATATTATATTGATATTATATGTAAACAGAATTATGTTTCTTGTACGTTTTACCTAAACCAAAAACTTCTGAATAGTGTCGAGTGGTTTTTTTTATTAGTTTCCAAGCAATGTTTGATTCCTGAATTTTAGTGTTTCCTGGTGATGAAAAATATTTCGAACTAATTAAATCTACAGAATGCTCAACAAATGATGCAGCCAATGTAACAAATGTCATAAACATCGCAGTAAATGTCTCTGCCTTTACAACAGACGATGGTGCTCTCTCAGGCATGATAGTGGCTAATGCAAGTTACACAATACTGTACATTGCGTGCTGCTGGATTCGCAGTTGACAACGGCGCTGATCTCAATGAAGTGTTCTTGACCGCTGCTGCAATCCCAGAGGGTGATGAAGAAGCATGGATGAGGGAGTGGAAAGCTATCGCAGACAGTATTTATGAACGCGGTAAATATTCCTTTGAGCATGGAGACAAGATTAGCGCACGGGAGGCATTCTTGCGCGCTTCGGCCTACTATCGTAGTGCTGAATTTTACCGTCGCATAGATCCCTTAAACGATCCACACTTTAAAGGTCGTTACCAGTCTGAACAAAATGGTAGCGATCTTTATATTGAGCCTGGTGAAGCGAGAACAGTAGCAAATGCTGTATTTCTCTTAAAGGCTGCTAGAACTGATTCTGCTCCTCCCACGACCGATTAATTGCCAAATCTCCAGGACTAGATGAAGTTTAAAAATTATAATATGGTTTTCTTCAATCTAAGTTCATTAATAATTAATCTATTCGTTTGCTCATTATGTTTCCTACCATGTTCACCATATTTTTACGAGATAGATTTTTTGGTAGAATAATACTAGTAAATATATTGTTAATTCCATCAATAATAGAAACTTTCCCTCTATGTAAACCTTTAAAAGTGGTGTTAACTACATCTTTAGGAGTACGTTTACTACCAAATGAAACTCCACCATTAGCAAAGAAATTAGTATCTGTCACACCAGGACAAATGAGCATTAGTCCCTAAGATTAGAGAAATTGAGAATTTATTTAATAATGAAATAGAAAGAAATTTAAGTAATGTTATTTCAGTCAAAGAATTAAACAATATCTTGTACAGTCAAATTACCAATAGTGATAGTGAGAAAATTAAATAAATAGATTGTTTTGTATCTATTTTTTGTGAATTTAAAGAATGCCACGTTCTTTGTGTAAGCACAAAGCCGATTTTGGACACAATTATGCGGAGGCATAATTGATGCCATATAAACAAATGACCAGGACTCACTTATTCATGAGTACCTGGTCATTTTGTGTTTATTCACTTTGTAATTCCTTTGTTCGAGCTTCTATTAACCGCTTCAATTTGGCTAAATCCTCTAATTCACAGTATTTATTAATGTAAGTTTTAGTTGCACTCTTTGCTGACTGTTTACGTGTAAAATGATGGTTTGTTTGGTTTATAAACCACTAAAAACAAAACTACCTTTATTGAGCTAATGGGTGCGATTGTTCAATTAGAGCAACCGCTTCTTGTGCTAACGGTGCAGTTAGTTGAATAAAAAAGGAATTGAAAAACGTTCTTTTTTCTTAGTTTTATTAGTATTTAGTTTTAATATAAGGGGACAATACCTACAAATTTTCATCCAAAGGTGGCGACAATTCTTGAGAAAGTTAGTCATACTGATCATGTTGATTGTTGGTTTATTTTCCCAAAAGCAGTTAGTAAATGCAAACATGCAACCAAAATTAAAAAAAGAGGATGTTTTATTTGTTCAGGTAAACCGTCTATATGGGGGTACTCGTTCATTTAAGGAAAATGATGGGTATGAGGAAGCAATCATCAGTAAGGTTGTTAACTGGATAAACACGGCAAGTCCTTCCGAAGGAGTAATTGAGTTAGAGTCAAATAAAACTCCCGTAATCTCGATAATGAAAATAAAAATGAAAAACGGGGACGTTGCGGTTATTGAACCTGCCTATAATTGTGTGTCCGAAAACCAAGTGAAAACATGCACGATAGCTGATGGTGAGGTTATATTTACCGGAAATAATAAAAAGGTTAGATTGGAATCATTCGAACTTTATGATTGGCTCTTAGTTGGCTGGAAATATGAAAGTATCGGTGCACCAAAAGATGAGTTGCTTGAAGAAACATTATATACCAAATATTATTCCTACTTAGACAAAACTTACTCCGATTTTGTCTTGTGTCCAAAAATAGATAAAATTGAAAGAATAAATGGCGATACTAGAAGACATATCGTTCATGTAAGTGCGTTAAATTATAGTGCACATCATGGTGGCGCTCTCTTTGATAGAATCCATATCGCATTGACTGATACTCCAGAAAATGGTGTTAAAATAAATAAAGTTACTATACAAAATGGTATTTCCGAAAAAGAAAGCCGTATGCAGTGTAGACGGGAAAGTTAATTCAACTAACTGGTGTGATTGTTCAATTAAAGCAACCACTTTTTGTGCTAACGGTGCATGTGGAATAAACAGTAAGTTATAGAGAACACTAAATATGAGGTGTTTTCTTATGAAAAAAAAACTTATTTTAATTTTTGTCATTTCTCTTTTTGCTGTTTTAATAAAAACTAAAGCAATGACAGATGAATATGATGAAATTGCAAAGTCTGATAAAGTGAATGTTTCCATATTTGCGAAAAAGATGAATAAAGTATATTCAGATTTTAAAATTGATTTTCAAGGTAACGTCCTTTCAAAACCTTATTGGATAAATACAACAAGTCCTAGTTGGTCTCCTCAAATTATCTACGAGGACATTAATAAAGACGGAAAGAATGAGTTAATCATAATATTGACCAAGGGTTATGGTACAGGGATATTAGAACGAGAAGTTCACGTTTTCCATATACAAAATCAACTATTAAATAAAAAGCTTGTTGAAGTACTTGTTGATGACCCAATTGCAATAGTATTAAAAAACGTAAAGACCGAGTTATTACCCAACAAGGCTAATATTAGTATAGGCGACAAGAAATATACAATTGATATTAAACCTTTAGGTATTAAACCCGAGCATATATTTACGGATATTTACTTTGGCAATATTATCAACTTTGAAATAAAAGACAATCAACTTATTGCAAAAATCGGAGGTCAAATTTTACCATCAGGTGGATATATAGGAGATATTCAAATTATGTATATGTTCAGAGATAAAATGTATCAAGTAAAATCAATTGAATTTAAACCATATAAATAATGAATTGTTAAACTAACAAGGGCTTTAGTGGAATAAGGAGTACAAAAATAATGAAACTTTTTTATAAAAATCTCGTACTAAGTTAAAAAGATAAACTTCATTTTGATCGATCATTTTTCAAAATGTAAATTAGCGCTATTAAAAAAGGTTTAAAACAGAATGGCATAGGCTTTATTCCAAAGCCTTTTTTCAAGAAAGTTACAGGTAAGAGACTACTAAAAGTGCTACAGCAAAAGAATTTATTATAATTTGTAAAATAGTAACAAAGCAACGACGTTTGGGGAGGTTTCGAAGTAACCATGTGGTCAGAGTCTTATGCTGAAAGCTTAAGTAAACATTTACCTCTGATTTCATCTTTGAAAAATCATAGTGATTTTATCTATTGTCCAATGGGCAGTTAAAGAAGAAGTTAAATTTAAAAAGTATATTCAAGAGCAGAGAGATAATTAGTTACCAAGAGAGCAGCAAAAGAATAAATGTTTTGCATGATAAATTGTTTTTTTAGAGAAAAGCGAATTTTTATATTTTGGTGACCTACTACATCTAAAACTTTGTTCACCATCAACACTCACCACATTGTGAAAAGGTAGCGTGGTCGAAAACTTAACGGAGATATAAAAGAAAGAGTTATGGTTTAAAATACCCAGTAAATATTGGTTAAAAAACTAACATTTGAGGAATTTTTTAGGGAATAGATTTACATGCTGTACTAACTGTCTTCAATTATATTTACAACTTGACAGAAGTTTATATGGGGAGTAATATACAATAGCTGCGAAAAAAGCTACTGTGAAATAACATTTTTTCAAATGCAATACTTATAATCTAAGTTAATATACATCTAGATTTAAGTTTAACTTTTTTCAGCAAATGTCTTTTGTACCGAAAGCGTAGAGAAAGGGTACAGATGTTTTTTGTAACGTAAGTGAAACGGCAGTTACAGAAGTCTCCCACCTTTACAGTTGGTGAGATGAATGCGGGTTTAAGTTACTTTTCAGCGGGTGTTCAAACAACTGCTGAAAGAAGCCTCCGGCGGATGTCACAGGATCGGCAAGGAGTTAAGCCGATTCCGGACGCAATTATGCCGAGGCATAATTGATTAAGTAAAAGGTAGGTGCAAAAATGAAAAATTTATTAAGTAAAAAAGATAACCTATTAAACAACTTTTTAGGGATATATATATTAGCTGTTTTAATGTTATGGATTAAAACATACATCACTCAAACAGCACAATTTAACCTAGGAGTAGAAGGATCCCTTCAACAATTCCTTTTACTAATAAATCCACTAGGTTCAGCAATGCTATTTCTAGGATTTTCATTTTTATTTAAAGGAAAGAGAAAATATACTGCACTAGTTGTAGTTTACACTCTGATGTCTATTGTTTTATATGCCAATATTGTTTATTACCGATTTTTTAGTGATTTCATTACATTACCTACAGTTACCCAAACGCAGAACTTCGGAGATTTAGGTGGTAGTGTTCTTTCTTTACTAAAGCCTTATGATCTCTTGTTCTTTGTAGATGTATTTGTAATGTTTTACCTACGATTCTCAAGAAAAATACAAAAAGATACCAATCGTTTTGGATATAAAAAAGCAACGGTAATCATTACTTTTGCATTAGCAGTATCAATCCTAAATTTAGGACTAGCTGAAGCTGATCGTCCGCAACTATTATCTCGAGGTTTCGATAGAAACTATATTGTGAAATATCTAGGAATGTATAACTATACGATTTATGATTCAGTAGAAACGATGAAAGCATCTTCACAGAGAGCTTTGGCGGATAGTAGTGATATTACAGAAGTAATGAACTATACAAAATCCAACTACGCCAAACCTAATGCAGAATATTTTGGTAAAGCAAAAGGAATGAACGTCATCTATTTACATTTAGAATCATTCCAAAACTTCCTGATCAACTATAAATTAAACGGTGAAGAAGTTACACCATTTTTAAATTCATTAACAAAAGATAAGAATACAATGTATTTTGATAATTTCTTCCATCAAACAGGTCAAGGTAAAACTTCCGATGCAGAATTTATGCTAGAAAATTCTTTATTTGGGTTACCACAAGGATCTGCTTATATTACAAAAGCACAAAATACGTACCAAGCAGCGCCTAGTATTTTAAAAGATTATGGTTATACATCGGCTGTATTCCATGGTAACAACGGAAGCTTCTGGAATCGAAATGAGATTTATAAATCATTTGGATTCGAGCATTTCTTTGATGCTAGTTATTATGACACGGGTTCTTCAGAAAACATGGCTGAATATGGTTTGTTAGATAAACCATTCTTTAAACAATCTGAAAGTCTTTTAAGTTCGTTACCACAACCTTTCTATACGAAATTGATTACGGTAGGGAACCACTTCCCATATAAAATGGATCAAAGCTTAGTAACAATTGATAAAGCTAATACTGGAGATGCAAGTGTAGATAATTATTTCCAAACAGCACGTTATGCAGATGAAGCAATCGAACAAGTCTTCAATCAATTAAAAGAATTAGGCTTATATGATAATTCAATGATTGTTCTTTATGGTGACCATTACGGTATTTCAGATAATCATAATGCAGCGATGGAACAAGTCATAGGAAAAGAAATTACACCATATGAAAGTGCTAATTTACAACGCGTACCATTATTTATACATGTTCCAGGAATGCAAGGTGGAACGAACCATTCTTATGGTGGCCAAACAGACCTTCTTCCAACGTTATTACATTTACTGGGAATTGATACGCAAAAATTTGTTCAATTTGGTTCAGACTTATTATCAAAAGAGCATGATGAAATTGTACCATTTAGAAATGGCGGTTTTGTCAGTCCAACGATTTATTCAATTAATGGGAAATTTTATGATAATAAAACAGGTTTACTACTAGATGATAGTCAATTAGAGTTTGCGAAAACTATGAAAAATAAAGTAGATCGTAAATTGGAATTATCTGATAAAGTCGTGAATGGTGACTTATTGAGATTCTATACGCCAACAGATTATACGCCAGTGGATCGTTCTAAGTATAATTACTCCAAAGATAAGTAAATTTTTAAAGTAAAATTAGGGAATTTCACATCAGAAAAGCGCGAGAAATCAACGTTTCTAAAATTGATTTCTCGCGCTTTTTAAGGTTTTAACTAGTTTTATCCCAGGCACGCTATAGAAATGCAGGTAGAAAAATGGTGATATTGAACCGGCAATAATAACCAATGAAGCTAGAGATTTGTTTTTAATTGGATTGCTCATAAATCCTTTGAAAAATAATATAAAAATGCTAATTGATTGTATCATATTGAAATAATCAATTGAATTTGATTGTTTTTTTGATGAAAAATATACATTTAATGGTATGTATTTGTGAACATAAAAGATTCCTTAGTAGGCATTCGGCACTTCGAGTGCAGGCGAAAAAACCGGCAGAAAAAAGGTTGCCGGTTGGGGATATTAATCAACTTATTTTGTACTGTTTTTGTTTGCAAATTGACCAGAAGCTTGTTTTTTGTTAGCTTCTGCTTGCTGGATTTGTTGTCTTATTTGATTAACATCAGTCTCATTCCCGAATTCTTCGTTCATCGAGTTCATTGTACCAGAAGCTTGTTTTTTGTTAGCTTCTGCTTGCTGGATTTGTTGTCTTATTTGATTAACATCAGTTTCATTCCCAAATTCTTCGTTCATCGAGTTCATTGCATTTGGGGTTTTTTGGTTAAAGTTTTGGTTGTTGTTATTCATGGATTTCACCTCCTGAAATTAGTCTGTACAGAAGATGCTTTATTATTCGTAGAAATGAAGTCGTAATCAACAATCATAATTTAATGGCGAATTTTATTTTTTGATCGATATACAATGTCCTACCATTTTAGATCCCAGCGTAAAAAAAGTCTAAAGAAAGGTTTTTTATACGAACCATTCATCCTGATCAATCAAAAAAAAGTTACATTTCCACCATCGGACGAGCCTTATTACACAGCTCTCTAAATGTAATCCAGACATAAACGTGAACATTATGGTATCTATGTCGCACGTATTCCGTAATAAACTAAAAAGTTGAAGATTAACAATGTGCTAAGGACTTATAACAATTATGGCCAATACTAATAACTGATAGGTGGGTTATTTTAATGAGTCTCATTCTTTATAATCCCAAAAGCATGATTGGCTTCGCATGTAAAGGCGTCGAATTTTAAAGTTTACGACTGTCAATAACGAAGCAATTAGTTGAATTATTATTTGCAGAATCGTATCTTAAATAATGACACGTTTTTTAGTATTTAGGTTTGTTAATTAAGCCGCCTGATTGGAGAGATAATAATGGGAAATACTGATAAGTTTGAAATGATTGCTAATATATATGACACTCCTGAAAGAATCCAAATCGCAAAGGTATCATCAGATGTGATCAGAAATTATTTAGTTGACGCTAAAAGCAAGAATGCTGTTGATTTTGGGTGTGGAACGGGTCTTGTCGGAATGAACTTGTTAAATGAGTTTAATTCTATGCTTTTTCTGGATACATCACAAAACATGGTTAATCAAATAAAACAAAAAGTAACTAATTTTAATATTCAGAGAGTAGATACATTATGCTTTGATATTGAAAAGGAAAGTATAACGGATTTACATGCCGACTATATTTTTATGGCACAGGTTCTACTCCATATTCATGATATTAAATTAGTTTTATCAAGATTATTTGATGTTCTTAATGAAGGAGGACATCTACTGATCGTAGATTTTAATAAAAATGAAAAAATAGTTTCAGATATTGTTCATAACGGATTTAATCTAGAAGAGCTAACCGACATTATGACAAAAATAGGGTATAGAGATATTCAATTCAAAACTTTTTATACAGGAAATAAAATATTTATGGGACAAGATGCTTCTATGTTTATTCTTGATTCAAAAAAGGGACATCGGTAAGAAATAGGTTTAAAATTTGCAGTTTCTTCTAAGTCTTGTAAAAGAGTATTATCTGATAAAGCAACAAAAGAAATAACTAACTCGATAGATTGAAATAAGGATTGATAACTACTTTACCATCTTTAGACGATTTCAAATCAAGCGTTACACATTAGAAAGATTGAAGTCAGATGTTTCAATGAAAGAAAAGTTATTTAATAGAGGATGCTCAATAAGTCTTTGTTTTTAAAGTTAATGGGCTTCCTCTATTAAAATTTATACAAGTATTTGATGGGAGGGCCGTATCCTAAATAACGACGAAAAAAATTTTGTGATCAATATGTCTCTTTGGGAGTGAAATGGCCGATTCCCTTTAATGCAAAGTCAAAAAATTTAAGAATTAGTTCATTTTCAGTTTCAATGCAGTAATATTTATCAATGTCGGCTTTTCCTCCTTGTAGAATATTTGCCATTATAGGAGAGAAAAGCGGTAAATCGGTCAAGCTTAAATGTTTTGCCCTTTTAAAATGAGTTGTATATGCTCCTTCGAACTGTTTATTGTTGAGTTTGTTCGCTACATAAACAGGGGTACGATCCAGTTGACTCCAAACATCGTCTGAATAAATGTTAAAAAGAGGGGTTGTGTAGGCTTTGCTGCTTGCCATAAAATTATCATCAGCTTTGTTATAAACAAGTTCACTAAAGAAAGGGGCATCGATATTTACTACTGCACTTACATCATTGCGTGCTCTACCTAGCCACACACTTGCAGCACCTCCCATTGAGTGCCCAAACACACCAATTTTCTCTGTATTGATATGTTGATAAATAGGGTCATTGTCACTTTTAGCTTTTGTAAGTATTGTATCAATGACAAAATTCATATCGTTTGTTCGCAGTTTCATCCATTTTTCAATGATATTGTACCATTCTTCATTCGAATAAACACCTTTATTCGTATTTTTGACTTCATTTTTAAAATCTGAACTGATCATAGTTACTATTCCATCCTCTGAACGAGTATAGAAGGAATGATAAGGATGATCGATGGAAACCACTACATAACCGTTGCTTGCTAGCTCAGTATAAGTAGATCCGTTACTTGTCTTAATACCATATGCTCCATGTGAAAATACTAATAGAGGGTATGTTCCATCTGCGTTTTTGGGATACCAAAATTCCACATTAACAATTCTGTTGTCCCCCTTGTCAGAAAACTCCTCAATACGATTCTTGTCAATATATGTGTCAGTAACGGTTGCGACTTCATATTCTCCTGTCACTTTTGGTGATTGATGCTGTGGAAAAATAATGACAGGTGAAAGTACAAAGACAAATATTAATATCATCATAATGGACTTCCACACAATGTTAGAAGTTTTGTATTGTTTGATATTCGTTTTCTTTAGGATAAGAGATACTGTCCCTTTTACGGCTAATAAGAAAAGTAGGATAGCAAGCATTACCCAGCAAAAACTCCAGACAATCACCGATGAAACAGTAAGTATTACAAATACAATAAATACAGCAATTCTAATCCAATTCTTTATTTTTTTATGGTTTTGCTTAGTTGCTATGCAGTAGATTGCAAAAGCAATCTCGAAAATAAATGCCATTAAAAATAGTAAAGTTCCCATAGTTATTTCCTCCTCATTGGAAAAATTTTTATGAAATCATCATAATAAACAGATGAAAGGATGTATATGGAAAAACGGTAAGTTGTATTTATAAGCCAATAAGATGCAAAAAACGGTAAGCTCAAAGCTTACCGTAAAATAATCTGTTGCAGCCAACTACTGTACTGCTTATTGATTTTCTTGACTACTCACCAAAGTCTTTCTTAATTGACTTTAGTTTTTCATTGATTTTTTTTGCATCTTTTTTATCATTTCGCCATGACAGTAGATGAACAATGATATAGATTACGGCAATTTGCAGTGCAAGAATGATTACCCCCGGACCAGTTACAAGATTCATAGCGCTGCCAAGGACAATCAATAAAATCTCCAAAGTGAAGAAATGAATAATAATCCTTATACGCATTTTTTTCTCACTTAGATCATTCGGAGAATATAAAATAAATCCCGTTAATGCACCTAAAAATGAAAATGCCATAAGGATATAAATTGACTTCAAATCAAAGGCCATGTCAGAATCATACATTTGTCGCAATATAGTAATAATCATGATTATGGATCCGAAGATGATAAAGAAATTCTTAATTATCTTTTGGACAAATTCAAAAAAATTCATATGTATCCCTCTTTACAAACCAAGCATATTTTTAAGGACAGGTACATACTGCCTTGATATAACAGTACGTTCTCCGTTATCCAGGACAGCTTCGAATCGACCACTTATAGTCGGATAAACAGATGAAATTTTGGTGATGTTCAAAATTGTTGATTTCGATGCGCGAAAACAGTTTTTCCCTTTGCATAATTCCTCTAACTCGTATAGTTTTTGTTTTATCTCAAAAACGTTGTCCTTGCAGTACATAAACACTTTTCCCTCGACTGCTTCGAAATAATAGATATCACTTAGCTTAATGCGGTGAAGATTATCATTTTGATGTCCAATTAAAATGAGGTTTTCAGTTTTCAGCTTGTTTATGATTTCATATATTTCGTCATCAACCTCATGACATCTAATAAGAATTTCTTCTTCTAATTCTTGTCTTATTTCTTCTATTGAAATTTTCATATCATCACCCACGAAAATTCAAATTATTTCAGTTTAACTCGAACTCTGTATAAACTTTCTAATGGAGCACCGCTAAAAAGGTTGTTATCATAATGATATTACCTCTGTTTGGATTTTATTTTATAATAATATCCAGAATCTGCTAAGTCAAGTGTAGGAGAAGGGGGCGAGTTACAGGTATAATCACAATAGTTATAACTATATATGGATAAAGAAATAGCGAGTGAATTTTTTTCACTCGCCGTACTTAAATCTTCTTAAAGAGAGTTCTTTATTCCTTATTCGAACTTAACATTTTTTCTTTTCCTTTTATTTCTTTCATAAATGATTCTCCCTCAATATCTAAATTTGGTAGTAATTTATCTAGCCATTTTGGTAAGTACCAAGAAGCTTTTCCCATTAAGATCATTACTGCCGGTACAATAGCCATTCTTACTACAAAAGCATCAAATATAACGCCAAATGTGAGTGAAAAGCCCATCGCTTTAATTATTGGATCTGGAGCTAACATGAATCCAGTAAATACTGAAATCATAATCAACCCTGCAGCTGTTACTACTCCACCACTATCTTTCATTCCGGCTAAAACAGCTTTACGTGCATCCCCGGTATGTGTATATACTTCACGCGTTCTACTAACTAGAAAAACCTCATAGTCCATTGCTAACCCAAATAAAATTCCGATCACAATGACTGGTAAGAAGCTTAATACAGGATTGGCAATAGGAAATCCAAATAAATCAATTAAATTTCCATCTTGAATAACAAATACAGTGAATCCTAATGTTGCACCTAAAGATAGTAAAAATCCTAGTACTGCTTTTAATGGAACTAAAATTGACCTGAATACTAGTACTAATAAAATGAATGAAAATCCAATAATTAATAAAGCGAATATTGGCAATGCATCACTCAATTTTTGTGATATATCAATGTTTACCGCCGTAGTACCTGTAACCATTAATTTTATATGTTCGGATTTTTCCAAGGTCTTTGCCTTTTCTCGAATATCGTTTACAAGATCTTTTGTTTCTGAATCAGATGCTCCTGTCTCTGGAGTTATTGAAATAAGATACAATTCTCCTGAAGGTCCAGGAATTGCTGGGCTAACATTTTTAACATTTGAAAACCCACTTAATTCTTCAATAGTATCATTTAAGGCTACTTGTGGATTGGTTGTTTCGCTGGAGGTTTTAGCCGCTACAATTAATGTTGCAAGATGACCTGGGCCATAAGCTTTGGCAAGTAAATCATATGCTCTTCTTTCTGTTGTCTTTTCATTTTTCGAACCGTTATCTGGTAATGCGAGTTCCATATGGGAAATAGGAATAGCAATTATAGATAAAAGTAAAACTCCAATGATTGCCACCCTCCACGGTCGTTTTGCTACAAAATTTCCCCATCTATCGGAAGTAGTTAGTTTTTTATCACTTTTAATAATTTTACTTAAAAAAGTATTTTTTCTATCTGGTCCAACTTTATGTCCGATTAGACCTAAAAAGGCTGGAACCACAATTATTGCAATAAATATTGCGAATAATACGCAAAGAGCAGCAGATAGACCCATCATTGTTAAAAATGGTATTTTTGCAACAGATAAACCTAAGAGCGCAATGATGACTGTTATACCAGCAAACACTACAGCACTACCGGCTGTTCCGTTTGCAATTGCTACAGACTCTTGGACAGAATATCCTTCTTTCCTTTGCTGTCTAAAACGAGTCATAATAAAGAGAGCATAATCAATGCCTACTGCCAGCCCTAACATTGCTGCTAACGTTATCGAAACAGAGGTAATTTCCAAATAATTTGTGCCAATCATAATTAATAAAATTCCTATAGCTAGTCCAATCACCGCCGTAATAATTGGCAACCCGGCCGCTAAGAAGGAAATAAAAGTAATTGCCAATATAACAAAAGCAACAACTACCCCAATTAATTCTGTTGTTCCTCCAATTTCCATTTCAGAAAATAAAACATCACCAGTTAGTTCTGTTTGAATGCCAGCATCACGTATATTTTCGATATTCTCTGTAATATTTTTCTTTGATTTTTCCGATACCTTGTCTGCTGCTACATTATAAGTAACAATTGCATAACCAATTTTCTTTTCTTTACTTAAATTTCCTAACTCTAAAGGGCTTGCTACAGAAACAATATGACTATCTTTTTCTTTTATCGCTCTCAATGTATCCGTAATTACATTGTTAATCTCTTCAGAATCTAAGGTTTTATTTTCGGGTGCTTTAAATACTAACTGTACTTGACCTGTATTTGAGGGAAATTCCTTTTTTATGAGGTGAAGGGCTTTTTCTGATTCTGCCCCAGGTATAGACATGTCCTCAGAAAAATTTGATCCCAGGTTCATTGCAATAATTGCTATCAGAAGGAGAATTATTAATGAGCCTCCAATTATTTTTTTACTATTGTTTGCAGCCAATTTTCCTAATTTATAAAGATACTTTGCCATTAACAGCTTCCTTTCATCTTAATATTACATACAGCACATTAAACCAACTAGTTATTATTTGAACGACAAGTTATTAATTATACACATTGTTGATTTAATGGTGTAGACATAGTATATTAAAGCTAATTGAAGGTAACAATAAGCAAAATGAAAACATGTGTTATTAAATAATCATTTATTAATATTTTGTTCATTTAAAAACATATTGAAATAATTTGGTTAATAAGTGGGAGGGGAAAAAAGTGGTTGGTACACCAGGAAACCGAAGAACATTGTATAGTAAAAAAGTAATTATAGAGGCTTTTTTACTGCTACTACAAGAAAAAAACTTAAATAAAATTACAGTTACGGATATTTGTAAAGAAGCAGATATTAATCGCGGAACTTTCTATTCTTATTATAATGATCCGTTTGATTTAATGAGAAGTATTGAAGAAGAAATGATAGAGAAGATGATGAGTACAATTAATTGTTCAGGAGAACTAAATATACTAAATGAACTTTTAAAATTGATACTTATAAATAAAGAACTCTGTAAAATCATTTTTAATGAAAAAAATGGCTCTCGTGTATTAAATACAGTTTTGAATTCTGCACAAGATATAGCAATTCTAGAAATAAAAAAACAGTTGCCAAATGCTAATGAGACTCATTTAGAATATTTTTTCACTTATTCGACTGGAGGAATCATTGAAGTAATTCGAAAATGGATAAATGATGATATGAAAATTCCAACTGAAGAAGTTGTACAAATCTTAGAAAGTATGAATGTCACCTATTCTCAATAAACGATTTGTTATTAGGTATTAGAAGTCAATTTGGAATTAGTCTAGGTGCTCTGCTTGTGATCAAAAGAGCAACAAACAGTAATTTAAGATGATGATGATGAATTGTATTCCATGAAAAAATTTGTTAATATAAAATTACAATGATGAGAGGACTGATGAATGGACAATGATTAACTAAACTATATTTTTATTTGAAATGAATAACTTCAAACACAAAATATAGGATTAGTCTGTCCATTTTTATAAATCAGTTTACACTTTATTTGTCATGTTTCCGATGGCAAAAAGAACTTATTTAATATAAGTGAAAGACTAATCCTTCCAATTTACAAATTGGGAGGATTTTTTATTCTCTCATGGTTAAAAATTTTTTCCGTAACTTCAATCTAATAAAATAAAGGAGAGTGAAAAATGAGCGATTCAGACACTATTGTTACGCATGTAATACTCCGAATAAGTCGTTAATATCCATCAAACTTATGCGGAGAAATTTAGAATAGATGGATGTGCCGACTTTGTATGAAAAGTAAAAAGTGTAGGTATACAAAGGAGGAATTATCATGTCAATGATAAAAGTTCAAGATTTAACTTTTTCTTATCCAGGTAGCTTTGACAATATTTTTGAAGGTGTAAACTTTCAAATAGATACGGATTGGAAACTTGGATTTATCGGTAGAAATGGGCGAGGTAAAACAACATTTTTTAATTTATTATTAGGGAATTATGAGTATAGTGGGAAAATCATTTCTTCAGTAGAATTTAATTATTTCCCGTATCCAGTTGCGGATAAAAACAAGTATACTTATGAAATTTTTGAAGAAATTTGCCCCCAAGCAGAAGATTGGGAATATCTTCGTGAAATATCCTACTTAAATGTAGATGCCGAAGCGATGTACCGACCATTTAATACATTATCAAATGGAGAACAAACAAAGGTGTTACTTGCTGCACTTTTTTTGACTGAGGGTCAATTTCTATTAATTGATGAGCCAACCAATCATCTAGACACTGATGCACGAAAGATTGTCTCTAATTATTTAAGGAAGAAAAAAGGGTTTATTTTAATTTCACATGACAGAATTTTTTTAGATGGATGCGTTGACCATATTTTATCTATAAATAGAGCAAATATTGAAGTTCAAAGTGGTAACTATTCTTCTTGGAAGTTAAATTTTGATAGACAGCAGGAACATGAAGAGGCAACAAATCAGCGTCTACAAAAAGACATAGGGAGATTAAAACAGTCTTCAAAGCGTTCAACAGGTTGGTCTAATCAAGTGGAAGCTTCCAAAAATGGGACGACGAATTCAGGTTCTAAGTTGGATAAGGGTTTTGTAGGGCATAAAGCGGCTAAGATGATGAAGAGAGCAAAGAACCTTGAATCAAGGCAGCAAAAAGCTATTGAGGAAAAGTCAAAACTGCTAAAAAATGTGGAAAAAACGGAGTCATTAAAATTAGAGCCTTTGGAATATCAGTCAAAGGAATTGATTGTTTTGGCGGATGTGTCTGTTAAGTACGATGGACAAATAGTGAATAAACCAATAAGCTTTAAAGTGGAACAAGGTGACCGAATTGTACTTGATGGAAAGAATGGAAGCGGAAAAAGTAGTATCCTAAAACTAATTCTAGGAAATTCGATACTGCATACCGGCTCAATGAATTTAGGTTCAGGCCTTATTATTTCCTATGTTCAACAAGATACTTCTCATTTGAAGGGACTGTTATCTGACTTTATTGAAGAGCATGAGATTGATGAAACGTTATTTAAATCCATTCTACGTAAGATGGATTTTGACCGAATTCAATTTGAGAAAGATATAGCTCATTATTCTGGTGGGCAAAAGAAAAAGTTGCTTATAGCCAAAAGTTTATGTGAAAAAGCTCATTTATATATTTGGGATGAACCATTAAATTTTATTGATATTTATTCGCGTATGCAAATTGAAGAGCTTATTCAAAGATTTAATCCCACAATGGTGATTGTTGAGCATGATCAGGCATTTCAACAAACAGTTGCAACAAAAACTATATCTATGTAGGTAAATAATATGTAAGAAAAGAATCCATTTTGATCAAACTTTTTTCAAAATGGATTCTTTTATTGTGAAATACTGGTTTAATGAAAAACATCTAAAAATCATTTAATGTTGAATTAATGTTTATTTTAAGGTTAGAAAAAGAAACTAAATGTAATACGGTTGATTTAAAAGAGTGACCCTTGCTAATAATTATTTTATTAATGCCGTTTCACTATTAGAGAGACGGCTTTTTACTGTATCTAACCTAGTAGAATGGTTCACTCGTCGGTGGAATTGGTGTAAATTAAGTCTGTGAACAAATACTAACTGTGTAAAGTTAGATCTTACTGTTGTGAACAGCAGAACAAATATGAAAATTGGTTTACAATTAGAAGGAAGTAGGTTAAAACTTGGTTGACCTTGAAAAACAATATTTCTTAGGGAAGGAGGCCGTACATGGAGATCTTGGTATCGATATTAATTCTACTTGTATTATTATTAGTGACAAATGTCCTGGCACATTATATTTCTTTCATCCCGATTGCTCTAATTCAAATTGCAGTTGGAATTCTAGTTGCTTTAGTAGCAAAGAATTTTACCATTGAAATTGAAGCGGAATGGTTTTTGCTATTGTTTATTGCACCGTTACTTTATCATGATGGAGCACATTTTCCTCGTGAACAATTATGGAAAATGCGGTTACCGATTTTAGGCAACGCTATTGTATTAGTATTATTAACGACTATTGTTGGTGGTCTGTTTGTGCACTGGATGATTCCGTCGATTCCTTTAGCGGCTGCCTTTGCTTTAATGGCTATTTTATCACCTACTGACCCAGTGGCGGTAAATAGCATCGCCAAACGAGTTCATATTCCAGATCGTATAATGAATTTAGTTCGTGGGGAATCTTTAATCAATGATGCATCGGGGTTAATCGCGTTTAAATATTCAGTAGCGGCGATTGTAACGGGTTATTTTTCATTGAAATCAGCAACAAGTGATTTTCTTTATATGTTTTTTGTTGGTTTACTTATAGGTATTTTTGGCGCATTATCAATATTTTGGATAAGACTCCATCTTCGCCGTATAGGAATAGTGGATTCCACATTTTACGTCTTGCTACAAGTTCTAACACCATTTATTTTATATTTGATAGCAGAAGAAGTGTTTCATGCATCAGGAGTAATTACAGTTGTAACAGGTGGAATTATTGCGGCAATTGTTAAAGAAAAGACCGAAAGTTTCATTGCACAGGAACAGGTGGTAACAGAACATGTTTGGTCAATTGTGACTTTTACATTAAATGGGGTTATTTTCCTCCTGCTAGGGCTACTGTTACCTTCTGCCACGAATTCTATACTAGTAAGCGAGGAAATTCACAATAGTATCCTGATTTTATATGTGCTAGGAATTGGCTTGATGGTGTTAATCATCCGCTTTGTTTGGGTGATGTTCTTTCATGTAGTAGATAAAAAAATATTTAAGAACGAAGAAACAGTAACAATTAAAGATCATATTGTGACAACGCTTGTTGGCGTTCGTGGTACTATCACGATGGTAGGTATATTATCATTACCTCTAGTAACAAATCAAGGAGCATTATTTCCGGATCGTCAATTACTCATCTTTTTAGCTGCAGGTGTTATTTTATTCACTTTAGTAATGGCAACCATATTTTTACCTTTATTAAATGATCAAGAAAAAGCCCAACAGCCAAATATAATGAATGAAAAAAGAGAAATGTTAAAACATGCGATTCGTAGTATTCAACGTGAAACAGTTGAAGAAAATGCTGCTATAGCTCTAAAGTTAATGAATCAATATAACGCAATGTTAATGAATGTTGAGCGAAAACAGTCAGAAGAAGCATTTCAAGCATACAGGCAACAAATGTTGGAAGCTAGAAAAATTGGGATGGAATTAGAAATAATTTATACGAAGCAATATATGGCTGAGCGTGGATTAAATGAATCAATTCAACAGGAAATTGAGTATATTCTTAAAGAAAGAAAAGATATGTTAAATAATCGAACATTTACTTTGTTAAAACGTCGTTTACGTTATTTTTTACGTGAACGGAAGATGAGCAAACTACCAACCAATGTTGTAGAACAAATTAATCATGTAAAAAAAGATTTAAAAGGTTATGTGACATCATCAATTATAAAGCATGTTCAAGAAACGAATGAATATTCTTTAGATATTGCGCAAAAAGTGGAAATGTATTATCGTCACTTACAATATTCATCTTATAAAATGGATTCTTCAGAACAGGAAGAACAAAAAGAAGACTTAGCTTTTATAGCCATTGAAGCACAAAGAAATCTTATAAATGAATGGTATCAGGCTGGTGATATAAATAATGAATTAGCAAAAGAATTAAGAAGATTTGTAAATAATCTGGAAAGTGTTATTTTACTTGAAGCGGAAGAATAAATGGTGACTGCCTAGCATAATCTGCTGGGCTTTTTATTTGCTTTGGTACTTTGAGTTAGCTACCAAATCACTAATCTGTCAATAATGCAATTGGCAATGGCTGCTGGTTCAGAGGCATTTTTGCCTGGATAGGCCCATTAGGAAGTAAGTGTTCCTTGAAAGTAGGAGACTTTGGCATATAAGTATATCCGCCTGCTACCGTTTCTTTTGTTTCAACATCATAAATTGCATATCTACCTCTAAATTCTGTTTCTGTGTCTTTAAAGGAATAAAAGAAATAAACTTGCCTATTAGGGCTAACAGTCTGATGGTAGTTAATATCTATATCTGGGTAGGGACGAAGAATATTTCCATCAAAAGTTACATAATTTAATCCTTCTACCTCATTAAACAATAACTTTTTTTTAATATTTACAGATGCATCAGACATTTCTTTAAAAAGAACAGTATCCAATTGTCTTTGCTCCTGCTTATGTCTTTGATAAAGCTCCTGATGTACAGGATACTTTAGGTCTCTTAATGCCTGGTAAAATTCATCTACAGTTTCATCAAAACCTTTTTCCTTATTTGCAGGATATAAATATTCAATTTTATCTGAAGGTGTAGTTTGTGAATAAACAGGATTTCCTAATAACATGAAAAGACTGCACGAAAATATAAACATAAACAAACTAATTAAGAATGGATTTTTCATTTAGGTTACTCCTTTTTAAAAGTAACGTACCCTAAATGTTCTTTAACTATCCTGCATTGTTAGTTGAAGGAGAATCGTTCCATAACTTGCCACCCTTTAAATAAAAGAAACCACCTCAAATGATGAGATGGATATCTATAACTTTTTATTAACCTAAATTCTCCGTTGGGTTAATTTGAATAAAAATGAAATATTCGGTTGAGATAAGTTAATCTTTTACGACTAGCTCATAAAGAAAATAAATGTATCATCGTTGTTACGCATTCCCAGGAAGTCGCTAAACAGTCTGATAAGGTAGTTTATCTTGAACAACGAAATTTGGTTTGTAAAAATTTGAAGAAGAAACGGGAATAAAATTTTATCGAAACTCTTTTATAAAAATGTAAAATTGGAATGAAATAAATGTGGACAAAAGTAGCAGCATCCATTGGTTTAGTATCTATTGGAATAGCCATTGGTTTATTTATAAATTTGGTGAATTTAGGTGGAGACTTGGATCAAAATGAAACCAATATGTATCAAGATAATAACACGTATTCAGAAGAAAAGATTCCTGATCAGAGGCAATGGGAATCTCCAAACCCAAGAGGAGAAATGACGCCAGAGCAGTGGGAGGAGTTCTCATCAAAATCAGGTGAACGGATACCAGAACAGTGGGACTCTTTATCATCTACAAGGTTCTACATCTCCTAATTGAAATTCTTTCATGCATTAAATAAATCTATGATACTATTGCTCGACAAATTTACCTTCAAGTAGAAATGAACTATACCCTAAATATTGGTTATGAATAACATACGTTCCCCTTAGGATAAACAGGTGAAAATTACAACATGTTTATCTTAGGGGGAATTTTGTGTCTTAATCAAAATTTTATGTAAGAAATCTACCAGTAGAGATTTTTAGAATTGAAGCTCTTAAAAAGACTTTATCCTTATTGATAGGAAAGTAATGAAGGAGGATGTATAAAAATCTTATGCTAAAGGATGAAATTGTTATCTATCATAAGTAGAAAATATAACAAATAAATCTTAAAACGACAAAATAAGAATCCATCTTTTTTCAAAATGGATTCTTATTTATTAATCATTGCCATATTAACAAGTGACTTCATAAACTTAAAGAAGATATCCTCTGCTCCTAATGCTTTAAGCGATACGTATGTTAAACACGAACACAATATCAACGTAAATACGACCAATAACATCAATGGACGTAGATTAATTTTATACATAAAAGCTTCTCCTTAGTTGAATAAGTTGAAAGAAAACTGCTGAATAGACATATAAATCTAGACGTGCACATCCTATTGAAAGAACACATATAATAGAATCAATTTTCTTCCTAACAACTAGTGTATATGACCAATATGGTATCTGTGTGGAGATATTGAGGTGTTTATGTAGAGAAGTTGAACCCAAAAGCTTTCCTTCCAGTATTGTGCTCTCATTGGGGTTACCAAAACAAAACATTTGTTAAATTCCTTTTTACAAAAGGAAATATAGTTATTTCGATTCCATGTGAGAATGAAAATTTTCTTTATGAATGTGAGGATAGTAGAGGCTTTAAAGGGAATATGAGGTATCTTCACATAAACTACAAATTGAACGGTTATAATGGCTACGAGGGGGATATATCGATGAACTATCATATTCTTGTAGTAGAAGACGATTTAGAAATTCAAGAATTAATTAAACAGTTTTTGATGACGCAAAATTATACGATAGAGGTTGCATCAGATGGATTAGAGGGAATGAAGCGATTTAATACACAAGCCTTTGATCTAATTCTTCTTGATGTAATGATGCCGAACCTTAACGGGTTTGAAGTTGCTAAAATGATCCGTAGTCAGTCAAGTATACCAATTATTATGTTAACCGCTTTAGAAGAAGAACAAGATCAAATGAAAGGCTTTGATCTCGGTATTGACGATTATATAACAAAACCATTTTCATTTCATGTGTTAATTAGGCGAGTACAAGCCGTTCTAAGAAGAAGTTATTGTAATAATAAGGAGAATCATTTAAGTTTTAATGAATTAAATGTCGATCGGGATGGTTATAAAGCTTATGTAAATGAGATTGAAATACCATTAACAACAAAAGAATTCGAAATTCTACAGCTACTACTTCATAATCAAAAAAAAGTGCTTACTAGAGAAATCATCATTGAAAAAATTTGGGGATATGATTATGCAGGAGAAACACGAATGATTGATACACATATAAAAAATTTAAGAAAAAAATTAAATATACCCTACATTAAAACAGTGAAGGGTATTGGATACAAAATCGATGAATAGGATTGTCAACATCATGAAGATGAAAAAAATAACCTATAAGCTCTTTATGATCACGTCTCTCATATTGTTATCTTTTGCAGTCTTGATTTATTTAACTTTATACTTCTTCCTTCCAACATTTTATGAACAATATAAAACCAATCAGCTCCAATCGGGAATAGAGGAAATAATCCATAATTCTAAGAATTTAACATTAACAAATGCGATACCGCTTTTTGACGACTACATCAAAAATAACAATGCCTTCATTTACCTACAAACTAAAGAAGGAACTATTATATATTCGCCTAATTTTATGATGCAGAGAATTACGCAACCACCAAATGTTACGGCAAAAACAGCATTAATACAGAATGAAGAAACTCCTAGGAATGCATTTTTTGTTACTTTGCCGATTCAATTTCTAGATGAAGGTAATTTAACGGTTACTGTATTCGCGACATTTCAACCTATTGATGAAGCGTCACGGGTTTTAGTACGTTTTCTGCCTTATATAAGTATCATTGTAGTGTGTATTGGATTGGGTAGTGCCTATTTTTATTCAAGGTTCATTACAAAACCTCTCATTTATATAAATGAGGGTGCGCAAAAGATGGCAAATCTGGATTTTTCCGAAAAAATAGTAGTTCGTTCAAATGACGAATTAGAGGAACTATCCAATAGCTTGAATGAGATGTCGAATAATTTGCAACAAACAATGATCGATTTACAAATAGCAAATGAGCAATTAAAAGATGATATTGAAAGAGAAAGAAAAATCGAAACAAAACGTAGAGAATTTTTCGCAACTGTTGCACATGAATTGAAAACTCCTCTCACTGTGATGAAGGGATATTTAGAAGGGATGATTTATAATATCGGCCCTTATCAAAATCGTGACTTCTATTTAGAAAAAAACCACGAAATAATCGAAAGAATGGAGCAATTGGTTCGAGAAATTTTGAGTATGTCTAAACTAGAACAAGATACCTTTAAACTGCAATTGGAAGAAGTTAACCTTTCAGAATTATTTGATACAATAACGAAAGATCTCGGTTTTTTTGCTTCTAAAAAAGACATTCAGATAATAAAACAAATTTCTTCTTTCATAAATGTACGTTCAGATCGTGACTTATTAGAAAAAGCCTTTAAAAACATAATGCATAATGCGATTATGTATTCACCACAAGGAGAAACAGTATTTATTGAGGTAACTGAGCTTCCAAAAGAAAGTCAGGTTGAAATAAAAGTGATTAATACAGGTGTTAAAATTAAAGAAGAAGAAATCCAACAATTATTCGAGCCATTTTATCGAATCGAAAAGTCAAGAAATCGAAATACAGGTGGAAGCGGTCTCGGTCTATATATAGTAAAACAAATTTTTGAATCCCTATCTGTTACCTATTCAATAACTAATATAGAAAATGAAGTTCAATTTTTAGTTAATATACCTTATTTCGATTGTAAAGATTAAAACGTAAATAAAGGAATTTTCTATCAATATAACCAGGCTGAACTGCTTTATTAGACAACGGAAATAAAAAAATATTTTAAACGGCTTGAGCCCTAATTTTAAGGACTCAAGCCGTTTAATCGTTTCTGGTAGCCATAAAGAAGGTAAGTCGGGGTAATTCACTCCTCTAATTGAACCAATGATTGTTTTAAGATGTCTTCTAATACCCTAGTTAAAAAACCCAATTCATTAGCTTGGTATTGATTTAAAAAATGAATTACATTCTTTTCTATATGCTCATGAAGGTCCTTGTGAACCTCAAACAATTCATAGCCGAGTGGTGTAATAGAAAAGAGAATTTCCTTTTTATTATCGGGCAACTGCTCTTTTCTTATGAGGTTCAAACTCTCTAAATGCAGTTAGAATGGCTTGATATCCCTAAAATAGGTAATGATGAGGTGCTCGTCAAAGTAAAGTTTGCCTCTGTGAATTTCCTTGATATTCAGATGCGTCGTGGTGACCTAGTAAAGCAAAAATTTTACGGAAAGGAAGTAGGTTTCAATAATAACCTGCCGATTTCGATTGGTAGTCGATGTATGGGTGTTATTGAAGCGGTAGGTGAAAATGTTGACCATTTAAAACCTGGAGATAGGGTAATCTGTGGAGGCGGGGGAACCTATGCAACCTATGTAGTTGCTTCAGCAAAGAGAATGATTCCAATAACTATAGATATTCCTGATCAACAAGCAGCATCCGGACTGACACAGGGATTTTTAGCCTATGCATTTACACATAAAGCTTATCCTATTCAAGAGGAAGAATGGTGTTTAATCCAAGCAGCAGCTGGCGGACTTGGAAGTTTAATATGCCAAATGGCAAAGCTTCGAGGAGGAAAAGTAATTGGTGTAACATCAAAAGAAGAAAAGGCGAAATTTGTGCTTGAAGCTGGTGCAGATATCGTTTTGATTTCCACAAAAGAGAACATTTCTGAGAAAGTTAGAGAAATAACAAATGGGGAGGGTGTCCGTGTGGTTTATGATGGGGTTGGAAAGGATACCTTTGAATCAAATCTGAATAGTCTTGGTTTAGGGGGGTATCTAGTGATGTATGGTCAGTCAAGTGGATATGTTCAGCCATTTGATATAATGAAACTCCAAGAAAAAGGATCTCTATTTTTAACAAGAACAAATGGACTCCCGTATATGAAATATTGGCCCGAATATATGGAGAATTTCCAAAAGTGGGTAGCAAACGACAGTATTTCAATAGAAATAGACCATGTATATCCCTTAAAAGATGTAGCCAAGGCACATTCCAAAATGGAAGATAGAAACTCGGTTGGAAGGATTTCGTTAAAGCCTTAAGTAATTGATAACGAAAAAGGGTATTCCATTCGTATTTGTATGTAATTATATGGTAATATAGGAATAATTCTATTTGGGTGGAAAGGATACAGGAAAACACGTATGCCAACATTTACTTTGAAATGATCAATAAATTGGATAGCATTGCCCTCAAAAAACTAGGAGAATAAATAGTTTGACAATAGTCATTCATCTGCTTAGGATAACTCGTCTATAATTCAGACATTAAGGTTTAAAAGGGGCAATCAAATGAAAAAATTCTTCGCACAAAAAACATCTGTTGGCCTAAAGCCTCCGAACGCAATTATGCCGAGGCATAATTGATTGAATTGACGAAACGAATTAATGATCTTAAATAACAAAAATTTTCAGTTGATTAAGGATAGAAAAAAGAAATAAAGGGGTCCAATGCCATGAAAAAAATACTTTTCACCTGCATACTTTTAAGTTTCAGTTTAATAAGTGCATGCTCTGATAAAGATGAACCTGTGCCGAACAAGTCACAAGAAGAACAACAACAACCTGACATGACAAATAAGTCACAAGAAGAACAACAACCTAACATGACAAACAAGCCAAAAGAAGAAGAACGTCAATCACATGAAAATCAACAGGAACCGCCCAAAACAAATAAGGGAAACACAGTAGCATCTAATACACAGGCTGGAGCACTAAAAAATATAAAGGACCAGCTTAAAACGAATTTACCTATAATTTTACCAAAAGGGCTTCCGATAACAAAAGGTACATTTTTAACTGCAACAGCGCAGGCAAAAGCTAACCAAGTTGAAGTACTATTTTTTGAAAGTAAAGAGGATTTGCCAATCAATGATAGGAAACTTAAAAATTTACAGACAGCTACGATTATTGCAAGACTAGTAGTAAAGCAATATCCTAACGCTAAAGAAGCAAATGAGCAAATTTCATTTGAGAACTTTAGTCAAAATGGTGGTCAAAAGGTTGATCTTGGCTATAACATTAAAGGTTATCAGGATGCTGGAGCTGGTTCGTTATGGACTGGTTGGAATGAGGGAAGATGGGCATTAGCGACACATACACGAACAGACAATCCAGAAGCAGGTGTGAAGCTTGCTAAACAGACAGTCCAATTTTTAGAAACACATATGCTTCCTATTCCAAAACAAAATGGTTTTGCGCGCTTAGATGTTTATAAATCAGGAAATTTAATTGTTTGGCAGGACGAAAAACTTGTCTATACACTTGATTCAATCAAAGAGCCACTAAAAGCACTTGAAATTGCCGCAGCTTTTTACCATTAACGAATTCTAATTAGAATGCTATAAATCATTGAGGACATTTATAAATTGGTGAATTGACACAAATTATCAAAAAACGGAAATTTTTAATAATTTTAAAAATTCTGTGAATTGGAAATGAAGTCCGCTTATAAAAATCTTATAATAACTCCATTTTGATTAAAATTAAAATGGAGTTTTTCCATTTGCCGTTCCGTTAATAGTAATACTTTTTAGCCCTTAAGGTGTTAGTATCTACAAAGCACTTTCAATCTTAATTCCTCCTGCAAAAAGTAAATAAACACTAATATATATAGAAAATGTGTATTCTTACAAATGAGTAAGAGTAGCGGATAAATAGTTAGACAACAGTTATTCAATTATAAAGAATATCTAGTCTATAATTTAGACATCAAGTAAATAAGGAGAAATAAAATGAAAAAAATTATAGGCTTAGTTTTAGTTATCGCCATTTTTATTGGTATAGGATTTGGAGTAAAACGTCTTATTGAAGGTCCACCACAATCAGTCAATGGAATTTTAGTGATCGGCACAGAAAAGGATGTCAATAAAGTTAAGCAGTTGTATAAAAATATAACTAAACAAACAGTTGACTACAAAATGAAATTCATAGTAACAAAAAAAGGTGAATCAAATTTAAAGTATGCAGTTATTAACAAAACTACTGCTGAACAATTAGTTAAGAAAGGAATTATTAGGGCAAGAAAAGATCCAAACAGTGGGTCTATCATTTCAGAACCTGTTCATGAAATTAAAGAATTACCCGGTTCACTGAATTTGTTCTATTCTTTTAGCGATGGGGATATGGAATTTCACCAAATAGACTTGAATGGACAAATGATACCTGTACATTATCTTAAACATCAAGCATGGATCGGATATATTCCCATGGATCTTGTTATTCTAAATGACCAAACTTATGATGAATTAACTGATTCTGAGTCTATGCTCACATTGTTTCAGTTAAATAGTGGTAGTAAATTCGATTACAGAGATAAAGAAAAGACAAACCAAGTTTTCAAAGAAATAGAGAGCGTCTATCCAGATAGCGAAGACAAAGTAAATTTTGTAGACATACAAGATTAACTTCTTTCAGCAAATGTTTTGGTAGCGAAAGCGAAGCGTCAGCTACAAATGTTTTGGTAGCGAAAGCGAAGTGTCAGCTACTGAAAGAAGTTAAAGCCTCCGGCGGATGTCACAGAATCGGAAAGGAGTTCTTAAAGGATGTTAGCCTAAAATCATCGCATCCATGCGATAACGGCTAACTGACCTGCATCGGTAAAAACGCCACGTCCTGTGGCATTACCGAAATGACCGACATCGTGTCGGCCCTCACGCAGGCCTAAGCACAAAGCCGATTCTGGACGCAATTATGCCGAGGCATAATTGATTGAGGAGAGGATGGATTATATGGAAGTTGTACGAATGGAAAATGTAGTGAAAAGTTATGGCGAAGGTAATAACAGGGTAGATGCATTAAAGGGGATCGATCTTTCTATTCAGCAAGGCGAGTTTGTCTCAATTGTCGGTGCTTCTGGTTCTGGAAAAAGTACACTGCTACATATTTTAGGTGGATTGGATCACCCTAGTTCAGGAAAGGTATTCATTGGGGACAGTGATATTTATAAATATACAGATAATGAGCTTTCCATATTTAGAAGAAGAAAAGTCGGATTTATTTTTCAATTCTTTAATTTGATACCAGTATTAAATGTTCAGGAAAATATTGCGTTGCCTACGTTATTAGATAGTGAATCTATAGATATGGAGTATCTAAATGAAATTATTAATATCCTTGGGCTTCAAGAACGCATGAATCACTTGCCTTCCGAACTATCTGGAGGGCAACAGCAACGGGTTTCAATTGGTAGAGCGCTTATTAATCGTCCGCATTTGATTCTTGCAGATGAGCCAACTGGTAATTTGGATACTCGAAATACGAAAGAAGTTATGGATTTATTAAGATTCACGGCAAAAAAATACAATCAAACCATTGTCATGATTACTCACGATTTAACGATAGCATCGGCTTCGGATCGGATCATCACAATACAAGACGGTAAAATCATTTCTGATCAGCGACTGACTGAGAAAAAGTTACAGACTGGAGGACAATGATTTTGATTCATAGTTATCAGCAATTAGGTACCAGGTATTTAAAGAAGAATATGAAACGAACCATTTTGACCTTGGTTGGAATCGTACTCTCTGTAGCGTTAATTTCAACGATTGGCCTCTTTATGAAAGGATCACAACTTACCCATATTGAGAATACCAAGAAGTTAAGCGGAGTTTCTTTTCATGTAGGTATTTCAGATTATGATGAAGAGCTATTAAATAAAGTCAAATTTAATCCCCAAATTGAATCGTTTGGTTTAATGTCTCAGGGAGACATCGTTCCTGTTGGAGATGTTTCTGTGAAAATGAATTTCGCGGATCATCACGCCTTGAAATTTTTAACCTATAGCCTTCTTGATGGCAAATTACCAACCAATGACTATGAGGCAGCTGTAGATTCCTGGGTACTTCCTTATATAAAAAAAGATCTTCAAATCGGTGATTCATTTGAACTGGATGGAAAAACATATCAACTGGTTGGTTTACTGAATAATAGTGAGTTTACACAGAAAAGTAAAGAGGGCCGATTATTAACATATAAAAGTGAGTTTGCTATTGGAGAAGGAAGGATATTAATTGAAATTAACGAGAAAGCAGACTTTAACGAGGTTATAGACGAATTAAAATCAATGACTGAAGGCAATAACATTGATATTAATACTCAATTGATTCAAGCTTTGAAACCGGAATCGGAGCAATGGGTTCTGGCCATTCTTGTTATTGTTGTCAGTATAGTTGTCATTTCTACAATTGTTGTCATTTATAACGCCTTTCAAATCAGTGTCGTAGAGCGGATGAAGCAGTTTGGCTTGTTGAGAAGCATCGGCGCTACGCGAAAGCAAATTAGACAAATTGTTATGAAAGAAGCTGTTGTGCTTTCTGTCATCGCTATACCAATTGGGATTGTATGCAGCTTTTTGGCACTTGCTATTCTCCAAACTATGTTCTTGATTTTATTAGAAGATGGTCAGAATATTTCGATGTTCAATGTCGATTGGAAGATAATATTAATCAGTTCGATTCTTACCCTGATAGCTGTTTTAGCGTCTAGTTATTACCCTGCTTTTTTTGCAGGCAAAATATCGCCATTGCTGGCAATCAGCAGCAGACTGTCAATTAAAAAAGAGGCAATCAGAAAACAAAAGAATACCGTTCAGAAAAAGCCTTTATCTTTCCCCTTAAACATGGCCTTGAAAAATGTAAAAAGAAATAAAAACCGCTATATGGTTACCATTTTATCAATTATTATAAGCAGTGTCTTGTTTATTTCTTTTTCATCGTTGATGGATATCGCATTTTCATCCAAATTTATGAACGATCCTTCCACTAAATCGGATCTTACAATCTATCTGCCAAATGACAATCAAGCATCTTCTGAGAACCTGAAAATTATGGATCAGTTAAAGTTAATTCAAAATGTATCCGAAGTTTACGATCAGGACTTAAGTTTTAAAATTGTATTGAAGGATACAGCTCAATCTCTCGCGACTGTTGAGGACATCCAGAAGACTATTGGAAATAAACACTCCATTACAGTGGTTAATCACTTTGAAGAGAATAAAGACAAGAAGGAAACCGTTCTCGTGATCAAAATTCTTGTCTATGCTTTTATTGTGGTCATTGCTTTAATTGGCAGTTTAAATATCCTCAATACGATTACTATAAGTATCATGATTAGACGAAAAGAATTGGCTGCACTAAAATCCATAGGCATGTCTCAAAGGGATTTGAAAAAAATGATTATCTATGAAGCACTGATTTACGGTTTTTCTGGAAGCTTGCAAGGCATTTTCTTCGGTTGTATACTTTCATATATTATTTATTTGGCTGCTTCCGGTGTCTTGAAGGTTGCGTGGCCGATTCCCTATGAGGCTTGTTTCATTACGTTTGCTGCCGCTCTATTAATTAGTTATGTTTCTGTTTTGCTACCGTTGAGAAGAATCCAGCAGGATAATATTATAGATACGATAAGGGAAGAATAATACGAAAGGCCTGGCTATTTATAGTCAGGCTATTCTGATTTGGCAGTAACTGCTAATATGGAGTGAGAGGAAGGAGAGGGTATATTTGAATAAGATATTACTGGTTGAAGATGATGAGGCTCTTGGTTTAGCCATCGAGTTTTCATTAAGAAATGAAGGGTATGAGGTGATTAGAGCCTCTAGTGTAAAAGAAGCGAGAAACCAGTTTGATCATACTATTTTTAAGTTGGCTATATTAGATATCAACCTTCCAGATGGAAATGGCTATGATCTATGCATGCACTTTAAAAAACAAAACGATGCCATGTCTATTATTTTCTTAACCGCCCTTGACGAAGAAGCGAATGTAGTAATGGGACTAGATATTGGTGGGGACGATTATATAACAAAACCTTTTCGAGTTAGAGAACTTATGTCGAGAGTAAGAGTGCAATTGCGTAAACAAACTAAGTTAGAAGAAGCTTCATTGATTTTAACATCTGAGAATATAAAAATTGATATGAACCAAGTCAAGGTTTATAAAAATCAAGAAGTTGTCCCAGTAACGAATTTAGAATATAAGCTTCTGTTAACTTTTATGAAGAATGCTTACAAAGTATTAAAAAGAAATGAAATTCTTCTGGAAATTACGGGTGATGAAGTATTTTTTGATGAAAATACGTTATCTGTATATATTATGCGTTTAAGAGACAAAATCGAAGATAACCCAAAAAATCCACAGTTTATCATCACCCAAAGAGGATTAGGATATCGTTGGGATAAGGATGTGTGCAGACAGTAACATGATAAAAAATACAGAGATAAAAGGCTATATGATCATATTGTTCGCTTTGTTTTTTCTATTAATGATCTATCAGTTTATGACACATCAACTATTTTATAATCATTTAAAAAGTGATTCGATTACAACCTGGGGGGAAATTACCGCCAGATTGGTTGAACAAAATCCTGAGAATGAAGCAGAAATTATGAAAGTCTTAACAAACAATTCTTCTGATTCCAATGAGTATCAGGAAAAAGGAAGAGAAATCTTTAAACAATATGGATTATATGAAGATTTGGAGTCAGAACTTTTTCCACTTTTAAATAACCAAATTTTTAGCCATAATCAATTAATCTTTTGGGGGTTGATTATTTTCGGATGTCTATTGTTTTTGGCAAACTACATACAATACACTATTTTCTTCAATAAAATCAAACAACTTACTTCGACTGCAAAAAAAATAATCGAAGGGGATTACTCGGCTACAATAAATGAAAATAAAGAAGGCGATATTGCCAAACTAGTAATTTCTTTACGTTCCATGAAAGATATTATTAGAAAAAGCATGAGTGATTTGCTTGAAGAAAAGAAGTTTTTAGGTCAAGTATTACAAGACATATCCCATCAATTAAAAACACCACTTTCGACGATATCCATCTACAATGAATTGTTATTGAATGAAGACTTACCCCGTCAGCAGCAAGTTCAATTATTGCAAAATAATGAAGTTCAAATCAGCAGAATGAATGTCTTGATTCAAAACTTGTTAAAAGTAGCGAAAATTGATGCCAGAGCTATTTCATTTGATAAAGAACCGTTAAACTTGGTGGAAACGATTCATGAAGTTTTAAATCGTTTGGAAAATATGATCAATGAAAGGAACTTGTCAATTGACTGGGATGAGCCGGAGAAAATAGTAGTTTTCCACGATAAATTATGGATGCAAGAAGCTTTGGTGAACTTGTTAAAGAATGCGATTGAGCATTCCAAACATGGTGATAAAATCACACTTCAACTCAAAGATACACCCATTTATACGGAACTTGTGATTCAAGACTTTGGAGAGGGGATTGCAGTTGAGGAATTACCGCATATCTTTAATCGATTCTATAAAGCAAGTAGTTCTAAAAAACATGATTCGACGGGGATTGGCTTGGCGTTAACAAAAGCAATTATTGAAGCGCATCAAGCCTTGATAAAAGTTGAAAGTGAGAAAAATGCCTATACAAAATTTACAATTACCTTCATAAAATTTTAGAATGTAAGAAGGCGTTGATTCAAGAAGAATGAAAGTTCTTTTAAAACTGTACTTATTTTAGGGTGAAAAATAGGAGGCTGTCTATTAGCGATGGCAATTTAGGTTGAAATTTATCTAAATCAGATACACCCCTGCAATTCTGCTGCTAATTATTATAGTTTATTTAAAACGAAAGATTCATAAAAAAAGTCATCTTTTCTAATTTAACTTGATTAGAAAGGATGACTTTTTTGATATTTGGGAAGCAAAATCTTAAATACATGCCTCGGTTTTTCCTGATCAAATCAAAACATGAAAGGACCTTCTACAGTAATTTTACAATTTAGTAAGATTAAATGTCATATTGTAAGGGAACAGTCATTCATTTATCAAAAGATAACGTTTATGTTTAAAGTATCAAAAATAAGGAGCTGACAAAATGAAAAAACAGTAGCTTTTTTATGTATTAATGCTTAAAAATATAATTTTCTACTAGGAGATTCTGAATGAATAAATTAAATACGTATGCAAGAATAGACACTATGGATTACTTACGAGGGTTTGCCTTGCTGGGGGTACTTCTTGTGAATAGCTTTCAGGTTATGAATTCGTCCAACTATAATGAATTACACGAAGTATTATTTTTTATATTCAACAGGAAATTTTACCCTATTTTATTCTTCTTATTTGGATTTGGATGTTATCTTTTTATGAATCAATCCAAACAAAAAATAAACAATAGATACCTTTTGTATTTCCGCAGAATCGGTTTTTTATTTGTACTAGGACTGCTGCATACATTATATGCACCGCCAGGGATTACCGATGTATTAATGGTGTATGCAGTACTTGGTCTGTTTATGGCAATATTTTTTAAAAGAAGTAAATGGAACAACTTAATAATAACGATTTCACTAATAGCCTTATCTATAGTTACATCTTTTTGTCAACCGTATTATGGTGAGAGAATCATATGGCTAGAAATACTATCCGACATAAGTAAATGGTTTGCATTGATGATGCTAGGTTTTACGATGGGGCAATTTAAATTTTTTGAAAATATCCGTGGGAAATTAAAGTATATTTCGATTTTTTTAATAGTTAATATTTGTACTTATGTATCTTTATTTTATATAAAGATGTCAATTGACATTCCTCCTTCAGGAACTGAAATGCTAGAAGATTATACAGTTGCTTTTATGATGATTAGCAGTCTTCTTATTATTTTACAATGGGATAGGGCAAAAATGATATTATCTCCATTAAAATTTTATGGACAAATGTCTTTAACAAATTATCTTGCACAAAGTGCCTTACTTATTGTATTTTGCTTCATAATTGGTATTACACCGATTAATTCATTAATAGTGTGCTTCATAATCCACGCTGTTTTAATTACTTTTAGTATAGTATGGTTAAAGTATTTTAATATCGGACCAGTTGAATTGTTATTACGATGCTTCACTTATTGGCGTAAAGTTCCGATTAAGAAAAAAATCATTAAAGAGAGTTTTAATGAAGCTTGATTTACCCAATAAATAGGGAATTTGATTTTACTTGGCTACCAACGAAATATATTCAATAGATTTACTGACACATTTATTGAACGCACTATCTACTTATTTCAGTTCGTTTACGAGATTCTTTAAGATGATAGTATTAAAGGGTCACTAGATAAATGTGACCCTAAAGATTCAGTCTTTTGTTCTACATGTATGAACCAACGCATCCTTTTTAAAAATTTCTTATCTGTTTTAGTAAGGTATTGAGTTCATTCGCCTCTTTTTTAGTTTTAATAAGTGTTATGATCCAAGCAAACAAATATATTAATAAAAATCCTCCAAGGAAATCTACACTTAGAAAATTATCTGTCCACTTGTTATATAAAGATATAGAAAAGACTACTAGAAACATCATGATAAAATGGATTAATAAAGCAAACAAATAGTTAATTTTTTCAAAAATGATTGTAAAAATACCCGCAGAAGCAGAGATTATTAAAACACTAATAATCTCTGCTTCTGAAGTAATGATATTTTTATTTCTCGATAGTAAAATGATCATATAAATAAATGCGCCAGTTCCTAAACCTGAAAATATTCTATTTTTTAATTGCAAAGAATGTCTTCCTCTCAAAATTTTTATGATTTAAAATAGGTTCATTTACATCCTTTTGTACATTATAGGTATAAAGAATTCCCCCGAAGAAAAGCCCTATAGATAGTCCACTTATGGCAGAATAAATTATATTAAATGTTATGTCATTATAAAATGATGGAGAGATGCCTAAAGTTACATTTAAAAGATACTTCACCAAAAAATTTATCAGAATAATGATTAATGGAAGATAACACTTCTTTCTAAAGATTACTGATTCCTGTTTGAAAAAAATTTGATATTTTTTATACAACAAATAACCAATTAAAGTCCCAGGAAATATGAAAAAGAAATAGCTAATCAAACAAAATTCTAAGTGTGAAAATTGAGTGATCATTTTTTCAAATCCCCATACCATAAATATGAAAGGAACTAAAAACATTTTAGATAAATTGATTGGTCTTTCCTGGGAAATACCAATACCTCTTTTTATTAAAATAAATAATAATATCCATACCCACAGTGGCGTTCCTAAAACTACTTCTTTAATAATGTTATACATTCTTTATTGCCTCCTTTGATGTTATCCATAATGGCATCAAAAAGGGAATAAAGAAATACGTCTAAACATATGTGGTGAAAATCAATACATAAGTGGACTTTTGGAATATCTTGTTAGTGTCTTTTTCAAATGAGATACATATTTTCTTGACACAATTACTTTCTCTTCATTCGAGAGAATTGCTTCAAGATTACCATTAGGTTTAACCGAAAATTTATTTAAAAAATGAATATTGATAATGATCGTTTTTGAGATTCTGATGAAGTTATTGGGAAGATCATGCTCCAATTTATATAAAGGGCTTTTTGTTTCAAAAATAGTATCATTTGTGTAAATGAATATTTTTCGTTCAAGATATTCTAAATAAAATATATTGGAATAAGGAATTTTTTCTTGTTCGTTTTTTGATGAAGACTTTGCTAGTAAATAGTTGTCAGTGTTTTTTTCAAGAGTTGATACGATATCTTGAATAAATGACGTTACTTTGTGAATGTTAAATGTACATGATTCTTCTTTAAGTTTTTCAATAATTTTAATGTTTACTTTCATTTAAGACAAATTTTCCTTTCAAACTTGATTCTTTGTAATTTAAAGTGAATATATGTAAAGAGTATATCAAAAGTTACTCTGATTTTTGTAATTGTAGGATAGTTTTTACCAAGATGTTGTATACAAAAAATAGATTTATGAACCAAGCCATTTTTAAGTACAGAGCAATCTGTCCATAGAGATGGCCTTTTTAAATGTAAAAATTTGTTTGAAAAATTCAGTCTTGTATCATTTTTAAAACCTACAATGAAGTCAAAGGAAAGGAGTATTGTAGATGAAGCTGAAAAAAATTAGTCTTGTTGTAGTTCTAATATTGGCAAGTTTTATAACAAATGACGTAGTCGTACATGCAGATGATCACAAACATGAAGATAAAAAACATGAAAAGTATAAAGACTATAAGGACGACGATGACGAGCACGATGAGAAATATTACGATGACGATGAAAAAGAAGGCGAAACCTACTATTTTCAAGACGCTGTAAGGGCAAAAGGTACTTGGAATATTTGGACACGAACAGTTGCTGCAGATAAAGAAGTGCTACCTTTTACAAGCTCTCAAAAGGTCACATTAAAGGTAGAAGGTACAAATAAGGAGCTGAGCTTTTTTGTTATACCAAAAGACGGGGAATTATTTGTACCGGGAAAAGCAGTAGCACAGGTTCTAGGAGCAAAAGCAACCTTTTACAAAGCAAGTAAAATTTTAGTTATCCAAAATGAAGCCAATGAATTAATTTACCGAGCTGGAACTAACGTTGTTTATGATAACAATGTGAAAACACCATCTCCTGCACAAGTATTTTACATGAATGAAGAATTATATGTACCTATTAGTACAATAACGAATGGCTTAGGTTATATAGCAGAGTGGCAAGAGAATAATCAAACATTTGTCTGCCAACCAATTACGAATTAGGGGGAAGCACTATGAAAGATTCGAAAAAGGCAAAATGGGTATTAGGTACGTCAGGGATTCTTTTGTCTGCAGCGATATTAACCCAAATTAACAGCCCAACAGAAGCCGAAACAACACGCACAAATAATATTCAGGAAGTAGATCAGAAAAATATGACGAAAAAAGAAAAAGAACTAGTTCAGCTAGATTGGACAAACTTTGAAATTACAAGTCAACCTACTGTCAAAAGTGAGCGCAAAACGAAAAGAACTTAATGGAGTTGGTCGTGTGGATACACTAACTTTGCAAATAATGAATACTGAATTTTATATAGCTATGCCAAAAGGTGTTCATTTTGTATGGAAAGAAAAAGCCGAGAAATGGCTTCAATACGTAGCACAAGAATGGTCAAGATTTCAATCGAATAATGAATTATCACAACTAAATGATTTGAAAATTGGAGAAACGCTACGCATTAGTTCATTACTATATGATTGTTTAATGCAAGCGGATCAATATTATCAACTTTCTAATGGTTTATTTTCACCGTATCTTAAACGCCAATTAGAACAGCATGGCTACAATCAATCTTTTCCATTTGATGCAGCTAAAAGCAAGGCATTTCAAAACAAACCTCTGATTGCAGATCAACCATTTCAATTTCTAGGCGACGCGCAAGTAATGAAAGTAGCACCGCAGGAAATTGATTTAGGTGGATTTGCCAAAGGGTATGCTATTGAAAAATTGGCGAATTGGCTTGAAGAAGAGGTATCTCCAGATTTCGGGCTAATAGACGGGGGAGGGGATATGAAAATGTGGTCTTCCGGGGAAAAGACATGGACAATCGGTGTTGTAGATGCCTGGGATATCGACAAGGAAATTAGCTCGATTAAGATGAAAACAGGTGCCATCGCTACATCTAATCGAGTTTATCGAAGCTGGATGCAAGGAACATTGAAGAAGCATCATTTATTAAACGGACAAACAGGTGAAATTGCAAATACTGAAGTATTACAAGCTTCAGTCGTAACGCCCTCTTTATGTGATGCAGAGGTTGGTGCAAAGCTTTGCTTTCTTATGGATGAGTGTGAATTGCAGCAATGGTTCGAAAATAAGTGTCAACAAAGTGCCCGCTTCATTGTTAAAAAAGGGCAAGCAGCAAATTGGAGAATGACGGGGGTGAAATAAATGATCATCAGTACGTGGGAATGGATTCGATTATTAGGGTTTTTAGCGTATTTTTACTTTACAATTTCCATTATATTTGGTTTGTTGAGAAAATCATCATTTGTCAAATCCCATAAAAATTTAATTTATCATCTACATCAAAATGCGGGATGGCTAGGGTTAATTACCGTAATCGCGCATATGTTAGTGCTTTTAATCGATCATTATCAGCCTTATAGCATAGTTGGGATTTTAATTCCTTTCGCAGCAAAATATCATTCTCTACCATCGGCTCTAGGAACAATAGCATTTTATTTATTTTTAATAGTAATCATGACATCGGATTTATGGATCCGAACAATGAATCGCTCCTTATGGAAAAAAATTCACTTTCTTGTGTTACCAGCATGGGCATTATCACTTGCTCATGGAGTGCTAATTGGAACGGATACAGAAAATACGTTGATTATCATGTTTTATGTAGTTTCTGCGGGGGTTACCATGTTAGTACTGATTGCTAGAACAATAAGCCAGTTCATGAAAAAAGTAAATATTTCAACGTCACAACAATAATTAAAAGGAAGCGGGGCTGTTTTAAAAAGCCCCGCTTCCTTTAATTGAACAATATTTATATTGGGAATTCAATATGAAATGTAGTGCCTTTATCGACTTTACTTGTCACATAAATTTTCCCCTCATGCTGCTCCACTATTGCTTTTGCTATGGCAAGACCTAAACCAGTGCCATTTCGTTGACGAGCAGTATCACTTCGGTAAAATCGCTCAAACACTAAAGGCAATTCCTGTTCAGTCATACCAACGCCGCTATCAGCAACAGTAATTTTTACAGAATCTCTATTTTTTAAAAGCGTCAGTGTTATTGCTCCACTATTTGTATATCTTATCGCATTATCTAAAAGAATATAGAGCAGCTCTTGTATCTTTGAAGCATCACCAAGCAGCTCGATGTTTTCTTGGATTTCAGTAGAAAACTGTATGTCAGGAGGCATAATCCTTTGGAATTTTGTACTCACTTTTTTGAGTAAAGTTGATAACGGTATGATTTCTTTTTGAGTGGAAACCTGCTGCTGATCATGTCTTGCTAAGAACAGTAGCTTTTCTATGAGCTCTTTCATTATTTCAGCCTCATCTTTTAAATCCGCAATCAATTCTTTTCCAAAAGGACTTAATTGCTTTGCTTCCTCATCTTCTAAAATTTCAAGTGAACTATAAAAAATACTTAATGGTGTTCGTAATTCATGGGATGCATCGGATACGAATTTTTTTTGTTTATCGAACGACCATTGAATAGGAATCATCGCTTTACCCGCCATATAATAAGCCAGTAGACCGATTAAGACCGTTGAAATACAAGTTAATACTATTAGTAAATACTTTGTCATTTGGAAAAAATGATGCTGTGACGTCACAGATTTACCAACGATAATATAGCCTGCAACGGTATCGTCGTTGAAAATTGGCTTTTTTAGAAGTAGAAAATGCTCTTCTTGCCATTCATAATGCTGTACAAGTTCCTCATTTGGGCTCCTATTGCCAAATGCTTTTTCAATCTGATTCTTCAGTCCCTTGTAAGATTCGTCACCATGGACAAACTCATGCTCCTTTGTGTAAATATAGTAAAAAAAACTGCGATTTGGGTCATAATTTAAAGATTTAGTGTTGGCATAAGCATGTTCAAAGAAATCATGCTCTTGTCTACCATAAAAGTCTTCTAATTCGTTTATTTGTTGATTTTCCATTAATTTTACGAGGGAAAAGTATAGAACAATAACGAATAGTGAAAATAACAAAAAGTAAAGAGTTGCATACAAAAAGGATAATTTTTTTTTCGTTTTATGAAACATTAGTCTTCCCTCAGTTTATAGCCAATACCTCTAATATTTTGAATACGTGATTTGGATTGACTATCATCAATTTTTTTTCGAACAAGCTTGACTAAGGCATCTAAGGAATTATTCGAAACATCGTAATCGTAGCCCCATATATAAATACAAATTTGTTCTCTAGTTAGTACACGACCTTTATTGATAAATAAATATTCTAACAGTAAAAATTCGTTTTTTGTTAGTTCTATACTTTCATTATTGTACGAAAACACGCGGGAATCTACATTCAACTGTAATTGATCGATCTGGATGACCTGTTCTATCACTTTATCTTTTCTCCGTAATAATGCGCGAACTCTTGCTAACAGTTCCTCTATTTTAAATGGCTTTACTATGTAATCATCTGCGCCACTATCAAGTCCTTTAATGATGTCCTCTGTGTCGTCCTTCGCTGTTAGCATTAAAATACTACCATTGAATCCAGTTTTTCGTAGCTGCTGGCACACTTGAATTCCACTAAGATGCGGCATCATCCAATCTAAAATAACAAGATCGTATTGCTCTATAAGAGTATGGTCTAGCGCTTCCTGCCCATTCTCCGCTTCTGTCACATGGTGAAATTCTTTTTTTAACATATGAACGATATTTCTTCTTAATCGTGCATCATCTTCTGCTAGTAATATTTTCAAAGTAGCTTCCTCCTATTACCTATATTCAGCTAAGTATACGCAGAAAAAAATGATATGAAACTGAAAAAAGTTCCTTCCTGCACTATATGTATTCCATACTTCGATAAGAGTTGAAGTTTTTCCTATCTATAATGTCCTTAAATATTGAAATAGGGGGACAAATAATGAATATTTATAAATTTATAGCATTGTTAGTTTTAACGACATTTTTAATGGGATCTTCATTTGCCATTGTAAAATTGGGGTTGCCTTATGCATCTCCACTGTTATTAGCTGCACTCCGCTTTATACTAGCAGGGATTATGATGGCTGTCGTCGTGATAGCGTTAAAAAGACCTCACCCGACTTCAAAAGAAGGCTGGATGAAAATTTTAACGATTGGAGCATTTCAAACTGCTGGTGTAATGGGCTGTATTTTTTTAAGCTTACGAACAATTACGGCAAGTGAATCTTCTATTCTAACATTTACGAATCCTTTGCTTGTAGTCATCTTCGCTACTATATTTATGAAGGTACGTTACCGATTGTATCAATGGTGCGGTGTTTTCTTGGGGTTAATTGGTGTTGCGATTACAATGGGTGCACAAGTTGAAGTGAAAATCGGCATTATTTTTGGTATTCTTTCAGCGGTTTTTTGGGCAATTGCGACACTATTAGCTAAAAAATGGGGCGTATTATTTGATACATGGGTGCTATCAGCCTATCAAATGCTTTTTGGTGGTTTATTACTTTTATTGGCAAGTTTCGTGTTAGAACAACCATTTTTTACTGTGAATAGTCATTCTTTATTCATTTTATTATGGCTCAGTATTTTCTCGTCAATTGTTCAATTTGCAGGCTGGTATTATCTTTTACAAAATAGTGATCCCGGAAAAACGAGTGCCTTTTTGTTTTTAGCCCCTTTCTTTGGCGTGTTAACAGGCTGGGTACTATTAAATGAACCATTAAAACCAACACTAGTCGTAGGAGGGCTGTTTATTATTGCTGGTATTTATTTAGTGAATCGTAACTTTACAACTAACGTTAAAAAAATATCCGCGGGGAGTCGAGTATAGACTGTCCGCGGAAAGAAGGAAGAGTCTTGTGCTATTTTAAATATCTAACTGAAAAACTTCTTTAAAGCCAGCCCTTCCTTTTTCAGTCACTTTAATGGCACGAATAGATGGGACACGAGTCAGCCATCCCAAGCTTAAAAAATGTGTAAGCATTCCTTGACCAAGAGCACCAGCTAGATGATAACGTCGTTCACTCCAATCCAAACATGCAGGGGAAAATGATCGACGCTTTCTTTTTAAATCATCTAAATCAAGACCGAAATCCGTAAAAAATTGTGCACCTTCAGATGTTATGAGAAACTGTTTTTCTTCTAGTTTTAGATAGCCTGCGTTAACCAAAGAGTCAGTTAATTGAACGCCTAGTTTACCAGCTAAATGATCATAGCAAGTTCTTGCACCCTGTAGTAATTTCATTTGGCTAGATTGTTTTAAAGAGCGTACTTCAGGTGGGGGAGAAATCGCTAGGAAGGATTCTAGTAAATGAGCAATTTCTTCGTCTGCTAATTGAAAATATCGATGACGACCTTGTTTCTCTACTTTCACAAGTTTGCCTTCTACTAACTTTGCAAGATGAAAGCTAGCTGTCTGGGGTTTAATGGCTGCCATATAAGCTAATTCACTGGCTGTATGAAAACGACCATCCATCATACTAGCAAGCATTGTAGCTCTTGAAGTTTCTCCAAGGAGTGAAGCAACTTCAGCCATGTTTGGATTAATACCCATTTGTCACAATCCTTTCTGCATTCCACATTTTGATATTCGTAAAAGTATTTATCGTTTACAATAATACATATTGAGGAGGGAGTAAATAGTAATGGAAACTTATTATGCCGTAATTTTTACATCGCAAAGAACAGACGAAGATGGAGAAGGCTATGCCAAGATGGCAGAAGTAATGGATGAACTAGCACAAAAACAGCCCGGTTTTCTCCGTGTAGAAAGTGCTAGAAATGCTGAAGGGAAGGGCATTACTGTATCCTATTGGGAGTCACTAGAGGCAATTCAGGCATGGAAAGAAAATTCAAAACATCTAGTCGCACAGCAATTCGGAAAAGAAAAATGGTACATGCAATATAATGTGGAAATTTGTAAAGTCATAAAAGATTATTCTTTTACAATGTAATTAAATCGAGAAACGTTAAAACGATTATTTCAATTATAGAAGGTGTTAAAATATGACCACGTTTATTTTAGAAGAGTGGCATGAACAAAGAAAAAATTTCAATCCTTCTGATCCTGTTAGCATTAATCGAATGCATGAGTTCAAGGAAAAAATGAAACTTCAAGAGCATACTGAAGGAAATTTAAGGATACTTGTAGACATCTACTGTATGCTTAGAATGTATTCAGAGGCATATAAGATTTTTACTTCAGTTATGGATTTAGAGAACAAGAAAGATCAGAAAAAATTTGGATCAATAAAATATTACGTAGATAATCCAAATTGTGTGAAGCCTTTGTATCCTTGTAAAATTAAAGAGGATAAAACAATTAAAACGCTAATACCTAAATTTAAATATTTGCCAGCTCCATTAAAATCTAAAATCTTTGAAGCGGAAGAAGTTGTTACTTGTGATTGCTGCGAACAGAAAGTAGATGTTTATTATACTGGAGGGATTTACGCTATCGAAGAGGCTGATTATCTCTGTCCGACATGTATACATAGTGGTGCAGCTGCTAAAAAATACGACGGTTCTTTCCAGCAGGACTTACTAAATGATGAGAATGTTGTAAATTCCGATTTTGCTGAAGAAGTAATGTGCAGAACGCCTGGTTATGTTAGTTGGCAAGGTAATAATTGGGTGGCTCATTGCTCAGATTATTGTGCATTTATTGGCTATGTTGGCTGGAGTGAGTTAGTGGAGTTGGGCATTACAGAACAATTTGAAAATTATACTGGTTTTTCTACTGAGGAGTTGTCAAAATCACTAGTGAATGATGGCCATCATCAAGGGTATTTATTTCAATGCTTAGAATGTGGTCGCTATGTTCTTTATTCTGATTTTAGTTAAATTTGAAAAACAGTCTGTGAGGAGGAGGAGAATTGGACAATTTTTTTCAACGATATATTGATTCGTGGCGCTTTAATGGTTGGTTTGTCCACGATATCTTTCTAGGTATCGTCATTGGCGTTGGGCTTTTATTATTATTGTATGCTTTGTTCAAACGCCGACTTAATCTTGCTTTTGTCATAACCTTTATCCTTTACGCTTTTTTAGGTAATCTTTTGATGATTGTTTTTGGCTTAGCTGGTCGAAACTTCCCAATCAATTCTGAATCTCCTATTTATACAGATGATGCACAGAAAATTGCTGTCCAAATGGTTGAAGGATCTGAAAATAACGGTACAGGTAATGGCATTACGCAAATTATTTCACATCATCAAATTGTAGCAATTAATTTGCAAACAGGTGAAAAACAGTGGACGAAATCTTCTTCAAGTAAAGAGACACTCATTGGCATTTTTATGGGCGGACTTCTTGTTCATCATCGTGATGATGAATACGGAAAACTTTCACTCTTGGATATTCAAACTGGAAAAGAAAAGCTCTCTGAAAAAGAATTTACAGAAAAGCATAAACAGTTAATTGATGTTTTAGATAATGGTTCCCACAATATAATCATGTTGCAAAATAATCTTTATTTAGAGGGTGTCGATGGAAAATTTTATCGCTTTGATGGCAAAAAATTAACTGAAGATAACAAAGCTGAAAAATACCTTTCTACAAAATTTTTCATAGAATCTGATATTCCAGGTTATTTTGCTTCGCACAATCAACCGTTGGAGAATTATCAAGAGGTTCGAGAATTTAGTAGCAATGTATTAGCTGAACCTTCTATTCAAGCATACAAGAATCTTGAGCCAGCTGTGTTAGATGTTGATCTGCAACAACAAAATGCCATTGTTTCTTATCGACAAACGAAGCGAGAAAGTGCAGACAGTATCGTATTATCATATGATATGAAAAACCATCGCATTATTTGGGAAGAAAATATAGGTGTCGTTAACGCTGAGCAAAAAAAACCAGGTGTTCGTACTTTAGAGAACTACTATGCGATTCAAGCAGGAGATGAGTTTTTATTGTTAGATAAGGATACGAAAAAAGAAATGTTCAGATATCAGCTACGTTGGAATCGCCCAATTCGGTGAAAATTACAGAGCATTGTATTATTTATCCTCTCCAAGTAACGACTTGGCGGGGATTTTTTATAGAGTTGCTCTGTATATCATAAAATGATATATTATTTAATGATATATCGTTTTGTGATATATTGGAGGTGTAGACATGAAATCATTAGAGCAGTTAACAGATTCTGTTTTTTATATTATGGCTGCCTTAACAGAGCCTCGACACGGCTATGCGGTCATGAGTTTAATAGAGGAGACAACAAAGGGTACTTTCGTAGTTGGTCCAGCATCCCTTTATACAATTATAAAAAAACTAGTAGCTGAACAGCTTATTCAGCTACACGATGATTCGGATTCTCGCAGAAAGGTCTATGTCTTAACGGATAAAGGTCGAGAAATATTGCTCGAAGATATCGAAAGAAGAAAGGTTATGATTCAGTTGGCAGAGCAGGGACTACAAGGGGGGCAAAAATAGTGAGAAATAGGAGATATATGGAATCATATGGTTTAGCTTTTTCTGAGGAGCGCGATATGAAAAAATTAAGCGAAAAAGCAGCAAAGGGCTGGCATTTAAAAAGATTTCGATTTGCTGGCTATGGGCTAGAGAAGGGTGAACCAGAAGACGTAATTTTTAGTATTGATTATCGTAAATTACGGAAGGATGAAGAAGAGGAGTATTTTGAACTATTTGCTTTCGGTGGCTGGACACATGTTTGTTCTAGTGCAGATATGCATATTTTTAAGGCAGCACCAGAAACTACACCCATTTATAGTGACGCTGAGTCTTCTATTGATAAATTAGCGCGTCTTGCAAAGCCTGTAAATCTAGCAGCATCCATTGCTCTTGCTATAACGATGGTTTTGTGGGTATTTATGACATTTACCACTGGGATAATTCAACACATTGCAGAGCAAGGATTTACATATTCCTTTGTTTTTACTGTTCCAGCAGTGATGACTTCTGGTGGAGTTTACTATCATATGTGGAAAAACCTACGATTGAAATCTAAGCATATATAAAGAACGAACAGCTGAAGCTTATCAGCTGTTTTTTCATGTTGTTGAAAATTAGTGTGTCAATGAAATTATGCTATTAAATAAAGTAAGGGGGTTCGGCAAAACGAGGGGATTGATTTCCGTTCCAACTGGGGCTTTCCTGGGGGCGTCGGGGAACAGATGTTTTTTGTACGAAAGCGAAGTGCAAAAAAACAGCAACTTCTTTGAAAGAAATGGCACGGCGAATGCCTGCAGTAATGAAGTTTTTGCTGAAAAAGAAATAGATGCACCGAACTACAGGAAAAACTGACTTATTGTCGAAATATCATATAATTAAGTGTGTTTTGGGATAATTATTTTTACAATCTGAGCATGTCCAATGTTTGATGACAATATAATAGTACAGTTGCCTACATTAATTGGTAGTACGCCTACAAAATAGGAAAACCATAACTAACTACTTGGTGAGAAAGGATAAGATGGAATGAATATTGGGAATAGCGTTGCGCTTATTGTAAGTCTGATTTTTTCAAGCATTTTGGTTCGTGCAATTTATCGCGTTTTTGTGAAAAAGAAAGTACCTACTATGACCTATACACCATATGATGATGCCATGAATGGAGGAGGAAAACATGACAATTGAACTTTTAAGTGAGTGGTTCAATCCTCAAAAAGTACGGTAATTTTAACAGGTGCCAACTTAATTTAATTAAAGCGAGCTTGCAGACTTGCCTCAAATAAAAAATCCAATCGTTTTGATTAATTTTTTTTCAAAACAATTGGATTATTTTAATGTAAAATCACTACTTTTTAAAGTGATGAAGTTCGGGCTTTCTTTTCTTTCGGGTATCCGATAAGGATAGCGATAATTCCACAAATTCCTATAAGGATTGGATAGAAAGAGTATTGCAGCATGCTCACTGGCGATATTCCAGCTACGCTTGCGGCTGCCAGGAATTGGGCTCCGTATGGCAGTATGCCTTGGATCGTACAGGAGAAAATGTCTAATATACTTGCAGACTTTCTTGGCTCAATCCCATACTGTTCAGCAATATTTTTTGCAAGCGGACCAGCAATTAAAATAGCAATCGTATTATTGGCCGTAGATAAATTAGTTAGGCCAACTAGGCCAGCAATGCCAAATTCAGCACCTTTTTTCGATTTAATTCTTCGTGTCGCAAGGTGAAGCAGAAAGTCAATTCCTCCGTTAAACTTAATAACCTCCACCATGCCAGCTATTAATATCGCAAGAAATGCCATTTCATACATGCCTGCCATTCCTTCACCAATCTTTTGGAAAAGGCTCATTAAATGATAGCTGCTATCCGCTAAGCCAACAGCCCCAGCGAGAACAATCCCAAATGCTAGAACAAGGAAAACATTCATTCCAGCTAACGCTAAAATAATAACCAAAACATAGGGAATAATTTTTACCCAACTATAGCTTAAATGTTCCACTTGTGCCGTTTCACCCATTGTGATAAACCCTAAAATAATGCTCGTTACAATAGCTGCCGGCAACACAATCCAAAAATTCACTTTAAATTTATCCTTCATTTGTGCACCCTGTGAACGAACAGCAGTAATTGTTGTATCTGAAATAAAAGATAAATTATCGCCAAACATCGAACCGCCAACAATCGCTGCCATTACTAAAGCCATGGAAAGGTCGATATGCCCGCTTATCCCAACTCCAATTGGCGCCAGTGCAACAATCGTTCCTACCGATGTACCCATTGACAGGGAGATAAAGCAGGCAATGATGAACAGGCCTACGACAAGCAAGTTTGGTGGAACGACCGATAAAGCAAAGTTAACAGTGGAGTCCACTGCCCCCATGCCTTTTGCTACCTCTGAAAAGGCCCCAGCCAAGAGAAAAATAACAACCATCAGCATGACATTTAAATTACCTGCGCCTTTGCAAAAAATATCAACCTTTTGCGCAAACGATTCTTTTCGATTCATCGCCAGAGCCACAGCGCCTGAAATGGAAATGGCTACAATGACAGGAAAGGCATAAAAATCACCTGTAATAACCCCTGAACCAATAAATAAAATCAAAAAAACAACAAATGGGATCAGCGCCCATGGATTCCCTTTCTTCATGTCTACCTCCAAAAAATAAAATTGGACACGTCTTTTGTCCATTCTTTTTACGAAAAAAAGGCCTCTTCTTGTACCAACAAGAAGAGGCCTTATATCTATAAAACACTCCTCTTATCTATCAAGCCTTTGCCTGCTGGATTTGGCACAGTAACTTAAATCATAAGTTCCGCTGCCGAGATTTCATCGGGCCAGTCCCTCCATCTCTCTTGATAAGAAGCAAAAATATTATTCTTTTTTCACAATAATAAATATTAAAATAAAAAATCAATATTTGCAACATATTTTTATTCAAACTTTACTTCAAAGTTACATTCTGAAATATTTATGGAGGAAATTTGAACAAATAACAGGGATCAGAGGATAGGAAACTGCGATTTTTTGTATGCTATAGAAATTTGATGAAACAATTGAAGGGAAAATAAAAGAAGTGTTGAAACAATTGCAACTTTAAAAGGAGGCGTCCCTTGAGACATCGAGAGGCGCCTAAAACATTTGTGGTAAAAACTCCGTCATAAAGCGTTGATTTTTACGCAGCCATATTTTTAAAATCATACGATGTGTTAGAAGTCGTTGTCTTTTATGTGGTCTAGACTTTGCCTCTATTAAACTTTGAAGTAGAATACATGTTTCTGTTGCAAATGCTTGAGGATCAACGAGGACGTCTAGTTTATAATCGATTAACTGTGCAGCCTGTACCTTTGCAAGTAATTGAGCAAAGCGGGTATTCATTTCTGGAAAGTTTTCTTCTAGTTCTAGGTCGATTAAAGTATATAGTGTTTGTTCAACTTCAACTTCAAGCGCTTGTAATTGTTCGATTGATGGCTGTGTCACAAAATCACCTCTATTTCTCAAAAATGCTACTACACAAGGAAAAAGCCAAGTGCAGCGAAAAGTAAACCGAATAAAATTGTAGTGCATATATAAACAATCGCTTGTCCCCATTTTTTCTGCTCCAAGAGCTGTAAACATTCAAAACCAAATGTTGAAAAAGTCGTATAGGCCCCTAAAAAACCAATCCCTATAAAATGCCAAATCCAATCACTAGGATGTAATGCAAATAGAAAGCCAAGTGCAAAAGAACCCGTTATATTGATTAAAAATGTTGTCCATGGGTATGTATGGACAATCAATTTTCCTAGATAAAATCTCGTTAGTGCACCCAAAAATCCACCGATACCAATAATTACCATACGATGCGCCCCTTTGCTAGCTTAAATCCTAGCCATGCACAAGCTAAACCGCCAAATACACTCACTAAAATATAAAAACCGGCTTGTAGCCATTTACTATCCTGTAAAAGTAATAGCGTTTCTAAAGAAAATGTCGAAAAGGTTGTAAAGGCACCAAAAAAGCCAGTACCAATTCCTAAAATAATAGGCGTACGCTTTGTAAACATTGTAAATAGCCATGCTAAACAAAAGCAGCCAATTAAGTTTATGCAAAGTGTCGCAAATGGAAAACCACCGTTATTTGAAAGTGCTAGACCAAGGCTGTATCGACAGATGGCACCCAAAAATCCGCCAATTCCAATAGCTATAAATGATTTCAAAGTAAAGACTCCTTACTAAAATGTCTATATTAAAAAGTGTATCATGAGATACCCATTTTCGATATATTTCTGTAGTTATATGGATTCAAATATATCAAAGAGAGCTCATATGGAGAATGCCATAACCCTTTTCATTATATCTTATACCGTTTTGCCAGCTTTGGTTCAAATGTTTTTGTTCTATAGTTTATTTTGACTTCTTGAATATTATATATATTGTCGACTAATATATTTCCTGCCAATATACTTCGTAGTTAATGTCCCTATATCATCTCTTAATATGTATATAACTAGCAAGGAGGCGTAATTATTATCTCAGTAGTTCGGAACGGGAAACTCTTTAGTATTCAAACACTATTACACCGTTGACTGAAAATCCATTTAGGGAAAACCCGTCACTACTAATTAATAATTAATTACTAAATAATAAATTACTAAATAATATTATTATTGTTATAGAGCTGGTGCCTTGGAAAGCACACAGTAAAATTCAAAACAGCGAAAGACGTTTCAGTTTGGCGTGCGTGTCTCTTATATTCAACTTGCTAAGGACGTAGATGGTGGCATTGGGATATTACCAGTACACCTATAGTACAGCTCCAGGACTGCCGATGGATGTTAGAGTGATCAAAGATGGACAGCATTTTTACACCCTTAATGGAAATCAGGGAACAGTCTCCGTATTTGCTATTCAAGAGGGTGAAAGTCTAATGGCTCGCAGGGTTAGCTATTCTTTGATTTTATTGGGAAGTTGGGCGATAAATTTAAAAATTTAGGCAATAAATTAAAAAAGTTGGGCAATAAATTAAAAAAGTTGGGTGATAAATAAAAAAAGTTGAGCGATAAATTAAAATAGTTAGGTGTTAAATTAAAGTTGGGCGATAAATTTAAAAATTAGGGCGATAAATCTTGAAATTGCTCCGATAAACCTTTAATTTGTTCCGTTAAATTGATTTAGACCCTACTTAACACAAGTAGTGTAACAGGCGAACGTGTTTCTGTTGGAATCATGTCATAATTTATTATTACTATAATTGACCTTTAACATTGTCAATGACAGTAGCAAAACCTTTATTGGCATCAAGACTTTCCGTTATTGTAAAAACATATCCATCTGGATCTTCTAAAGATAATTCTTTTGCATTCCATGGTTGAACTGTCGGTTGTTGAATAATATTCGTTTTATTTTCCAGTGCGGCTTGATAAATACTATGAATATCACTAGAGAATAAATTAATAATGACTGAGTCAGAAGTGTTGACTTCTTCGTCCTTCAATAACATTATGTCTTGGTACTTTGCACCTCTTAAGTGTGTCATTGAAGTTGTTCCGTTAGCATCTGGAAAATCAAATACTGAATTGAAATTTAACTTCCTTCAGTGGGTGTTTGCATACCATTCCTTTGACTTTTCAATATTTCTTACTTTTAGCTTTACAAATAAGGGCATTTGATAAAATTCATTCATGTTTACTTCCTCCTTTAGGTTCATACAAACTAACCATAAAGGTTTACGTGGCGTGAAAGTCAATACAAAAAGTTGTAGTTTTAAATTCTAAATTTTAGTTTTTACTTTTTGTCCTAGATTTTTACTTTTAGCAATTCGCTGCTTTAAAGCGTTAATTATTTCCTGAAAAACGTAAAAAATAATAGTGAGTTAGTTGACAAATATTTCTAAGGTGTGATAATCTTCAAGAACACTATAACATTCTTAAGTAAAGGAGGGCATGACGATGTTAATTTTACCAGTATCATATCAAAGAACAACTGCATACATTGTCCATGTCTTCTAACATTTTATTTTACATTACAATAAAAGGCATGGGTAACTCCTTGCCTTTTATTAAGAGACGCATGCTCTTTTTTTGGGGGTATGTGTCTTTTTTTTGTTGCAAAAAAGGGTTGTAGTGATAACAAAAAAGGGAGTGCGTGTGTATGCGAAACAAAGTACAAAAAATGATTTTCATCAAGAAATTTATGGATAGTGGGTAGCAAAGCTTTAACCAGCACTAGAGAAAGAAGGTTATAACGTATGTTTGATGTTTTAAGTAAATTAAGTTGGTTTTTTAAGAAATACTGGAAGCAATATACAATAGCCGTTTTGCTATTAATGATAGCAAGTGGCTTAGAAGTTGTTCCACCGTATTTACTAGGGTCAATTATTGATATATTGACTGCTGGAGAAATGACAACAGCTCTTTTAACGAAGTATATTTTGATTTTTGTGGGTATCATGATTGGGGGGTATGTCCTTAATTTTGTGTGGCAATTCAGATTATTTGAAGGGGCTATTAACCTAGAGAAAATTTTGCGTCGAAACCTTATGCAGCATTTTTTGCGCATGACACCGACGTTTTATGAGAAAAATCGTACCGGAGATTTAATGGCCCGTGCGACGAATGATTTAAACGCAGTGTCGTTGACTGCTGGCTTCGGGATTATGACACTGATTGATTCCACTATTTACATGGGCTTTATTATTTTTGCCATGGGTTTTATGATTTCGTGGAAGCTTACTTTTTTTGCAATGCTGCCAGTGCCGATCATGGCCATCCTTATTCAATATTTAGGGAAGATTGTGCATGAACGCTATATGAAGGCGCAAGATGTTTTTGGAGAGCTGAATGATAGTGTTCTAGAGTCGGTTGCAGGTGTGCGAGTTGTACGGGCATACGTACAAGAAAAAAAGGACGAAGCAAATTTTGCAGAGATGAGCGAGATTGTATATGAAAAAAATATGCATACCGCAAAAATTAACGCCTTATTTGGACCGATTACAAAGGTCGGTACTGGGATTAGTTATGTTGTAGCGCTTGGCTACGGTGCTCATTTAGTAGCGACTGAGGCTATGACAGTTGGGCAGCTTGTAACGTTCAATGTTTACTTGGGGCTAGCAGTTTGGCCAATATTTGCAATTGGGGAACTTATCAATGTGATGCAGCAAGGTAACGCTTCTCTTGATCGTGTACAAGAAACGCTAAACTACGAGGCGGATGTTCGGAATATTACGAATCCACAAACGATTGCGACACCAAATGCGATTGGCTTTGATGATTTAACATTTCAATATCCGATGAGTCAGGTGAAAAACCTCCAGGAAATTTCGTTGTCGTTGAAAAAGGGGCAAACACTTGGGATTGTTGGTAAAACAGGAGCGGGTAAAACGACCTTCCTGCGACAATTATTACGCGAGTATCCAATTGGCGAGGGTCAGCTATCGATTGATGGAGTCGATATTACTGCACAAACGAAGGAGCAGTTACTCGACTGGATTGGTTATGTTCCACAGGATCATGTTCTATTCTCACGTACTATTCGTGAAAATATTTTATTTGGGAAAGAAGATGCTACACAGACTGAATTACACCAGGCGATTCGTGCAGCATACTTCGAAAAGGATTTGAGAAATTTACCAATGGGCTTAGAGACACTTGTTGGTGAAAAGGGTGTATCTCTTTCAGGTGGTCAAAAGCAACGCGTTTCAATTGCGCGTGCTCTTATTAAAGACCCTGAAATTTTAATGCTTGATGACTCGCTTTCTGCTGTAGACGCAAAAACAGAGGCAAAAATTATTGAGAATATACAGCGAGAACGACAAGATAAAACGACGATTATTACTACGCATCGTTTATCAGGAATTCAACACGCCGATTTAATTATCGTGCTAGATGAAGGCCAAATTGTAGAGCAGGGAACACATGAGCAGCTTCTTTCACAACAAGGATGGTATAAAGAGCAATTTGACCGTCAGCAGCTAGAAGGGGGTGCCTCATGAGTACGAGTCAACGTTTAACACGCTATGCAATGTATTTTAAAAAACCGATACTACTTGGACTGTTTTTCTTAACAATCGCCGTCTTTACGGAGCTTGTTGGGCCGTTTATTGCGAAGCATATCATTGATAATTACATGACAGTTGGCAGCATTGAATTAAAACCAATTACTTGGCTATTACTTGTCTATTTAATTTTAGCAATAGCTACAGCTGTTTTGCGCTATTTTATGTATATCTATTTACAAATGGGTGCCAACCGTGTTGTACAAAAATTACGTAAGGATGTATTTGAGCATATTCAAACATTGCCAATTCAATACTTCGATAATTTACCAGCGGGGAAAATTGTAGCCCGTGTAACGAATGATACTGAGGCTGTTCGTAATTTATATGTTCAAGTACTTTCAAACTTCGTTACGAGTTTAATTTCTATTGTGGGTGTTTATATCGCACTGTTCATTTTAAATTGGAAAATGGCATTCCTAGCATTGGCTATGGTACCAGTCGTTTATTTATGGATGATTTTATACCGTAAAGTTGCTTCGAAATATAATGATGTGATCAGAACGAAAATTGCCGATATTAACGCAATGATTAATGAATCGATTCAAGGGATGACGATTATTCAAGCATTCCGTCGTGAGCAGCAAATGACGAAGGAATTTGATGACATGAATAATGAGCATTATGCATATGAACGTAAGCTGCTTTTCCTTGATTCTGCAACTTCCTTCAACCTTGTTAATACATTAAGACTTCTTATGTTTACGATCTTTATTTTTTACTTTGGTACACAGTCATTTACGGCAACGGAAGTTATTTCTGCAGGGACATTATATGCCTTTGTCGATTACTTAACGAGATTATTTAATCCGATAACGAATATCGTCAATCAATTTTCTCAGCTTGAGCGCTCACTTGTTGCAGGAAAGCGTGTTTTTGAGGTGTTAGATATTAACGGGGAGCCAGTATCTGAAAAAAGTTTACCTAGATATAAAGGAAATGTGATGTTCGAAGATGTTTCCTTTGCTTATAAAAATGATGAATACGTATTGAAAAACCTTTCATTTGAAGCACACCAAGGTGAAACCATTGCCTTAGTAGGCCATACAGGATCTGGGAAAAGTTCTATTATGAATTTATTGTTCCGTTTCTATGACCCATCTAAAGGGAAAATTACGATTGATGGAATTGATATTACTTCGGTTCCTCGTCAAACAATGCGTGAACATATGGGTATTGTTCTTCAGGACCCATACTTATTTACAGGTACTATTGCTTCGAACGTCAGCCTGAATAATCCTAAAATTTCGCGAGAAAAAATAGAAACCTCATTAAAGGCAGTTGGAGGGGAACGTGTTTTGGCGAACTTGCCAAATGGCTATGATGAGCCTGTTATTGAGAAGGGGAGCACACTGTCATCTGGACAGCGTCAGCTAATTTCCTTTGCGCGTGCGCTTGCCTTTGACCCGGCTATATTAATTTTAGATGAGGCTACTTCTAATATCGATACGGAAACAGAGGAGATTATTCAGCATGCGATGGATGTGCTGAAAAAAGGACGTACAACATTCATTATCGCTCACCGACTTTCTACTATTAAAAATGCAGATCGTATTCTTGTCTTAGATCGAGGTAAAATTGTTGAGCGTGGCACACATGATGAGCTATTAGCACAGGGTGGCATTTACGAAAAAATGTATCAAATGCAGGCGAATTCATTGCAACAATAATTTGAATGATTACATGGAGAATGGTATAAATGAAGAGGCTGGGACAAAAAGAAAAAATGTTAGACCGATTGTATTTCGGTCTAACATTTTTTTGATTTAGGAAGGAACACTCTACTCATCGAAGCGAAAAAGTTATTATCTATTTTCGCTATTTTTCAAAATAATCGAGTTCTGTCCCAGCCTCTTTCTATTTAAGATTTTACATTTTTAAAGACATTGACAACAAAGAACAGCACTGAAATTGCCACTGCTATACCGCCACCAGATACAAAGAGCTCAAATAACCAGCGCGGTACATCTATATAAACCATCATCATACCAACAAAGAGGAACGGCAATCCGATATTGTAAAACCAAAATTGTGCTTTGGCTAATCCTGTCTCGGCGGCATCTTTATATACGGAATAAATTAAGCCGATAAAACCAGTTGTAAGCCAACCCACCACACCAATATGTGCATGTGTCGTCTTCCATTCGAGTTGAATTGTATAATGCATAAACAGTCCAAAGGCCAAAACAATCACTAAATATAAAACTGAAATCTTTATCCATTTAGCACCCATTTATAAACAACTCCTTTCCCGAAATGATTTAGCTGCTATTACAGTTTATTCTTGTCGAATAAAAAAGATGACACATTATTCTTTGTAAAATAAAAAAGTGTTTTATTGTAAAATGCTAATTTTTTCCGTAGAATAAAAGCGTGAAAAGTAGAAATTTGCCAATTGGAGGGTCTATGAAAAAGAAAATTATTTTTTTAATAATGATTTTAATGGTCTGTTACTCGACCATCATCTTTGTTGAGAAGGCAGGTGCTAGTGAGCAAATGATGACAACAAAAGTGAATAACATTATTGCGAAGAATTGGAAGAACAACGAGTACAGCATAACCGTACGAGATTTAGAAACAGGGAATGTGCTCTACAATAATAATGGTGAAAAAATGATCCGCCCAGCTTCTACGCACAAGCTTTTAGTTAGTGCCGCTGCATTGGATTTATTAGGACCTGATTACCGCTTTGCTACGAAGACATATGTCGATGGATCAATTGAAGATGGTGTACTTTACGGTAATATTTATTTACAGGGCGAGGGAGATCCAACGCTTTTACCTAGTCATTTAGAGTCATTCGCCAATGGCCTGAAAAAAATGGGTATCTCTAAAATTACGGGTTCTTTAATCGGGGATGATACGTGGTTTGATGCAGATCGCTTACCGAAGGGTATTGTACCTCAAGAAGAGGATCAACCTTATGCTTCACGTATTTCAGCGTTAACGATTTCGCCAAATGATCAATATGATATTGCAAATGTGCAAGTGAAAGTGACAGGCTCAAAGGTTGGCACTACGGCTAATGTTCAGCTTGTTCCGTTTGCAAGTACAATTCCCGTTGTTAACAAAACGAAAATTGTTAAAAAGGGCGAGAAAAGTACTGTAAAAATAACAAGAGAATATGGTACAGATCGAATCATTGTAACTGGTAACTTACCAGCAGGTTCACAGAAAAGTACATATGTCACTATCTATGATCCAACCCTGTATGCACTCGATGTATTTCGTGAAAAATTAGTAGCAAAAGGTATCCAAACAATGCCTCTTAACACTGGGAAGGTGCCTGAGAATGCACAGCGAGTAGGTATTTCGTATTCAAAGCCATTAACTGATATTAACTTTAAATATTTAAAGTTAAGCATTAATGGCATGGGTGATATGTTGACGAAACAGCTTGGGCGAGAGCTACTTGGTGAAGGAAGCTGGTCAGCTGGTATCCAAGCAATTCGTACATACGGTAGTGATATTGGGCTTACTATGGAGCAGTGGTATTTTGAGGATGGTTCAGGTTTAAATCATCAAAATCGAGTAAGTAGTATGCAAGAAAGTCTATTATTATATAAAGTTCGAAGTAAATCCTGGTACTACTCATATTTAGATGCATTACCGCAAGCTGGTAGAAAGGGCAGCCTTGTTGGTGCGACTTTAGAAAATCGTATGAATGGCTATAATGTATCTGCTAAAACAGGCTATATTTCTGGAACATATACTTTAAGTGGCTATGTAAAAGGAAAGAGTGGCAAGTGGTATATCTTTAGTATTTTGACACAGGCCAATAAAACTTCAGCTATTCCAACTATTGATGAAATTGTCAAACAGATTGCCAATGAGATGTAAGGATGATTGCACAATATTGCAGATTCAAGAAAAATTAATGCAAGGCATACAAGACAAAAGTGTATAAACAAAAAAGGTCGTTTCAGTGTGGAACGGCTTTTTTTATGGAGAGAAAATATGGCCATCACAAATGCTAACCCAAGCTGATCATCGGATGTCCTCTAGGAAAGCGCCCGAGTCAGTCAAAATAAAAAGCATCCCCTCGTTATAGTGATGAGCTAGAAATAACGAATAATAGAAAAAGTTGGAATTATTGAAAATTATCTAGATTCATTTTATAATAATATTGCGGTTCTAATATAGAGACAAAGAGGTGTGAGATGACATTAAAAACTTTAGATAACTCATTAGAAGTTCTTAAATATTTTAGTAAACAAACTCCTACATGGGGCGTGCGTGAATTAGCGAAAGAAATGAATATTAGTCACTCCATTATTTATAGGATCTTGTCAACGTTTGAAAATCATGGCTTTTTAATCCAAAATCCTGAGACGAAAAAATATGAGTTGGGGCTTCGTTTTTTAGAATTCGGTCAAATGGTAAAAGAAAAATTGAATCTTTCAGATTTTGTTTTACCTATAATGAAAAAACTTTCAGAGGAAATAAAAGAGTCCGTATTTTTAACGTGGCTGGACGGAACAGATGGAGTAACAGTAGAGATTGCAGAGAGTTCGCAAACTATTAAATTCTCGGTTTCAATTGGGACGAGAACACCACTTTACATAGGTGCTTCTTGTAAGACAATCATGGCCTTTCTTCCAGAAAATAGACAGGTGGACATTATGAGTAAAGGGATGGAGAAATTTACTCCAGAAACTATTACAGACCCAGATGAGATGTTATTAGATTTAGAGAAGATTCGAAATCAAGGCTGGTGTTTTACGACAGGTGAATATTCTCATTCTGTATTTGGGATTGGTGTACCACTTTTTAATAGCAAAGGTGAGATTATTGCTTCTTTAACCTTAGCTGGCCCAGTTTATCGGAAACCAACGGGGGAGAAACTTCCTGAAATAGTGAAAATTATCCAATATGCAGCGATGAGTATTCAACGATATTTCGATCAATATAGCTTTAAACTTTATAATGATTAATCTATAACTTCTTGCAGCGGGTGTTCAAACATCCGCTGAAAAGAGGAACTCAGGCTAAGAACTTCACATCCTGTGAAAACGCCTGAGTGACCACCATCGTGTTGTTGCTGTCGCTTCGCTTTCGCACAGACAAAACATGTTGCTGTCGCTGCGTTAGCACTACGCTTTCGCACAAAAAACATCTGTTGGCCTAAAGCCTCTGGACGCAATTATGCCAGGCATAATTGATTGATGTCTGTTAAAAAGGCTCAGGGTACTGTAAAGCTGTTGAGCCTTTTGCTAATGTCATTTATTAATTTGTTTTCTAGTAAAATTTCATATAAACATAGTGGAATTATGTAAGTCGCTTTTTCATAAATTTAGCTGACACTAATAAATGAGGGATCATTTACAAATCAAGGAATACTTTATCGTACATTTAGTAAATACTAGTGTACGTCTTTTTTTCGTCCAATATGCATATAATTAGACATATTAACTTTTTTCCAACTTAAAACGTCAAAAAGAGGGGTAAATTTTTTTGCAAGAGAGGACTTATGTATGGAAAAAAATATGAAACGCTCTAAGGAAAAAAAGAGCAAGAAGAAAATTTGGCTATGGATAGTAGGTAGCTTATTAACAATTATTTTAATTTTTATAGGTACTGCTTATTATACAATCCAAAAAACGATGAATAAAATAAATACACCATTAATTGAAGCGACAGGTGATGACAATAAAGAACAAAAAATAGTTACGAAAAAGGACCCGTTTTCGGTGCTAATGCTTGGAGTGGATGAACGTAAAAATGATAGTGGCCGTTCAGACACGATGATTGTTATTACGGTGAACCCTGAAAAACACACGATGAAGATGCTCAGTATACCTCGAGATACTCGTACAGAAATTATTGGCCACAATTCTGTCGATAAAATCAACCATGCCTATGCATTTGGAGGCGTCCCAATGGCGGTGAATACGGTTGAGCATTTTTTAGATATACCAATTGATTATTATGTGTTTATTAATATGGAGGGCTTCCTGCAAATTATCGACACGATTGGTGGCGTAACAATTGATAATGACATGGATTTAACCTATGACTCCTACCATTATCCGAAGGGGGAGGTAACTTTAGACGGTGATAAGGCACTAGTTTTTTCACGTATTCGTTATGAAGATCCCCGTGGTGATTTTGGTCGTCAAATTCGCCAACGACAAATTATTGAGGCGGTTCTGAAAAAAGCCTCGACACCATCTATATTATTAAAGGCTACAGATATGCTTGATGTAGTAGGAGATAATGTCCGTATGAATTTTACAATGAAGGACTTAATCCAACTACAAAGTATTTATAAAAAAATGGATGGTAATATTGAGCAGTTGTCATTTAAAGAGGGAAATGGCAAAACAATCGACCACATATGGTATTACATCCCTAAAGAGACAGAGCTAGAAGAAATCAAATCGGAATTAAAAACCCATTTGCAATAAATACTAAAAATAACAATTTGAGTGATAGCCGTAAATAATTTGACAATGAAGGGAGGGAGAAAAATGAATGGGAGGACCCAGGTGCTTAGGTATACAGCTCTAAATAATTGCATGCAAAGCTATGTGCCTAAGCGTAAAGTTCAAAAAAAACCAGTCAGTTCAGCTATACGTCATTTACAACTATTGTGCTTAAAAATTTTCATGTAAAACATAAAAAATCATTCAGGTAGGGTGCATGCCTAGTTGAATGGTTTTTTTATTTCACTCAAGTGTTTGAAATATCAGAAAATTTAGTGTATAATTGCATTAGAAATGGTTGAGGGAGTGATTGTGATGATCATAGGCATAATTTTATTAGCAGTTGCATTACATACCGGTATTGTTTTAGCAGTAGACTTAATGAATGAGCAGCACCACTCTACTACGCAAAGTAACCATTCATAATCGAAAAATAAAAAATAGAATGCATATAGGCAAAGCTATTAAGTAGCTTTGTCTATTTTTTGTGGCTCGTCACCAAAAAAATTAAGGATGACATTTATTAAAACGTATCCGCGGATTTTGGGCTGAGTGGATTAGTTTTCTTTCGGACCTGAGCTGTTCTTCGATTGACCTGATCAGTTTTCCCTAGGACCTGAGCGTTTCTTTGGTTAATGGTTTTCACATGGGCTACAGCGTCATAGATGGGACCATGGAGCGAAACAAGTAGGGGGACCGCCTTCGTGATCAACATCCTTTTGACTCAAGCGGCTTATTGACGTCCCCAGGAAAGCGCCCGGTCGGAACGAAATCAACCTCACATTATGGTGATGAGCTATTTTGGTAAACTTGAAACAATTTATGTGATTAATTCGTCAATATACTGTAGAAAATGTTATACTATAAAAAAACAGTATCGGGGAATGAGCATGCAACAAGAGAGATCAAGTTTCAAAAAAGAATTAATATCCTATCTTAAAATTATTGTAATTACAGCTATTATCGTTTTAGGCTGTAAGCAATTTTTATTTGCACCGATTAAAGTGCAAGGGGCTTCTATGTATCCAACTTATCATGATAAGGATCTTATTATTGTAAGTAAAATGAGTGAAATTGACCGCTTTGATCAAATTGTCTTTCAATCACCAACAGAAGATGAACTATATATTAAACGAGTAATTGGCCTGCCAGGTGATACAGTTGAAATGAAAGACGATGTTTTGTATGTAAATGGCAAAGCTTATAAAGAAGATTATGTGAATCGCCAAACAGATGATCCTAATCAATTACGTATTACAGAAAATTTCACGTTAGAGCAATTAATAAATGAAAAAAAGGTTCCTGAGGGTATGTATTTTGTACTGGGGGACAACCGTTTAAAAAGTTCTGATAGCCGTCACTATGGCTTAATTTCTAAAGATGCCATCTATGGTGAAGCTAAATTAACAATATATCCGTTTAGTCATTTCCATATCGGTCCAAAATAAAATAAATGGGGACTTTCAGTAAAAAAAGAGGCAACTTGGTAGGTAGTGGCCTCTTTTTTTACTTTTTTAGTTTGCTGATAATGCTTTGCAAACTTTATAAGTGGGGTAATAGACACAAACTGTTGAATTTTCAATAGTTTCTTTTATGGGGACTTGCTGTTTGCTCAGACTAGGAGAAATGATTGCTGGTTTATCGATTGAGAGCTCTTCTACTACTGGTTCTACACCATAAAACAACAATAAAAAATAGCATACTAAACCTACTATACGCAAACAATCACCTCGCAATGTTCCTGTTATATTAGTATGTATGGTCAAACTTAAAAAAATATAAGCAAAATCTAAAATTTCTCTCTCTTGAAATGATTTTTTATTAGGTAAGCGTTTGCATTTCAATGATTGAAAGTGCTATAGTGAACCGATTATGGATGATAAGGAAGAGAGAATAATAAAAACTTGTTGTCATGCAAAATTCAATGTGCTAATATATCTAACGTAAATATTTGATCTGTATAACCTCAATGATATGGATTGAGGGTCTCTACCAGGAACCATAAAATCCTGACTACAAAAATTTTGCTTTATTTTTGTAGTCAGGATTTTTTTCTTTTAACTTCTTTCAGCGTAAGTCTCCCACCTTTATATGTGGTGAGATGAATGGGGTTTGAAGTCACTTTTCAGCGGGTGTCCAAACACCTGCTGAAAGAAGTTAAAGCCTCCGGCGGATGTCACGGAATCGGAAAGGAGTTCTTTGTGCAAGCACAAAGCCGATTCCGGACGCAATTATGCCGAGGCATAATTTAAATCTCTCTACAAAAATGAAAGTGTAATAGAAGGGTGATTACTATGAATTGGAGAGTGTATATTCTTGCCGTTACTACCTTTGCGGTAGGATTGGTGGAATTAATTGTAGGTGGTATATTGCCAACAATTGCAGAGGATTTAAATGTGTCCTTAGCAACAGCGGGACAATTAATTACACTATTTGCTCTTGTCTATGCAATATCTGCGCCTGTCCTTTTATCATTAACCGCAAAAGTGGAAAGGAAGCGTCTTTATCTTATTTCTTTATTTATTTTTACTTTAGGTAATCTTATGACGTATTTTAGTACGACGTTCTTGATCGTCATGATTGCTAGAATTTTCACAGCGATGAGTACTGCCTTGGTCATCGTTTTATCCTTAACGATTACAACAAAAATTGTTGAACCAAGACATCGTGCAAAAGCTTTAGGGCTTGTGTTCATGGGTGTCAGTTCTGCACTTGTCATCGGTGTGCCAATGGGGATATTTGTGGCAGAAGCATTTGGATGGCGAGCTGTGTTCTTAGGAATAGCGCTTCTTTCAACTGTATCTATGATTCTTATTGCGTTACTGCTTGAAAAAATGCCAGTTGTAGAAGTTGTCCCATTAAAGGCTCAAATGAAATCATTAGCCAATTTAAAAATCTTAAGTGCACAATTAATAACACTATTTATGCTGGCTGGTCATTATATGCTTTACGCATATTTAACACCATTTTTAGTAGAAGCATTTGATATGGGTGCCTCTTGGATTAGTATCTGTTATCTAATCTTCGGAATCGCGTCTGTCAGTGGGAATGCTCTAGGTGGTTGGCTAAGTGACAAAATTGGTACTAGTAAAGCCATTCTATTTATTGTATCTACATTCGCCGTTGTATTATTTAGTATTCCTTACACGATTGTTGCTTTACCACTCTTTTTAGTCGTAACAGTTTTATGGGGTGCACTTAGCTGGGCTCTTACACCGCCATTACAAAATTATTTAATTCAAACTGATCCAAAAACATCTGATATTCAACAAAGCTTAAATACGGCTGCATTACAAATCGGTATATCCATAGGTTCAGCTGTCGGTGGAGCTATGTTTGCTGTTACAGGATCGGTTACGCATTTAGCGAGCTTCGGTGCCATTTTAGTTTTATGTGCGCTAGGTTGTGCTATTTTCTCTCTAAAAAGAGCGCCAGGTTCACATGGGGCTGAACTAGAGATGAAATCGGCTCACAACAACTCCTAGTTTAGAGTGGAGTTTTGGATGAAATATCCAGAAAATACTGCTGAAAAAGAAGGACAATGATAGAGAGAGATAGAATGTAAGTTTAGAGGAGGTTGGTAAATACATGCAGATAGATTTAACAGAATTTCAAGGATCAAATGTGAAAGTTGTCGCAACGATTGACCAGACGCTTTACCGAAATGTGGGTGCTATTATTTTATATGAAGAGGATTCACACACTTTATCTGTACGAAAACTAAAACGAAAAATCGCTGATCAATATATACCAACAGACGAACTCGAAAACTTTATGTTTGACTCGCAGGCAGATGCTATAAAATTTACTCATAAGCTTACTAGAATGAGTGCACTTGATTATTTATTAGTCGCGAATAAAACAATAAAATAATTGCAGACTGGCCTATAGGGAGTCTATGCATATGACGAAGGGCATTTGGAGTAGCCATATTCCAAATGTCTTTTTTGTGCGCACATCGCTAGCAAGAGGAGATGATTATGCCCAATTGGCTTAAAGGTCATCGCGATTTATCCCACATGAACTGCTCATAAATGTCCGATTGGTGATGGTCAGTGGAGATAAAGGAAACCCCACTGATTCTATTTTCACTTTATATACTATTTTCACCTATAAACAAATATTTAATTTCTATACCGAATATTATCATACTGGAATAGGGCAAGGAATAGATTGTTGTAGTTAAAGTATTTTAGGGGCTCGAGTAGATAGAGAGTCTGATGATTCAATACTATTTTTAGGACATATAATTTTCTCTCTGCCTAAGATAGATAATTCAAAGGGGTCTACTGATGGGAATCTAACTTATTAACTAATAACAACAGTTACTTAATTAGCATGATTGTCTAATAATTTCAAATGGAGGGGGAATCGAATGTCAGAATATCATCAACAATCATCAGCTGAAGTTATGCAAACTTTGAACGTGACAGATCAAGGATTGAGTGATTATGACGTTCAAAAGAGGCAAGAAGTATACGGCTATAATGTATTAGAGGAAGGAAAAAAAACAAGTGCATTCGCCGTTTTCTTTGGACAGTTTAAAGATTTATTAGTCATTATTTTAATCATCGCTGCTTTCGTTTCATTTCTATTAGGTGAAGTAGGAAGCACGATTGTAATTATGATTGTCGTTATATTAAACGCTATCCTAGGCACTGTACAGCATGTCAAGGCAGAACAGTCTTTGGATAATTTAAAAGCCTTAACCTCTCCAATTGCCAAAGTAATGCGAAATAATCAGCTAATAGAGATTCCTTCGGAAGATATCGTCGTTGGAGATCTTATTTATTTAGAGGCTGGGGATTATATTAATGCAGATGGGAGATTATTAGAAAGTCATAATTTGCATATCAATGAGAGCTCGCTGACAGGTGAATCAATCGCTGTAGCGAAAAGTATCGATGCTATTAAAGAAAATAATGTAACTGTTGCTGATAAAAAGAACATGGTATACTCTGGAAGCTTTGTGACAACTGGTCGTGGTATTGTCATGGTTACAGCTATCGGAATGCAGACCGAGATCGGCAAAATTGCAAATTTACTAGATACTGCGAAAGAGAAGAAAACACCTTTACAAGTAAGTTTAGATCATTTCGGGGAAAAATTAGCTTTAGGGATTACGTTAATCTGTTTAGCTATTTTAGTGATTGACCTTATTAGAGGACGTGCGCTTGTAGAATCGTTTATGTTTGCTGTTTCACTTGCCGTTGCAGCAATTCCAGAAGCATTAAGCTCGATTGTTACCATTGTACTAGCCTTTGGAACACAAAAAATGGCAAAGGAAAATGCCATTATTCGAAAGCTTTATGCTGTTGAAAGTCTTGGAAGTGTATCTGTCATTTGTTCAGATAAAACAGGAACATTAACTGAAAATAAAATGGTTGTTCAAGGGGTATATGTGGATGAAAAAATTATTCCACATGATCAGCTACACACTGAAAATGCAGTTGAGAAAGATCTTATGTTAAAGGCAATATTATGTAGTGATGCTGTGGAAAGGGACGGTAAGGAAATCGGTGATCCTACTGAGATTGCACTCGTAAAATTAGGGAAGCAATATGATTTTGACGAATTACTGGTAAGAGATCATTATCCAAGAGTGGCCGAAATCCCTTTTGATTCAGATAGAAAGCTCATGAGTACTGTAAATAATATCAATCATCAATCTATTATGATTACAAAAGGAGCACTAGATGTCCTCCTTCCTAAAGTTGTAAAGATTGAAACTTCAAAAGGTATATTTAATATTACAAAACAACAACGCCAAAAAATCGAAGCGGTAAATTGTGATTTTTCTATGAATGGGTTAAGGGTGCTAGCAGTTGCCTACAAAGAAGTAAGGGGAAATCAAGCAATCGATGTAAGGGCTGAAAAAGATTTAATCTTTGTTGGTTTAGTCGCGATGATGGATCCTCCAAGACAAGAATCTAAAGGTGCGGTTGAAAAATGTATAAAAGCTGGTATCAAACCGGTGATGATTACAGGGGATCATAAAATTACGGCAACGGCTATTGCCAATCAAATCGGGATTTTAAATGATCCCTCTGAAGCGATTGAAGGGCATGAAATAGAAGGTCTAACAGATCAGCAGCTTCAAGAAAAGGTTAAAGATTTTTCTGTTTATGCCCGAGTAACACCGGTTCAAAAAATTCGTATCGTTAAAGCGTGGCAGGAAAAAGGGCATTTCGTCGCTATGACAGGAGATGGTGTTAATGATGGCCCTGCCCTAAAACAGTCTGATATTGGTGTGGCGATGGGCATCACCGGCACAGAGGTAGCAAAAGATGCCTCCTCTATGATTTTAACCGATGATAATTTTTCAACGATTGTTAAGGCTATCGCAAACGGTAGGAGCATCTATACGAATATTAAAAATGCTATTTTGTTCTTATTATCTGGGAATGCAGGTGCCATTTTTGTTGTTTTATATGCGACAATATTAGGTTTGCCAGTTCCTTTTGCACCTGTGCATCTATTATTTATTAACTTACTAACGGATAGTTTACCGGCAATTGCCATCGGTCTAGAGCCGAACAATAAAAAAACAATGAAGGACAAGCCCCGAAATATTCATACACCATTATTAAATAAAGCATTTACTACTCAAGTGGTGCTCGAAGGATTACTAATTGCCATTTCTACGACGGTGGCTTTTGAAATCGGATTGTCAACAGGAGATACTTTAACGGCGAGCACTATGGCATTTACAACATTATGCTTGTCACGATTAGTGCATGGCTTTAACTCAAGAGCTAAAGAATCTATCTTCGTCATTGGATTATTTTCTAATAAATATACTTGGCTTGCATTCTTAATCGGTTTTTTAAGTTTACACGCAGTATTGTTTATTCCATTACTTACAGGTGTGTTTGAAGTTGCTACATTAAGTACCGCACAATTAGGCTTTATTTATAGCTTGTCCGTGCTACCGTTCATCGTGAATCAGTGGTACAAGCTGTTGTTCGTGAGAAGTCGATAAGAAGGAAAAAACATTGAAGCTCTCGTTTTGTTGAAACGAGAGCTTCTTAACATTACATTGTAGTAGATGCTAGTAGCCAGCCTTTGTCATTGCTGAGCCGTATTAGCTTTGCGCCAAGTATGGCATACCTCATATGAAGTTTTCCATATTTTGCAGTATGCTTCTTCTTAACAGATATTTCAAAGGCCTGACTGACTGAAATAAGTGAAGAAGCAATATTCATTGATAAAATGGTACTAATGTCTGTATCATTAATGGCTGCTTTTCCTTGAATATTTCCCATTCTTAACTTTGAGTAGTCGATTGAGGTAGAAGGAGCAAGTACCCCATTTTCCTTTAATAATGCTGTTAGGTGTTTATTTTCTTCTTTTAAACATTTCACAAAATCCACGATAATAGCCTTCAAATTTTTATCAACAGCGTGCTTGAAAAATGCATGATTTGAAGCTATATAGCCATTATTAACGCCGATCTGTGTCCAAAGCTTAAAAATTTCCTTGAATCGTAATGTTGCTAGATTTTCATTTACCAATTCCATAGTTACACATCCTAACTCTCGTTCATTAATTATGAGATTAGGATGTGCTGACAAATGAAATTCTAATCATTTTTACAATAAAAGGGTCTGATAATCGTAATGAGGGGTGATTGCATTTTCCTGGGGGTGTCCTATGAGTCGCTCATAGTTGATAAAAACTGAAATTGTTCCGATAAAATGAGATTTTGTTCCGATAAATCTTCAAAGTATTCATTTAAAAATGAATTCATCCCAATACATATTCCTGTCAGATTGTAGACAAACGTTACTCCTGATTGTATAAATCTGCATGAAGGTTTAATAATTCTGAATTTTTGACGGTTTAATCAAAATTATAATATTATTTCGGTTCAGCTTGTCTCCTCATACTAAAGATGAGGAGTTGTTGATTTTCACGGAGAGTGACGACTCCTGCGGGATTAGCTTGCGCTGAAAGCCCCGGAATGTAGTGACGAACCAAGCCCGCGGAAAGCGCCAACTCGGAGTGAAAATCAACCTTTGCTTATTGTTACACTTTATTTATTTTGTAGATAAGCTGAAAGGTTTATTCCTTTAATTTCTTGCTTTTAAAGCTATTAATGGTTGTTTTTAATGCAGCAAAGTTTCCAATAGCTGCGTAACCATAAAAAAAGCCCATAAATATTCCAGCAATAAGATTATGTCTATGGCTAATAAAAATAGAAATAATCAAGCCAATAGCAAGGGCGATCGCGGGAACATATTTAGGCTGAATATGCATAAACACCTTAATTAGCTGCGTAATAATTAACACAGCTGGAACGGCTATTACAGCATCCCAAAAATTTGTATGGATCACTGGAAATAATTCCATTTTCTACACCTCTTTTAGTAAAACGAAGTTATGACTTTAACATATAGATTTTCCTTTTTATTTATTTTTTATGCGATGAAAGATGTAGAGCTTTTGATGTCGAGTCATACACTCGTATAAAACGATTTTCCATTTTTTACTATTGTTTAATAATACGAGCCATAAGGATTCATATAAGGGTTCATATTTGGATAGTGATATGGCGGATATGGGTTCATAAATTGTGAAGGTCTATACTTATTTTTATGTTTATGATGAGGATCTTTTTGCTCCTTTTGATCTTTTTGCTTTTCAGAAGTTGATTTTACACGGTTGCAGTCTTTAGGTGGACCGATATATGTTGATGGTACAATAGGCGCGATTGTTTTCTTCCACTGATTTTCATCTAAACAATACGTGTGAGCCATAACATTGGAAGGTGTAAATTTCAATATATCTGACCCTAAAATAACTTCGGGAGTTGGCGCATCAAAAATAGCCAGTAAATGCGTGTCATTCTCAGTAGCAATTTCATAATGCCACCATCCTTGCGGTACATTGGCGACTTGGCCAGGCTCGATAGGATAATTTTTAATCTCTTTTGTAAAGGGATTAAATATTGAGACAATGGCAGCACCAGAAATACAATAAACAAGTTCTGCTGCATTTTGATGATAGTGAGGCTCTATCACCTTATTCCTACTTAGAAAAATATCAAGCAAAGATATATTTTCTAACGTATTTAATTGTTCTACACCTAGAATATTTATAAAATTCTGATCATCTTTTTTAAAAAGAGTACTGTCATTTACATCAAAAGTGAACTGAGTTGATGGTGAAGTATAATCAATATTTGAGCTAATAATTACATCCTTTCTAATTAACTTTCGATACATATCTTAAGCACAGAATATGTACAAAGCTATTTTAGGCTTACACGAATGCCCAGTTTATTTGTCCTCTAACCTCCTTGAAAATTAGCTGAAATTACCTCTTCTAATTAGGAACGTACGTGCGTATAATAAAAATACAAACGTTTGTTCTTAATGAAAACAGCTCTGCTATACTCATCTGATTTTTTATGGGAGGAAAGTAAAGCTCAGGGATATAACAGAGCTAGCGAAAAGGAGCAACTAGGATGAAAGAACAGTTAATAAAAGCAATGCAGCGTCAACAAGTAGTTAGCATGATGTATGTAGCCAGGTCTGGTGTCATTACGAAAAGGCGTGTGAAAATCATAAATATTGTTGGGGATTCGTTTACAGCATTTTGCTTTACGAGGCAGGCAAAGCGTACGTTTATTATTAACAATGTTCTAGCAATAATGCCTGTTACGCATCTGAAGCGTGAGGTGATTTGAATTACGACAATCTGCCGCGCAAGGATATTTTTTGTATGGACATGAAATGCTTTTACGCAAGCTGTATGGCAATGTTAGCAGGTTTAGATGTTTTGCAAAATCCTATTGCAGTTATTGGCAACTTTGAGCAGCCTGGTAGTATCGTACTGGCAGCCTCGCCGATGATGAAGGAAAAATTTAAAATCAAAACGGTAAATACAATACTTATCTTAATTTTTCTCTAGAAAATGGATTTTCCGGTTCACTCAACTACCATTAATTTATAAAAAATAAAAATCTAATACTATATACGTTTAAACAAAAATAGCCTCCAAATTGGGTGCTGCACCCCAGAAGTTAGAGTTAAAAATCTAACTTCTGGGGTGTTTTTGTATGGCGAAATATAGCGTTGAAATAGTATTAAAGGGTACCGCATATATTGAACTTTAATCCTCAAACATAGGAGTGAGGCAAGTCATGGATATAGGTGCGTTTTTAAAGAAATTACATTACTTTGATAAAAAATTTAAGTTATTTATCAATCAAAACAACGATCATCTAATAGTTGAGTATTCAGAGTTGTGTGGAATAATTGATGATTATTCGTCCTTTATTATTAATCATGACAATCAAAAACAATGGAATAATTTAGATCAATCAATCGAAATATTATCAATAGTCGAGAATCTAAGAAATAACTCTTCTGTTTGTGTCCAAATCATGGAAAAATATAGAGCTTTAGTATTAAGCCATGAAAAAGAGGAGATTACTAATTATTTTCTTAACATAGAAAACTGCATTGAAAGAGAATTTAGAGGTTTTCAAATCACCAGCCAGTCAAAGGTACTCTTAGTAGGATCTGGACCTTTTCCTATAACATTATTAATGATTGCGGAACGAACAGGTGCAGAAGTTTTTGGAATTGATATTGATGATGAAGCGATTCAGTTGGGAAAACATGTAGTAAATAAATTAGGAAGTCATTTATCAATTCAAATTGACAATAAGTCAGTACGGGAACTCGCAGTTATTAAACAGATTAGTCATATTATATTTAGTTCAACTGTTAGCTATAAATATGACATACTAGACCAATTATATGATTTAACAAATAAAGATGTGCTTATTGCTATGCGTTATGGAAATGGTTTAAAGTCTCTTTTTAATTATCCAATGCAGAAAGTAGACGAAACCAAATGGCATATAATTGAGAAAATTATTCACCCTCAAAGTGTATTTGAGGTTATTTTATATCAAAAAGTACAATGACTTAAATAGATGAGGAGAAGATTATGACCTATTTTAATAAGGTTTTACTGTTAGGAACAGGGCCCACGGTAATTCAATTAGCTGTGAATTTCAAGAATTATTATAATAGTAAAGTAGCTATTGCTGGTCGAGAATCTTTACGTTCCAAAATTTTCTTTGAAACGATCGTTCAGCATCAACTTGCACTGAAGGTATATATACAAAATACACAACATCAGTCTGTTGCAGGAAAATGTACTATTGATGCATTTTTTAATGGTTACCATACAATATCTGGTAAATGGGATACCATTGTACTTAGTGTTACTACAGATTCTTATATATCAGTATTAGCACAAATCGATACCAAAGTGTTGAAGGAGGCTAGCTGCTTTATATTAATTTCGCCTACATTTGGCTCTAGTCATTTAATAACTAATTTCCTAAAGAATTTATCTCCCCAGGCTGAGGTAATTAGTTTTTCAACATATTATGGAGATACTAGATGGTTGTTAGGGGAGATTCCATCAAATGAAGTATTGACGACAGGAGTAAAGAGAACAGTTTATATTGGTTCAACTTACTCAAAATCGGATAGATTGGATGAATTATCTGAGTTGTTTCGTTATTTAGGGATTCATTTGAAAAAAGTAGCATCTCCCCTTGAGGCAGAAACAAGAAATATTTCTTTATACGTGCACCCTCCCTTATTTATGAATGATTTTTCATTAAAAGCAATATTTGACGAGAAAAAAATAACAAAGTATGTGTATAAGCTTTATCCTGAGGGTCCCATTACCTATACAATGATTCGTCATTTATTAAATTATTGGAAAGAAATGATGGCGATTGTAAAACACTTCAATATTCAACCTCTAAATCTATTGAAATTTATGGTAGATGATAATTATCCATTACAGCCAGAAAGTATAGCTAGACAAGAAATAGAGGATTTTAACAAACTTGAGTCCATACATCAAGAGTATCTGCTCTATATTCGTTATGCATCCTTATTAATTGATCCATTTTCTATACCAAATCAAGAAGGACGATACTTTGATTTTTCAGCAGTTCCTCTTAGAAGGATTTTTAAAAATCATGACGGAGAATGGGATATTCCTAGAATGCCAAAAGAGGATTACTATCGTGTGAAAATCATTCAAGGGATTGCGAATGCCCTGAATTTGAAAAGTCCAACGCTTGATCATTTTGTACAAACCTATGAAGAAAAATTGCAACAAGTAGAAGCTTTACCTGAGAACAAGGTATATTCAGAAGCCTTCCAAGTAAAATCCTTTTCACAAGAAATAGAGATGATATGTAAGGAATTAATTTTAAGTAAAAAACAAAATTAATAGGTGTTATACAAGGACTAACGGTTTTGACTAAATAGATAATTAAACACTGGAAATTGTATGTGGAAGTTAACAAGGCTCTTACAACATTGGCTAAATCATCATTCAGCAAACCTGGATTAGATAATAATGCATATAGTATTTGTGATTTGTGTATTTGCATTTGTTGCAGACCTTGCTAGACTATTAATTAATAATGAGAATCATTATTAATTAATGGTCTTCTAGTGGCAACATCTGATCAGAGTATTATTTCATGGGAGCAAAACTATTTTTACTATATAGGAAGGGGTGGCAATATTGAGTGTATAGCCTGACTGATCCCCAATAAATAGCGGTTATGCTGATATCTCGAGAAATAGATTTGTTGTTTGGCATTAATGAAAGTAACCCAGATGTACAATGTTTGGATAGGGGGCAGGTGTATTATCATGATAGATTTGGATAAATTAGCCGAGATATTTGCTAGAGGTTTCTATGATATAGAAGGTGTTCACCGTTTAGTCATCCAGCCGAAAAGTATACTAAGTGAATTTAGGGCTGTCCGGCATGGATTTCTTTTTGTAATTCGTGGAGAGGCTAGAATGAGTGTGAATGGAACTGTCTATGAATTACATCCAGGCTCAGTAATTCATGTGGCTCCAGGCATGCAACTGGACGCGCAAGTTACAAGTCAATCAGAGTATGAGTACTATTTACTGTTTTATAGATTTGACAAGTTAGACGAAGTATATAGCGGTCATGAATGCGACTCTCATTTCAAACTGGAAGCGGGAGCAAATCCGAGAGTGCTCGAATTACTTATCATGCTTCATCAGAATGCCAATACACTTAGAGGGATTGGAAAGCTTCGTGTCAAGGAGTTATTTTTAAGTGTCATGCATCAAGTTTTGGTGGGGTGTAAGCATCGAGAGAGTGGCAGTTCTCCAAGTGAAAGGGTGATAGAGGAGGCTATTGCATACATACACCGGCATTATATGAATCCGTTGACACTCGACGAATTGGCGGAGCTGCATGCAATGAGTCCCAAACGCTTCTCCTACTTCTTTCACAAACATACTGGACTTCGTCCAATCGACTATCTTATCAATTATCGTATGGAAAGAGCGAGTGACTTACTTAAAGTAAGCAATTTTCCCATCCACGATATTGCTATTAGTGTCGGTTACGCCAATCCGCTATATTTCAGTAGAGTGTTTAAAAAGAAATTTGGTGTGTCTCCCTCCGCATACATACATAAATTAGATAATCATATAAATTGAGTTACTGATTTATATATTACGCCTGCAACTGGTGATGAACCTAGAGTGCAGGCTTTTTCCCTTTTGTCTCATTCTTTCCTTCCAGCCCTATCCTACATGTCGGCTAAATCATCATTCAGCAAACCTGGATTAGATAATAATGCATATAGTATTTGTGATTTGTGTATTTGCATTTGTTGCAGATCTTGCTACACTATAATCGATAATGAGAATCATTATTAATTGATAGCCTTTTAGAGGTAACATCTGATCAGAGTATTTCATGGGCGCAAAACTATTTTTACTACATGGGAAGGATTGGTAATATTGACTGTAAATAGACAATTATGTATTGGATTAGTCTTATCTACTTGGTTGAAAGGAGATGACTGGCGGCGCCCAGACAGCGGTGTGGAAAAAATGGGTTCAATTGACCCTTACATTGATTTGGCAAAAATGGCGGAGAAGTCAAAGCTCGATTTTCTTTTCAGGGCGGATTATCTTTTTGTTAGTCCACAGATGCTTGGCGATTCCGCTAATTTTGGTAGCCCTGACCCTACTATGATATTTGCAGCGATTGCGCGTGAAACCGAGCGGATCGGGCTAGTAACGACTATTTCTACGACTTTTAATCCACCGTATGTTGTTGCTAGACAGCTTCAGTCTTTGCATTGGCTAAGCAATGGACGTGCTGGTTGGAATATTGTCACTTCTATTGAAGGTGCCGAAAATTTCAGTGAATCACCTATGCCTTCACCCCAAGAAAGATATGCGAAAGCAATTGAATTTACTGAGGTCGTACGCAAACTCTGGGAAAGTTTTCCGAATGAAGCCATTGTTATTGATCGTGAGTCAGGCATGTTTTCTGATAAGGATAAGGTTTCCCCAATTAATCATTCAGGTGAGTTTTTTAGTGTTAAGGGACCACTTACTTTGCCTGCCCATAAATCGGGACCAATTCCTTTATTTCAAGCAGGCGCGTCGGATACAGGACGAAATTTTGCCTCTTCAATAGCAGATGCTATTTTTGCAGCGATGCCAGACCTTGAATCGGGAGTGGAATTGCGAAATGATTTGAGAAAAAGAACTATGGAGCATGGGCGCAATCCGGACGCCATAAAAGTTTTGCCAGGTTTATATTTTTTCTTGGCCGAAACTCGTGAGGAAGCCCATGAATTACATAAGGCTGCACACGCACATTTGACTATTGAGCGCAGACATGCATCGCTTAAATCAGTACTGGGTCTTGATTTGAGTAGTTTTGCTTTGGATCGTCGCGTAACTTCCGATATGCTTCCTGATCCGAATCAGCCAGTCCGCAGCCGAACACATGCTGAGTTGTTGCGCCGGTATATTACAAATCATCAACCTACAGTGGAAGAGGTATTAGCAAGGCCGGAGGTTGTCGGGTCTGCTCACTGGGTTTCCGTTGGAACGGTTGAAGACGTATTGAACGATATAATTGAGCGATTTGAGGCTGGAGCTATTGACGGATTTATAGCTATTCCGGGTGGTTCAGAAAAATCTTTGAAACTATTTTTTGAAAAGCTGATGCCGCAGTTGGTTGAAAGAGGTTTGTTCAGAAATGAATATACGGGTGTCACCTTACGTGAGCATTTAGGGATTAATACTACTGATCATTATGATAGGGATACTGTTTTGGAAGGGGTTCAAGAGAAGAATGAATAAAAAGTTTATACTAGCTGGTTTGATAGCATCATTCATGATCGTTTTGGCTGCATGTGGAGGAGAAGACAAACAGAGCAAATCAAACTCAACCTCCGACAGCAACGGACAATCAGTGCAATCTCAATTGGATAATGCAGGAACAGGCGAAACAAGAACGATTGAGTATCTCGGTGAAAAGTATACCGTTCCACAAAAAGCAGAAAAAATTGTGATTGGGGCTATGGAAGCAATGGAAGATGCGGTAATGCTTGACGTTCATCCAGTAGGGGCAATATCGGTAGGTGGAAAGTTTCCAGAAATGTTTGCTTCAGTAACGGGCAAGGCAGAATCAATTGGTGAAAAAAGACAACCTAACTTGGAGAAGATATTGCAATTGAATCCAGACATTATTTTAGGTTCAACGAAGTTCCCAAAAGAGGTGGAGGAGAAATTGCAAAAAATTGCTCCCACTATTTTGGTGTCGCACGTTTCTACAAACTGGGAAGACAACTTGAAATTAATGGGTGAATTAACTGGAAAGCAAGCAGAGGCAGAAAAAATTCTATCTCAATATAAAACAGATACACAAGCAGTAAAAGCATCGTTAAAAGAAAAGCTTCAAGGTAAAAAAGTAGCCGCTGTTCGTATTCGCGGAGGGCAAGCTTACATTTTTGCAAAACATGTAGACTTTAACCCTTTTTTATACAATGACATTGGTTTAGAAATGCCAGAACAGATAGACATGGCGAAATTGCAAGATGCGATCTCTGTCGAGCAACTGGCGGAAATGAATCCAGACTATTTGTTTGTGCAATTCTCTATGAGTGATAACAAAGATGCGGAAAATGCATTCGAAGACTTAAAGAAGAATCCAATCATCCAAAATATTAATGCCTTTAAACACGATCACGTATATGTCAACGTGGTTGATCCGCTTATGGAAGGAGGCCCTGTTTATAGTCGAATCAAGTTTTTAGAAAGTGTGCAAAAGTATCTGAACAAATAATGGAATGGAGCAGGGAGGAATAAATCGTTATTAAGCCATAAGTTTGTTCTAATTGTCGTATTATGCATTCTGTTCAGTGTGACAATAATCGTATCTCTTTTCTATGATTCAAAATCAATGAGTTATGAAATGATGTGACAGGCGTTTTTTCATTTTGATTCAGAGAATATGGATCATTTAATCATTCAAACTTCGCGCCTTCTTAAGTCCCGAAAAATTTACAATACTGTTTGTATTAACAATTAGAGCTGTAGGAATCCATTGGGAAACTCCTGAGATATTGGGGAATTACAGGACTATAAATTGGTTTTAGATTAATAAAAAGACTGATCTAAAAATTACCACTTCTAAAATAGAACATTTGTACGTATAACTTATATGAACGAACGTTCCTTTTTTGTGTGAGGAGATTAAAAACAATGAAAAACCAGTTAATAAAAGGGGTGCAACACAATCAGTTAGTAAATATGATGTACATTACAAAGTCTGGAGTCATTACGGAAAGGTATATCAAAATAATTACGATAGTCAATAGCGTACTTTAATTCTCGATAATGTTTCTTGTTATTGTTCCATGTCTATAAAGAGCGAGGGATGATACAGAATTGAATGCTTTTATTAACAAAATTGGTGAGAAAATTATGAAGGATGGATTATAGGGAATAATAAAATTATTAAGTTATGCACCATAAAATTTATCTTGATACCTAAGAGCATTACAGAGATCCTAAACGAGATTTAATTTATTGGTTGAATTAGGAGGCATTTGGTTCAGTTATTGTCACATTGTATTCTAGGTTTTCAATTGTTCGAATAGAGTACCGTACAAAAGGTGTCCCAGTTGGAGGTAAGGGTAAAGTTTCAGTGAAAATCAGTCCAGTAAGGATAATGTATATTTAAAAATGTCGACATTTTTACCTTGTTCATTTAGAACTCTTTCAATGTATTTCCAACCTCTTTTTTCATAGTAAGCTGAAGCATTTTCTGTTTTTAAAAATACTTTTGTATGACCTATTGTTTTCATATGTTTTAGCAAATTTTTGATTAAATAAAACCCTATCTTTTGACTTCGATATGAAGGGTCAACATATAAAGATGCTAACCAAGGTTTATATTGAGGTCTTTCTTTCAAATCGTTTTCAAATACAGATACTGTCCCTACACATTTTCCATTCACATTCGCTATGAATGTGATTGGGAATTTCTCTGCAGATGTTCCCTTAAAAAATTCAACAACTTCTTCATATGTTTTTTTATTGTTAGTTGGTACAACAAATTCTTTGTAAACCATTTTTGCAACATCTTCTATATGTTCTGGCCGATTGACTAATAAATCAATGTTCATAAAATCCTCTCCTTTTTAAACTTTTATTACTGCCATTGTGTAAAACATCCGATTACCGAACATTCTATATATTCATTTTAGACGATATCAGAAATAAACGACACTAAATTTGAACTTCCCCGTAAAAGTTAGACATCAATCTAACTTTTACGGAGGTTTTTTATGGCAAAAGTAAATGTTGAACAACGTATTTAAGCAATCCATTGCTCTTATTACAAGACCAACATGTCAACTGGATATTAGTAGAGTTGTTCAAACCACTTAACTCTAACTGAATATAGATATAATACTTCGCGTTTTTTACCTTCAGAATTGCAGTACGTCAATTTTCTTCTTAAATTGTGTTACCACCAAAAAGATGTCTAATTTCTGCCGATCATTTTCAGAACTAGTTTTTATATAACCTTTTTTCTTCACTATTTGTATCATGTTCATTTTTATTTTTAAATTTCAAGGTAGAAATCGTTAATAACGCAACTAAAACAGCAAGACAAACCATGATACTTATCCGATGTTGTTCATTAAAAACAAAGGTAGTTAAACTGGTGATTAAAAAAACTAATGTAAAGCCTGTAGTATATGGAAACCCCCATACCTTAAAGCTTGGATTTTTAATATATGAATAACGAAGTTTTAGTTGAGCTGAACAAATCCCGATCCATACCAACATTACAACAAATCCCGGCACGGCCATTAATATATTAAATACTTGATCCTGTGCAATAAAGGCAACTATAGAACCAATAGTAAGTGTAGTCCCCGTCAATAGTAAACTAGCTAATGGAACCCCTTTTTTTGATACATGAGCGAAGGATTTCGGGGCTTCTCCTTCTATAGCTAAAGAATAAAGCATCCTTGTACAGCCATATATACCAGAATTCGCTGCTGATAAGACGGCTGTAATCAAGATGAAATTCATAATATGCGCAGCTCCCTGTAAGCCAGTCATCGATAGTACCTGGACAAATGGACTTGCCTGGTCGCTGAGTTCATTCCATGGAACTAAACCACAAATTATAAGAATTGGTAATGTGTAAAACAAAACAATTCTTAAAATAAAATTTTTGATTAACTTCGGCAAAATATTTTCTGCATTATTGGTTTCGGTAATGGTTACTCCGATAAGTTCAGAACCTCCATATGAAAACATTACAATTAACAGCGCAGAGAAAATTGGCATCCATCCATTTGGGAAAAAACCTCCATGATTTATATAATTTTGTAGATAATTAGATTTTCCTGAGGGAATAATGCCAAAAATAATACAAGCTCCCAAAATGATAAATACAATAATCATCGCGATTTTAATTCCAGCAAACCAAAATTCAAATTCACCATAATTCTTGACATTCATCATGTTAATCCAAATGACAAAAACGGTGCAGCATAAACTTAACACCCAAAGCGGTATCGAGGGAAGCCAGTACTGCAAGAAGCTTCCTGCTGCAACAACCTCAATTACACATACCGACAACCACATGAAACAATACATCCATCCCATAACGAATGAAGCACGCTTGCCAAATGCTTTTTGAACAAAACCTTTTATATTAGTATCTGGATAGACAATTGCCATTTCTACTATTGCTCCCATAACAACAATCAGAAATAATCCTGCTAATATATATGTAAAAATAACTCCTGGTCCTGCTATCGATACCGTTTCAGCACTTCCTTTAAAAATCCCGGTACCTATTGCTCCTCCCATTGCCATTAAACTTATATGACGCGGCAACAACTTCTTTTGCAGTCGTACATTATTTGAATTCATTATTGATTCCACCTACATCCTAATTAATTAAAATCTGTTAATCTGTTACAAGATGTGAAATTCGTTAAGGATATTTAAAAACTATCTTATTTAATTAGACACAACTATTGTAATCAACCCGTACATATAAATGAGATAGGAGTAGAGAATTCATTATGTTATCTCAAGAAAGTATGTACTTTTACACGGGTAATAATTATCAAGTAAAATTCAGTTACTTGATAATTGGTAATAATATATAAAATATCCAAATTGAATCATGAATACTAACTAGTTACTAATAAATTTAATTTTTTCTATGTTAGGGAGTTTTCTTAATTTTAAATTAAACGTCCACATCATACTAAATATTATCATCCCAACTCCACCAAATATAATAGAGTATTGACTCCCAATGCTAGTAGCAATATATCCACCCAACAATGAACCTATCGGAAGACTAATTGAAGCGAAACTCGATATTAAAGCCATGATTCTTCCGACCATTTCAACGCTAACTTGCTGCTGAATAGAAGAAAAGATCATTATATTAATAAATGCTAAAAACATAAATCCAGTACCGTACATAAAAACAGATACAAAGGATGGTAAGAAGGAAGTTGATATCCAAAATACCCCTGCTAATAGTGAAGCGGAAATACATATGATCCCAAATGGTATTTTTTTAAATTGAGGGCTTATTAAAGAACCAATTAACATTCCTACCGCCTCTGACATCATATAGTATCCATAAAATTGTTCTCCACCCTTAGTAAGAGAAAAGTCAGGTAGTGCTGCTAGCATCCCTCCCGCAAAAAAGTTCGCCAAGGTTGCTCCAATTACAATATAAGGGATTATGGAATTCCTAACATATCCCAAAGCTTCTTTTATATCTTTAGTATAGTTAACAGTTATCTGCTTGAGTTTAAACCTTTCTTCTGCTTCTGCTAGATTTATATTTATATTTCTGAAAAGACAGTATAAAAGGGATGTTATCATAAATCCGAAAGCCGTTATTATAAATGTGAATGTAGGTCCAATTTCTGAAACAGTTAAACCCGCTACACCTAAAAATACTATGCGCAAACTTTCTCTTATGGTATTTATAATTGAATTCCCTTTAATAATATTATCCTTTTCTAGAATAATAGGAATTAGAGTTGATTCAATAGGATATGTAAATTGAGAAAGTAAGGCTATAGTGAACATCATTATAATTACAAGTACCACGGAATTATAATTAATTAATGAAAGACAGATTATTACTGTTAAGAATATAAACTTAATACATTCACATATAATTAAAGTTTTTTTGTAATTTAATCTACTAACTAAAGGAGCAATTAGAAAACCAAAACATGCTGGTAAACTTACTGCGAATAAAGCAACTCCAGAATAAAAAGGGTTATGTGTTAGATCAAGAACTAGCATCATTGCAGCAACAGTGTATAGACTAATCCCCATATATTTAAAAAATATAGCTGAAGCCAAAATTTTAAAATTATAGTTAAACATTTCGATATCTCCTTAGATACATGTATTAATATAATCCTTCTCTAGATCATATTTAAGAATAATTACTTTTTTGTCATTATCAATCAAAAATTTTTTCGATTAGTTTCTAGTATGTACATAATTGACTAGCTTTTTCATTATCCTAAGCAATGCTATTCATACTAGTTAATAGAAAATAGGTAAGTAAATGTGGGCTGATTGGATTTATTATTGGAGCGATGAACATGGGGATGTTTTAACAGAAATTTTCTTACCAGTTCATCAACAAATCACAGCCCATGAGCCGCCGTATGTTAGGCTACACTACACTAATTATTCAAGAGTATCTAGTATTGTACTTATGATTTGTAAATGATAGCAATTAGGATCCTACACATGCTTTGGCGACTGAAATTACTATATAAACTCCCTACTTATCTACTAGCCAAAACCGCTCCAAAGAAACAGTGTTTGTTTCGGCGTTAAATAAATTTCTTTATAACCAAATTTTTTTGTGACCATTAAGAGTTTACTAATCCTTTTATTTCCTCCCACGTTATTCCTATAATAGGAGTCTACGTATAGAGAGGCTAACAATATTTTATTATTTTTTAAGTTATGTTCAAAAATTGAGACCGTACCAATGTAATCTTTCCTATTTGATAAGGTAACTAAAATGTATTGGCGACTATTTTTATTGGTTTTTAATAAAAATTTTAGAAATCGATTAAAAGTAACCTGACTACATTGCTTTATGACAAATTCATTATAAATTACTGTAGCAACAGCTTTTATTTGATTCTGGTTTTGTAATATATTTACATGCATAGTACTTTCACCCCCTTGTTTATATGTTGATCTTTAATGGTTCACTCAATGGTTAAGATCGATTCGAGATACAAAACATTATTAGTAGTTATTTAGGGATTATTTTGAAAATTATATTATTATTAATTTTAATTCCATTATTATAATACAGGAAAAGTAATCTTTTTTTGTAAAAAAATGTTTTTATTTTTAAAAAATGTATTGAGTTGTGACATTTTTTGGTGTAATATCATATCCGAAACATACAAAAATTCCCTTTATTTCAAATTGAGAAGAAAATTTTAACAATTTTAGTCTTTTTTGCTTACTTAATTAGTAAAACGAATGCGGATGGAGGTGTGAGACAAAAATAATTATAATTTTGCGCTAGCAGATCAAAATTACTAAATAATAAAACATTTTAAATTAGGAGAGAGAAAATTGAATATTTACAAAAAATTACTTAGTGGTAAAACGGCATTGAGTGTAATTGGATTAGGATATGTAGGTCTTAATCTTGCAGTTGAATTTTCTCGAAAAATTCCTGTCGTTGGTTATGATATTAATAAAGATAAAATTAATAATTTACTGAATAATATGGATATGACAGGTGAAGTATCTACAGAAGAATTAAATAATTGTTCTGTTTTATTTACATATGATGAAAGCTATTTGAGGAAATGTAGTGTTCATCTCATAGCAGTACCAACTCCCACACACTCTAATAATAAACCTAATTTACAACCTTTAGAGGCAGCAGTTGCGACTGTAGGAAGAAACCTATCCAAAGGTTCTATAGTTGTCATTGAGTCTACGGTTTACCCAGGAACAACAGAGGAGATTTGTGTTCCAATATTGGAAAAAGAATCGGGATTAATTTACAAAAAAGATTTTTTTGTAGCCTATTCTCCAGAACGAATTAACCCTACAGATAAAGTAAACACACTAAAGAACATTGTGAAAATTGTTTCAGGGGATACTGATGAAACATTAAAAGAAGTGAGCAGTATCTATAAGCTAGTACTAGAAGATAATGTTTATCTAGCACCAAATATAAAAGTTGCAGAAATGTCAAAGTTAATGGAGAATACGCAGAGGAATATTAATATAGCCTTCATGAATGAAATGTCAATTATTTGCAACAAAATGTCGATTAACACTCAAGAAGTGATTAAAGCTGCATCTACCAAATGGAATTTTGCTCACTATACTCCTGGACTTGTCGGAGGGCATTGTATCAGTGTTGATCCGGATTACCTAATTCATATTTCTGAAGAATATAACTATACCCCTTATCTAACTAAATATTCCAGAATATTAAATGATAATATGTCATCGTATGTTGTAGATAATATTCTGGAAAATTTGCGAAGAAATAATTTAGATACTAAAGGCTTTAGAATGGCTATTTTAGGCGTTACTTTTAAAGAAGATTGCCCAGATCTAAGAAACAGTAAAGTTTTCGAAATTATCTCGAAATTGAAATTTTACCAAATGGATTTAGTTGTAATTGATCCAGTTGCTAATCCGTTTGAGGTTCTCAACTCATACAACATTCCCTTAGATGGGATTCACGAGTTAAAAGATGTTGATGGAATATTATTAGCTGTACCACACAAAGAGTTCTTAGGTTTTGACCTAAATAAATTAACTTTAGACAAATCTAATAATAAGTTTATGTTTTTTGATATTAAAGGAATATATGACAAAAAATTAGAAAATGAAAAAATATTAGAATGGAGTTTGTAATATGATTCCTAAAAATAGTTCTTTCTTAATTACTGGTGGTGCCGGATTCATTGGTTCGAATCTCGCTGAATTTTTGATTAAACAAGGCTATAAAGTGACAGTTCTAGATAATTTCGAGACTGGAAGTATAGAAAATATAAATGGATTATTACAACATAAAAAAAATTTTAAGCTTGTTAAAGGAGATATTAGAATATTAGAAGATTGTGAGACTTCCTGTAAAAATGTAGACTATGTATTACATCAAGCTGCGTTAGGTTCCATAAGTAGATCGATTGAGAACCCTGCAATAAGTAATGAAGTAAATGTCAGTGGTATGCTGAATATGATGATTGCTGCAAAGAATAATAATGTTAAACGATTTGTATACGCATCATCTTCATCAGTATATGGGGATTCGCCGTTTCTGCCTAGGAAAGAAGAAGATTTAGGAAATACTTTATCTCCTTATGCAACAACTAAAAGAACAAATGAACTATATGCAAAAAATTTCTATGATATTTTCCGTTTACCGATCATTGGATTAAGATATTTTAATGTTTTTGGTGAAAGACAGAATCCAAATTCAAAATACTCGGCAGTTATTCCAATCTTCATTAATAGTCTTTTGAAAAATGAAGCTCCAACAATTTATGGAAACGGAAATCAATCTCGTGATTTCACGCATATTGAAAATGTTATTCAAGCAAACCTATTAGCCTGTATCAGTGATGAAACATCTTTAGGTAAAGTTTACAATATTGGCTGTGGTGATAACATAAAAATTATTGAGCTATATAACAAAATAGCAAAAATCCTAAAGGCAGATATTCAACCAAATTATAGCGAAAAAAGAAAAGGAGATGTCGATGCATCACATGCAGATATTACCTTATCTAAAAAATCATTAAGTTACCAACCAAAAATTGACATAGATAGTGGGCTCGAAAAAACTATTAATTGGTATATAGAGAATCTATTAGATACCAATAGAGGTGGTATTAATACTAGCAATGAATATAGTCAAATATAGTTCCTTCAGCGATTATGTTAATAATATTATAAAATTTGATGAAGTTAATTTACCAATTCTCCAAGATGATAAATTTAATTCAAATTTCAACTTTGCCAGTGAGGTTGTAAGCGCAGATATTACTATTGAGAAAGACAACCATAATTCGGATATTATTACAAATTCTTGCATAATATCGATAGGTAACGACGAATGTAAATGGATTTCGTTACTACATGCTAAACTCACTAAACAAAATCTTTATTTTTCTGAAAACATTTATGAAGCGGTAGAGTTAATGGAAAAAGAATCGAAAGACAAGAAGTATTTCACTTTCGTTACTACAGCTAATTACATTAAAACTGAAGAAATTGCATATTTTTCAGAATGTAAAAATAGTGTCCTGAAAAAAGGAAAAGAAATTTTTTTCTCCTTTTTAGTTCACAAAACAGTAGCTCAACTTTCAGAGTTTGTTGTAAGACTTAAAATATATACACAATATAAGACTGGCAAAACAGTGCATATTGATCGTGTAAATATTAACAATTCAGACGCAAATAATACAATCGAAGGCCAATATAATTTTTATAACTCGAGAGTAAATGACATAAAAGATTCTTTTATAGAAGAAACTCTAGAAATATTTTCTTTTATTGGTCATGGTCGAGATGAATTTGTTTGGCTTCAAGATGGTATTATTTGTGGGAAAAGCGCAAATATTAGAACTAATTATGAGTTTACAAATCAATCAATGCCCTCATGTTATTATACAGGGAAATGTTACAAAACCGATTTAAACATTTTACCAGGTTATGAAATAGATGCAAAGCACATTTTTATGAACAGCTGTTTTAGCGGTTTGCTAGACGACAGTTCTTATGGGCTTGAATACAATATTATGTATTCACTTTTAGAAAAAAATACAATGTCTTATTTAGGAAGTACGTGTGCAGTTGATGGTAAGAGCTTTTTAAATTACTATTATTTATCTCAGATTAAATCTGGAATCCCATTGGGTATTGCAGCTTCAAATGTTAATGATGCTTTGAATAATTTCAAGTTAGGACATACTTGGTCATACTATTTAGTTGGAGAGTGTGCTTATGCTTTGGATACTCTCTATGAGACCAAGCAAATCAATTTACATGAGCTTAATAGTGAAAAAATTGATGATATCACACATTATACTATTGATGTAGAAAATCCTTTTGGAGTAATATCTTTGAAGTTTGATAATTCTAAGATATTAGAAGAATATATTGATTTTTCCACAAGAATTGAAGTTACCTCCAATATAAAGCAAGAGATTTACGGTATTTTTAGGAGAAGTGGAGATCTTTATATCCTTGATATATTTACAGATGGTGCAATCAATCCTTCTGAAATTAAAATCAAAATTAAAGAGGCTGTTCCTTTTTATCCGAAGATAATTGAATATTTAAAACAAGTAAATACCTTTGGTGTCTTTTTTGGCAAGCAATTCGAATCATTATTAAAAGAAACTTCTGATATAATTCACAAGTTTAGCAAAAATTATAAGTATGAATTGCCTGTACTTTCCAATAACAAGAAATTATATAGAAAATTGAGTAATATTGAAGAGAGAATTAGTAAATTAAATAACATGATATTAAGTAGGCTTCAGGAACTAATTAGTGAAAAAAGTTTTTCGCTTGAGGAAACACTTCTGGAAAATGGTGTAAGGTTTAATAATAATAACCATCGTACTAATGAGAAGTGTCCAAACTGCAACAAAGATATCTGTATAAACGAATATTCTCATGAATTCCTATTAGATACTACTTGGTTTTACTATTGTTGTCCTAAGTGTGGTGTAGTTGAATTATCCCAAAAGAGAGACAATACTCTCAACTGTTATTTTGAAGGAGCTAGTAGTGTAAAGAAAGAAGCGCAAATAATTAATAACTTGGTTATTAAAAACAATTCTTCTAAAAATATTAAAGTTGATTTTTGTTTTGCAATAACACGCTCTAAAGACAATAACATTGAATTTGATAGTCAATCTAAGACAATACTGATCCCTGCTAATGGAAGTATTCATTATCCACTATCTATTAGAGCATCGGAATTAACTGTACCTCACGTTTATTGGCTAAAATCTGTGATATTGGTTGATGGTAAATTAACATCAATTAAAAAAGATGTTTTCATAACACATTAAAGTAGTAAAGGAGAAGAAAATTGTATTCAGCTATTATAATAGGGTTCGGAAAAGCAGGAAGACGTTTCTATAATGTTCTCAAACATATGAATAAAGATAGAGTATTAGTAAATATATTATGTGTAGTTGAACAAGATGAAAATAAGATCCAAGACTTAGATGTTGAATGTTTTTCAAGTTGTGAAAAAGCGTTTGAAAAATATAAAAGCATTGATTTAGTATTCATTTGTAGTAATGAAAAGGACCATTACTCTAATTTTAAAGAAATAAAAAATAATAAACTCGCTTACAAGAGAATTATTACTGAAAAACCTCTTACTAAAAACTTGTCAGAAGCTGAATGGATCTATCAAAACTTTAATATACATGATATAACTTTAAACTTCGTAGAAAGATACAGTCCTATTTGTTCAATATATAAAGATTGGGTAGTTAAAAATCAATTAGAAGCATATAGAGTAATATTTTTCTGGGGTAAAAATAGAATTTACGATTCACGACCTACTATAGGTACCTTTTCAGAGATATCTCATCCAATAGACTTAGTTAGTTATCTATGTGATGGAAGAAATCCAACTAATCGCAGCTACACCATAACCGAATCTATTACTTCACAAAGTGAATTTAACCCATATCAAGGAAATACAATGGACTCTATTAGTGTTAATTATTTAATGGGTGATATTCATGTAACAGGTCACAGTTCCTTTATATGGGACGAAAGAAATAGAAAAATATTAATTTATCTTAAGGATAAAAAAAATAATATTTTCTTATGTAAATTAGTATTTGATAACCCCAATTGGGACTCTGATATCTTATCTATTTATAAAATAGATAAAGAGGGGAAAAAAATGGAGTATGAATACTCTGTAAAAAGAGAAGATTTAGACGAGGAAATCTATGGATTAAATAAAATCTATAAGTTTATCAATGAGAATATCAATAGCTTAAGTCAAAAAAATATTAGTGAGAATCTAGCTTATTGTGACCAAGCTATATTCATCCAGAAGATATTAGAAGATTTAAAACCCTTGGTAAATACAGAAAATCATGAAAAGGATGTTGTGTTCTAATGAACGTTGGTCTTATTGGCTCAGGGATGATTGGTAAAGGCATTGGTTTAAATTTAATAAAAAACGGATTTAAACTACATGTATATCAAAATATTAGCAAAAAAAACACTCAAGAGTTAGAAGATTTTGGAGCTAAAATCCATAAAACATTATCCACAATAGCTTCAGATTGTTCGGTTATTATACTTTGTCTCCCAAACTCAAGCATTGTTGAAGGAATTATTATGGGGGAGGGGGGACTTTATAGCAATTTATCTCAACATTCTGTAATTGTCGATTGCTCTACATCTGATCCAAGTTCAACCAGGAAATTGTATGAGCACTTAAAGGAGAAGAATATTCACCTTCTTGATGCCCCTGTAACTAGAGGACCAAAAGAAGCAATGGAGGGACGACTTAACACATTAGTTGGTGGCGAGAAAGAGGTATTTGTCAGGTATAAAGACTTATTATCTACATTTAGCGAAAATGTAATTTTTATAGGTGATTCTGGCAGGGCTCATGAGATTAAATTGGCTAATAATTTTATTAGCATGGGGTTTACAGCAATAGTAATTCTTACAATAACTGAAATGGTAAAAAAGGGGCAAGACTTAGAAAAACTAGATCAGGTAATGCGGCTAGGTTCTAACTATGTTAGTAGCCTTCCTCTTATGATTGATTGGATAAATAATAATGAGAATGAAGTTTTACAGTTCTCTATAAAAAATGCTTACAAAGATATGAACTATTTCCAAAAATGGATTAAAGAAGATGCGAATGATACAAGTGAAATTGTTGAGTCAATCGTAAATACATTTTATGAAGCGAGTCAATATTTTCCTAATGAAGAAAATCTACCTATGCTATTTAATTTTTTTACAAAGGAGAATTTATAATGATTACTTATGAGCTTAGTTCAAACAAAATTGAGTTAGAAGATTTTATGAAAATCGTGAAAAATGAAAAGGTACAAATTTCAGTTTCAGATGATGTTAAAAATAATGTCATGGCATCAAGAAAGTTACTCGAAAAATTTGTTGAAGAACAAAGAATTATTTACGGTGTAAACACAAGTATGGGCGGTTTCGTTAATTTCTTAGTCCCTATAGAAAAGGCAGAAGAGTTACAAAATAATTTACTAGCATCTGTTGCATCTAATGTTGGGGAATATTTTGATGATACAACTGTTCGAGCTACTATGATAACAAGATTAATATCTTTATCAAAAGGAGCTTCAGCCATTTCAATCGAGAATTTTAACATTCTTTTAGAAATGATAAATAAAAATGTTCTCCCTCGTATTCCACAAAAGGGATCATTAGGAGCAAGTGGAGATCTTGGACCATTAGCATTTATTGCCCTTGTAGCTACTGGAAAATGGAAAGCAAAATATAATGGAGAAGTTATGAGTGGAAACGACGCTATGAGAGCTGCAGGAATTTCGCCTATGACTCTTAGTTTCAAAGAAGGTTTGGCATTAATTAATGGTACTTCAGCTATGACTGGTTTAGGAATAACTATTTGGCACGATGCAACTAAACTGTTAAACAGATATGAATATGTCTCTGCTTTATCTTTTGAAGCCTTAGGAACAAAATTAAAGCCTTTTGATCCAAAAGTTCACTACAGAAAACTTCATCAAGGTCAAAGAAAATGCGCTGAGAACATATATGAAATCTTAAATGAGAGTAAGTTAATTGTTCATGAAGAGAACGTTGAATCAGAGATTCAGAAAAGTAATGACAATACTGTCATGGAATTAGATAAGCAAATTGAAGATGCCTATTCATTACGTTGTACTCCTCAAATTCTTGGTCCGATTTACGACACTCTAGATTTCATCAAGGAAATTTTGACTAATGAATTAAATTCTAGTAGTGACAATCCATTGATAATTCCAGAAGAGGAAGAAGTATTCCATAATGGACATTTCCACGGACAATATATTTCTATGGCAATGGATTATCTTTCTATTTGTTTAACTACAATTTCTAATTTATCAGATAGAAGAATTGATAGATTTATGGATAAAAGTAGTAGCAATGGTCTTCCTGCGTTCTTATGTAAAGAAAATCCAGGTTTAAGACTAGGCTTAATGGGTGGACAGTTTATGAGTACATCAATTACTGCCGAAAATAGATCTCTCTGCACACCTTTATCGATTCAGACAATAACATCCACAGGCGATTTCCAAGATATAGTTTCGTTTGGCTTAATTGCTGGAAGAAGAAGTAAAGAAATTCTACAGAATGCTAGATATATTATTGCGTTTGAATTACTTTGTGCATGTCAAGCGATTGACATTAGAGGGAATGCAGGAATCTCATCTAAAACAAAACCTATGTATGATTCTGTTAGAAATATCATCCCTTATCTGTCTAAGGATGTTAGTATTACACCGTATATTGAAGAATTGACACAACTTTTAAAGTAATTCGTTAGTTTAAACATATTTGAAAATGTAAAAAGCGAACTAACATATTCCGGAAAAGAAGAGTGTGTTAGTTTGTTTTATATACCTAAGGAGGCTTAATATGCATAGAAAAAAATGTATTTTGTTCTGTGGGAACGGTATGAGTTCTGAGATATTGAAAGACTTAAAAGACGAATATAGACTTCTAATGATTTCTGAATTCAAAAATGATGTTGGCTTGAATTATTTAGATGACTTTATATATGCAGATTCTAAAAACCCGGAGGCTGCTCTTGAAGCTGCTAAACAATTTAAAGCTAATGGTTATGATTTTGATGCAGTACTTAGTCTATGTTGGGATTCTTCAGTATCAGTTGCTAGAATAGCACATTATTTTAACCTAATTGGTATATCAGAAAATGTGGCTATTGATGCTAGTAATAAAGCCATTAGGTCGGGAATTTTCGAAAAAAACAATATTGCAGCTCCAAAATATAGGCAAGTAAATTCATTGCAAGAATTAAAAATAGCAGTAAAAGAAATTGTTTATCCTATTGTATTAAAACCTTTAGAACTTTCTTCTTCAAAGGGTGTAATCAGAGTAAATGAACCAAATGAATTATACACGGCATATCAATATTGTATGAAATACATAAAAGATAAAGAATCATCATTAATTGTTAATGAATTTATCAAAGGGACTGAGTATAGCCTTGAAGGTTTAATGATTAACAATAAATTGCATACTACCGGTATTTCACAAAGAGTATTCCATTATGAAAAGTATAAACCAAATTTTGTTGAAAGTGGAGATATACTCCCTGCTGGTATATCAGAAAAATTATCTATTGAATGTTCTAGAATTACCGAAAGTGCCGCAGCTGCACTTGGTATAGAAAATAGTGTTGTTAAAGCAGATTTAATAATAACTGATGATAACCGTATATTCATATTTGAATTAACTCCTCGTTTAGGTGGACCTAGATTTGGAACAGAAATGATTCCTTTGCACAACGGAACAAATATTTTAAAGGCAGCGATAAAACAAGCATTAGGAGAAGAAGTAGATTTAAACGATTTAAAACCAAAATTTAATAAAGGAGTTGTTAACAGGTCCATATTCCCTGAACCAGGTATTATTAATTCAATAGAAGGATTAGATAAAATAAAAACCTTACCAGGTTATTATGATTATAAATGGTGGGGAATTGAACCTCTCGAAATTGGAAGTGAAATTAAAAATCCTGAAAATGGATGTGGTGGTGTGGGATATTTAATTATCACTGGAGAAGATCGGGAGACGGCGATAAAAAATGCAGATTTAATTGAGGGAAAATTGGTAATTAAAACAAAAAAAGGGGCTGTAACCATTGGATAAACTATTTGAAGGCTGGTACGAATCAAATAGACTAAAAATTTCGGATAATTTCATGCGATATTTAAGTATAGACACAAGTAGTCCTAATGAATATAGAGCTTTTGACTTTTTAAAAGAGTACTTGTCTTCAATTAATTTTGAAATTGAAAAACAGTGTTTTCATCCTAATACTTATACTCATGAATTATTCACACCACATAAACACTCTAATACAGATAGCTCAAGTTATAATTTAAAAGCTATAAATAACGATAAAATTGATCAACAAAAATCTCAATCAAAAGTTTTATTCAACATTCATATCGATGTAGTACCTAATTCAAACTCTTTTCCAGAGGGATTTTCCCCAATTATTAAAAATAATTATTTATATGGTAGGGGAGCTTGTGATACTAAAAATAATTTAATTATGTTAGTAGAAGCTATTCGTTTCTTAAAGGAGAATAATATTCCAATTAATAAACAAATCGAAATGGATTTAGTTATAGAAGAAGAAATAACAGGTAATGGGACACTTTCTTCAAATTTACATGGAATAGATGCTGATGTGATAATAGTAATGGAACCTACTAATTTACAGCTATTTAGAGGGCACAGAGGTGTAATTACCGCTGAAATAGAAGTAACTGGTAAGCCTGTTCATATGGGAAGTGATGTAACTGGGGTAAATGCCATTGAAGGAATATACGATGTTATTAAGGGCCTGAAGGTCTTTGAGCAAGAAATGCTTGAAGAAGCTAGACTTCACGATGGTTTTAACTGTTGGGATAAACCTCTTCAAATTAATGTTGGTAAAATAGAGGGAGGCCAATGGGCTGGATCAGTTCCTGAAAACTGTAAGATACTTGCTAATGTTGGATTTACTGATAAATATACTTTACATGAAATTCAAGAAAAAATTAGAAAAATTTGTACAAATACAAAAAACAATTGGGTAAATAATAATATCTCAATTACATTCAACGAACTGAAAAACGCTGCATATTTAACGAATGAAAATGATTCGTATTTAAACGAATTTCTTGAAATTATTAATTCTAATAAATCAAAACCACAGCATAAAACGTATGGTTGGAGAGTAAGTTGTGATGCTCATTATTACCATACACTAGCTAAGAAACCTACCCTGATTTTTGGTAGTGGGGACCTTAGTGATGCTCACTCTTCACATGAAAAAGTTGATTTAGAAGAATTTAAACAGGGCGTCAAAATCTTAGCTAAATATTTAGCTTATTAATAAAACGGGGGTAATCACGTGAAAAATGTTGCTATAATTAATCATTTCGGAAAGAAAAAAGTTGACTATATAAAAGCTTTAAAAGGTATAGATGCCAAATATGAATTTTTTACTAATAAGGGCTATGTAGAACAGTTTGAGAATGATTTCTCAGTAATTCATAGCTACGAAGATTATAAAGAAGATGAAAATATCTATTATGATTTAATCAGAATGCACAGAGAAGATAAATTTGATGCCATTATTGCTACTAGTGAATTTGATATAGAGAAAGTAGCAGAGATAAGAGATTTTCTCCAAATCCCTGGACAGACATATAAAAGTGGAATGATATTTCGGAATAAACTGAATATGAAAAACTCTTTAAAAGGAATCGTTAATTTACCTGAATTTTCTGAAGTTAATAGTATAGTCGACGTTATTAAATTTATTGATGAAAATGGTCTTCCCGTTGTAATTAAGCCTCAAGCAGATGCAGGATCAAAGGGATTAAACTTGATTTTTTCTGATAAAGATCTTAGAAACTTCTTCAGAAAAGGTCTAACTCCAGGCCTCATGATAGAAAAGTACATTAAAGGTGATATGTACCATGTAGATGGGCTCTATAAGGATGGTCAACTCATGTTATCAATTCCTTCAATGTATGTTAATGGCTGTTTAGCCTTTGAAGATGATGAGTTTCTTGGTTCACTAGTAATTCAAAAAGATAATCCACTTAGAGAACGTTTAAATAATGAAGTGAAAAAAGTAATAGACCATTTGCCAACTCCTAAGCATACCATTGCATTTCATGCAGAGTTTTTCGTAGATTCAGATCAAAATATTACCTTCTGTGAGATTGGATCTAGAGTAGGTGGAGCAATGGTTGTAGAATCAATAAAATATATTACGGGTATAAATATTTTAGAAAAAAGTGTTCGTGCGGAACTTTCTGATATTAGCATAGATTTAAGCGCAATGGAATCATCAAATTTGTCCGCTTGGATATTAATCCCTCCAAAAGAGGGTATTTTAAAGGACATATCTATTTCAACGGAATCTTGGATAGAGGATGTACTTTTCAAAGAGGAATTTATCGGTAAGAATTTTAATGGAGCATCTACAAGTGTAGATTTTGTGATTTCTTATTTAATTAGTGGTAAAACAGAAGGTGAGTTGATAGAGCGAATGAATTCTCTTTACAAATGGCAATGTGAAAACATGATTTGGGAAACAAAACAAATAACAGGAAAGAGCTAATTAAGGCTCTTTAAAGACCTTACCTTCCAGTTTATTTGGGAGGCGGCCAAGTACCAGCGTAGCTGACGTAAATAATTGGTAAAAAACACAAAACATTAACCATACAAAATATATTTAATTATTCGTAGTCGGAAAATTTTATTACAAAATAATTTCATAAGTATAAGTGTTGACGTTATAGCATTTCTCATATAAACGAGTGCCGTCTCCATAATACGATTTCATGGATTCCAATGAGCGTCAAAACCCTTGTATATTGAAGTGACCCCTAAAAGTTAGAGTTTTTATTATGCAGTTAATTGGCTGGCTTGAGTTCGGTATTTTCCGGGCTCATGCCGGCCAATTTTTGTTTAATTCGATCGTTATTATAGTAATCGATATACTTCTCTATTTTCTTCTTTAACGCTTCATAGGAGATTAATTCTTCTCCGTAATACATTTCTTGTTTGAGTAAGCCAAAAAAGTTCTCCATGGCCGCATTGTCTGCACAGGTTGTTTTACGAGACATGCTTTGGAAAATCTTGTTTCGCTTTAATGTTATCACCCATAAACGATGTTGATAGTGCCAGCCCTGGTCCGAGTGAATCGTTGTACGGTATCCTTCATGTTCTTCATAAATCGCTTTTATTTCCGCTTTTAAATCGTCATCTGGATCTGGTCGATTCATACGTTTTACTAAATCATAGTACGTACTTCGTGGAATGCCAGCGAGTTTTACAAGTGCTTTCACCGGATATTTATGCCTTAACTCATAGACTACTGAGCTTTGTCCTGTTTGGTGATTTTTCCTTGTGTTGAACTAAGGCATTCAACTTTTTTAAATACTCGTTTTCCATTTCAAGTTGTTTGATTCGTTCTTCAAGTTCTTCGACAGACCCTGGTGCTTGTTTTGTTTGTTTCCCTACTTCTTTTTTCATCGTTGGATGCCCCTTTTTCTTTGACTGAAGAGCATCTATACCATGTGTTTCAAGTTGTTTTTTCCAAACAGTAAATAGTAGAAGGGGCAGGTATATTAAAAATAGCTGCCGTTTCGTTTAAAGATGTACCGTATTCAGTCATGAAATTTAGTACATCTATTTTAAACTCTTGTGTGTAAGTTGTACATCGTTTAATAAAAGCATCTACCCCATTATGTTCAAATTGTTTCACCCATTTAAGGATTGCTTTATTATCAGTTTCCAAAGAGTTTAGCTATATCATAGGAACTTCCATTTCCGCTTAAGTAACGCTCAACAGCTTGTAATTTATTTTCGGCAGTATATTTGACCATAGAAAAACTGCACCTCCAATTGTTAGATGGTGTCTAACAATGGGGGCGCAGTTCATATCAAGGATTTTTTATTTTTCCTAATGACATATAATTTTATTGAGTATCAATCAATAGCATTTAAATAGGTATTTTTGTTAGAACTGTTCATTAAGTGATTTTTAATGCGCAAACCAAAAATGTATTTTGTTATTCCTTGTCGAATGATAGCTTCTTTGTTTCACCTTTTACTATTCATGGCCAAATCACTTTTGTTCAAATGAGTATGGGAATCGCGAGGTATTCCATTGATGGAGTGACTCAAGAAGAGCTTCTCAAACATGCTGATATCGCTATGTATAAAGCGAAAGAATTAGGGGGAAATAATCATCGATTTTTTGATGACAAGATGAATGAACTTGTTATCAAAAAGGACCAAATAGAGCGGATGATGCAGCTAACACTAGAGAGAAATGAATTTAACGTTAATTATCAACCACAGATAGAAACAGCTAATGGACTGTATGGGAATTTGAAGTTCATTATTGTGAGTATGTCTTGTAAAGGCACGCACGCTGATAATTCCCCAATTGAAACTGCAACTTCAAACAGACTAATCAAGCTATATCAGCACTTAGTAGAACACGAAGATTGGATTGCAGCTCAAGAATTAGCTGTGTTGTTGAATTGCTCAGTCAATACAGTTCGAAAAGATTTAATAGAGCTTACTTCTTTCCTTCCAGGGAATTGGCTAATTGAGACTCAACGAGGAAAAGTAATCGCTCTCTTCTTCAACCGATTTAAAATGAATTCGTTTCCCTTTTAAGTGATTCTTCACTCCTTTTGCTCCAGCAGATATGCGCTCAAAAGTTTCTGTACTACCTGCTTCTTGAAATATCTTCACCCATTGTTTCAATTGAGTACTACTTCGAATACCATATTGATTCGCAAGTGTTCGATAGCTTCCTTCTCCATTTAAATAAGCACGTACTACTTTTACTTTAAATTCAGTTGAATATACTTTATTTGTTCTGCTCATAGAAAAACACCTCCCCGTTGATTTGATAAAGTACAATACCCGTTTTTCAACGAAAGGTGTTTTTATTTGTCTCATTTTTTTAGGTCAGTGCGGACATGTAATTGACTATAATTATAGTCAATTACATTGTCTACCTAAAGGGGATAGTATCAGAGTACCTGGTCTTTTTTTATTTCCAAAAATTTAATCTTGCTAAAAAGCAAACGTTTGTTCTAATATGTATACAAACAAGTGTTCTTGCGTATGATAGGTAAAGGGGGAAATCATTTGTGCCAATAATAAATAACTGTAGTAGGAGATATTTCGGTTCAAATTGGATATAAAAGGTTTAAAAGTCCGGATGCGATTCAATTTATGGAAGTTGATCCTTTACCGGTAGGGACATAGATAGAAATTGGAAGTCTAGATATAGTGATTAGCCAATTTTAAAAATTGCGAGAGGTAATGGGAGGAAACTACGATGAGAGGACAACTGATTAAAGCTATGCAGCACAAACAATTAGTGAACATGATGTATGCAGCAAAAGATGGTTCCATAACAAAAAGGCGTGTAAAAGTCATTAAAATTGTTGGTGATTCATTTCAAGCATTTTGTTTTACAAGACATGCAAAACGTACTTTTTTGATCAGTAACGTTCTAGCCGTTATGCCTTTTGTTAGTAAGGGGCGTGAAGTTGTATGAATTATAAGAGTATGCCCAATAGACCTATTATGTGTATCGATATGAAATGCTTTTACGCCAGTATCGTAGCGATGTTACATGGGCTAGATGTTTTAAAAACTCCCGTTGCAGTAGTAGCAAATTTTGACCAACCAGGTAGCGTAGTGCTTGCTGCATCTCCCTTAATGAAAGAAAAATTTAGTATCAAAACTGGTAGTCGACGTTATGAAATACCTAAACATCCTGACATTAGATTGTTTGAGCCTAAAATGAGTTTCTTTATTCAAATGTCGATGACGATTACAAAATTGATCTCTAATTATGTCCCAGTTGATGCTATACATGTGTATAGTGTAGACGAAAGTTTTGTTGATTTAACTGGCACTGAAAAGCTTTGGGGTTCATCTGAAGAAGCGGCTAAGGAAATACAAAAGGCTATTCTTGACCAATTTAATATACCTAGTGCAGTAGGTATGGGACCAAATATGTTAATAGCCAAATTAGCTTTAGACCTTGAAGCAAAGAAAACGGGCTTTGCTAAATGGACGTATGAAGATATTCCAAAAAAATTATGGCCAGTTCGACCCCTTTCTGAAATGTGGGGAATCGGTAAACAGATGGAAGCAAATTTAAATGCTATGGGGATACAAACAGTCGGTGGTTTGGCTAATACAGATTTAAAAGAACTAGAAAAGCGCTTTGGTGTGATGGGCAATCAACTCTATTACCATGCATGGGGAATCGATTTATCCAAATTAGGGGAGCCGTTAATAACAAACGGAGCTTTAAGTTTTGGGAAGGGCCAAATGCTGATGAAGGATTACCATACACGTAAAGAAATCTCTGTAGTGCTCCTTGAAATGTGTGAGGATGTAATGAAGCGAACGCGGGATGCAGGTTATGTTGGTCGTACAATTAGTATGAGTCTTTCTTATAGTCGAAATGCTATGACCAAAGGATTCCATCGGTCTAAAACGATTGCAGTACCAACAAGCGAAACACTTGTGATGTATAAAACTTGTATTGAATTACTAGACGAACACTTTGCAGGAGAGCCTGCACGTCAGTTATCAGTTAGAATATCCAACCTGGAAAGAGAGCATAGTATCCAATTAGACTTATTCGATGATCGTAAGCCACAGCGTCGAATAATCGGTCCTACAATGGATGCAATACGCAACAGGTTTGGAGCTACCTCAATATTAAGAGCCGTTTCTTTCACAAAAGCTGGTACAGCTATTAATCGAGATCGCTTAGTTGGCGGTCATTTGGCATAGGAGTGATTTATTTATGATACAAGACAGAGGTAATATTAAATGGGCATCGTTGATGTTGCCGGAGCATTTAGAGCTTCTTAGAGAGTATAAACAAGAGCGTATAGAACAGCCAAGAGAATTGACTGAGTGGGAACTGGAAGAACTACAAAAAACAATTGATCAAGCTTTTAATCAGCAATTGGACATAAAATTAGAAGTGTGGAAGGACTACAAAATCACACAATGGGCTGGAATAATTAAATCGATTAATACTAATGAACTCATACTTGAAACACTACTTAGCACGAAAAGTATTCCAATCCAAAGTATTCAATCGGCCCAACTGGATGCTGATTACTATGATTAAACCCGATGAAAGACAGTTACTTCATAAGTATCTTTTGTTAGAGCTAGCAGTTAAATCATTGCAGGTTGACTATTGTAAATTAGAGCAATTTAAAATGAAAACGGTATTTCTGCCAATGATGGATTCATTGCTAAAGGATCTAAGACAAGAATATTTTAACCTCAAACGAGAACTTGCACAAAAACGTATACGAGTAGTAGGTTGGCAACCAGTAGATGAATACTTTAGTGACGTGCAAGTTGCCACTGCAGGTAATGATGTAGTACTGCGCTATGCAAATCAAGCTCTTAAATCACAGGTGGAAAAGTTGTTGATTAATCATATAAGTGTAGCTTTAGAATAAAGATTGATTAAAAAATTTCCTTTAACCTTTATTTATTAGCAAATGCAAAGACACTCCATTTTGAAAAAAAATTGATCAAAATGGAGTTAATCGTTCTAACTAAGTATGAGATTTTTATAAAGAATTTGATCAATTAAATGAGTCTTATTCAAGCACGCCGTTAGTAAAAGAACTTCATTACCAATCAGGTCCGTCATTATTATCAGCCACTTTAAGATAAAATGATTGGGATTTAGATTACAACTGCCCCATAGAAAATTGATTTTACCTCTTCTCGTACTGATTCTGTAGTATCTTTATTTGCTAAGATATAGTTCACCCTAATATCATTTTTAGAATTAACTACAAGCATCATACGAAAAACATAGCCTTTCTCTGTTAATTTTTTGCTTACATATTCAAAAAAGCCACCTTCTTGATACAATTGGGATTGAATTTCCTCTACATCTTTTAATTTCTTTTCGTTTTCAAATTTTATTTCAGTACTACTTTTTGAAGGGGGTGTTCAGATACCTTTCCTTTTGTTGAGGAATTATTGATAAATAGAAAGGTTACAACGAATAAAATTACAATGGTTCTGATTAAAGTGATTTTACCCGTTCTCATTATGGACACTTCCTTTTTTACATTTAATATATGACTGCGTAAAGGGTTTAAACACTTAATCTATTCAACCCCGTTAGTTTTAAAAAAAGATGCCGAGTTGACTAATCTATTATTTGACCGTTGGCATCTAATATTTTAATTTCATAAGAGTCATTGTAAGATACTGAATTTAGTTCTTTAGAGTGTAAGATTTTAGTCTCTTCGATTTTCAATGATAGCTTATACTCATCTTTATCAGAACTTTTTATTGATGTATGAATGATAATGGATTTATGGTAGTTAGTGCTGATATTTATAACTACCTCATAATCTTTTTAGAGCCGATTTCAAATATTTATTGCCTTTCTTCATAGCGGAGGATTTCCTTTTTCCTGCACTTTCTGTAGATTTGAAATAAAGTCACGACGTTTATAAATAAGTTGCAAAGCTTTACCCCTTTAGTTATTTTTAGCCAAACCGGTGTTTTATGTCGAAAAGAAGAAGGTGAGAAAGGTAATAATAAAAGTACTTTTGTATAAGGCGTTTTCATAGAGTATTGATACTAACAAAAAAATTCATGAAATAAAAAGGTAGACAAAAATTTAAACAGGTGATAGTATTTCTTTATTCTTAAAAACAGAAGGGAGATTAGACTTTTATGCTAAAACTTATTATCGCAAATTAAATTCCAATGAATTTAATAGGAGGGTTATTCTATAATTTTTTTGAAAATTATAGGTTTATTTGCGATGCCCTTTTGCGATAACTAAGAGAAGCGATATAATGGTCTAATCTATATAAGTAGATTAATAAATTTATGTAATCCAACTAAAGGCAAGCACTAGCTTTAGTCTGGTTAATTTTATTTTTTTGCGTATAAAAAGACTTTATGAGTTTATTCTCATAAAGTCTTTTTCTGTTTTTAGGAGGTGATAATTCCCATAAGTACAAGTAATGCACCAAAGTGATTGAAGCAAAAATTGGAGGGAATTTAGATGGAAAAATATGAATTAGTAAGTAATTATCGTAATATTGAAAGTTTGAAGGAGAGTTTTAATGCCTTAGCAATGAAGACATTTGAATTAGATTTCCGAGGCTGGTACAACAGAGGGTATTGGAATGACAAATATATACCGTATTCATTTGTTGATGAAGGTAAGGTTATCTCAAATGCTTCAGTTAATAAAATGTCAATAATTATTGATGGTAAAATGTATAAAGGGATTCAAATTGGTACAGTAATGACTGATGAAAAATATCGCAATAAAGGTTTAGCTAAGCAATTAATGCAGTACATTATGAAAGAATACGAAAATACTTATGATTTCATGTATCTTTTTGCGAATGATACTGTATTGGATTTTTACCCGAAGTTTGGCTTTACACGTCTAAATGAAAGTGAGTTTAGCTTAGACCTAGCAAATAGCACAATTCAAATGAAGATGGATGCGAAAGTAAAACAGCTTACTCTTGAAAATGATCTTGCATTACTTGAAAAGTTTGCGAAAAATCGCCATGTTAACTCAAGGATTTTAGATGTTGAGCATAATGAAAGTTTATTAATGTTTTATTTCACATTAGTATTTCATGAAGCCATCTTCTATGTGGAAGATTTAGAAACGATTGTGCTAATGGAGGAAGAAGAAGATACTCTGCATATTTTCGATATCATTTCGTTAAATGCACCAGATGTTGAAGCTGTATTAGCAAGCATTGTGAAGGAAACAACGAAAAAAGTGGTATTTTATTTCACACCTGATTTAACAATCGAGGGCATGACAGCAACCATTATGCCAAATGATGATGATGCTTTATTCGTCTTAACGAAAGAGTCATTGTTGAAGGATAACTTTATGTTCCCGTTAACATCACATTGTTAATTGAAGTAAAATATCCATACTGGAGTTAGTATTGATACAGCTTGCGTTTCAGGCTTTTGTACCGAACATAGTACTTATCACAGGAAATCTCGAAAAACTTAAAAGCTCTTGGAGAGGTAGAAAAGGATGTGGTACTAACTTAAAAGAGTTAGTGCCTTATCTTTATAAGCCTCTCTATAGAATCTTGTCTTTAATTTGAAGATCAACAGAAGAAAATAATCAAACTTTTTTATAAAAATTGAACAATACTTCGCAAAGAAAGAATCCATTTTGATCAATCTTTTTTTTAAAACATATTCTTTTTATTTATCATAAAAAATGGACTTGGTAGGTGCTTTTAATCAAACTTTCTAAAAACCAAACCAACACTTTCATTTCCATGCGATAACGGCTAACTGACCTGCATCGGTGCCGCTGCCGCTACGCTTTCGCGCAAAAAATATCTGTTGCTGCCGCTGCGTTAGCACTACGCTTTCGCACAAAAAACATTTGCAGGCCTAAGCACAAAGCCGATTCTGGACGCAATTATGCCGAGACATAATTGATACAAATGTGTGTAGAATATCAAATTTGCATGCAAGGAATCGTATGCCATTTGAGTTGAAAGTTATTTTATATATTTGTCATCTCGAATGCTTACTATAAGTGGAAATAAAAAAGGTAGCATTAAATAATTAATATACAAATAAGCTGTGAAGAGATTTTTCTTTATAGCTTATTTGTATTTAAACATGAATACATATAGTTACTATTTGTTTGTAGTGTTTATTCATGATTCAAAAAAGAGAAATAAAATCGTACCTAACAGCTTTTCTATTAAGTTCTAGAAGATTACATCCACTTTTGAAGAAACGATAGTTCATTCTAATAATCTTAAAAATCAGATTATTGTTGCAACACGAAAAATTTCGTGATAGTATTAATAAAACGTTTTACTAAAACGTTTTATTAAAGAAGGGAATGAAAAAATTGAGAAATAAACGAATTGCAACGATTGGTGATGCAATGGTCGTTTTTAATCCGTCTAAAACAGGTCCTCTACGATTCGTTCCTTCTTTTGAGCGAGCGGTGGGTGGTGCAGAATTAAATTTTGCGATAGGTATTACACGTTTAGATATGGAAGCAAAATGGATTAGTTGTATTGGAGACGATGAATTTGGCAAGTTGATTTACAACTTTGCCCGTGGTGAAGGGATTGATGTATCACATGTAATACAAACACCATATATACCAACTTCTATTTACTTCAAGGAAATTAGAGAAGGCGGTGCAGGTAAATCGTTTTATTACCGCAATCCATCACCTTTACTTGAGTTAACAGAAGATCGTTTAGATGAGTCAGTACTGGATGATGTGGATTTATTACATATTAGCGGTGTGTATTTAGCAGTGTGTGAACATAACATTAATGTTGCATTGAAATTGATTGGTTTAGCACAAGCAAAAAATATTCCTATATCCTTTGATCCGAATTTACGATTAAAGTTATGGACTATAGAAGATGCCCGTGCAGTATACGAAAAAGTATACCCATCAATCAATCTCCTTCTAGCAGGACAGGACGAATTTGAACTTTTATTTGAAGGGCGTACAGTCAAAGACGTTCAAGAGAGTTACAAAATAGGTGAAATTATTATTAAAAAAGGCGAACATGGAGCCTCAGTTTATACAACTACTGAACAGTATGATCAAGAAGCATTCTCCATTCATGCGATCGATACCGTTGGAGCGGGAGATGCGTTTGACTCAGCTTATGTATATAGCTATTTAAATGGTTATGATATTCCGGAACGGCTGCGTTTGGCAAATGGTGCGGGTGCACTTGTGGCAACGATTAAAGGAGATAATGAGGGGCTTCCGTCATTACGAGAATTAAAGCAATTTATTGGCGATGAAAAACTAATTGAGCGTTAGGAGTTGTCAGGAATGCAAAAAATCGAAATTTTGAAAGCGTTATCAAATGCAAAAGTTGTAGCTGTTGTTCGAGGAAATTCACCTGAAGAAGCGACAGAAATTTCAAAAGGTGCAATTACAGGTGGCATTCGAGCAATTGAAATAACGTATACTACGCCTTTTGTAGAAGAAACATTTAAAGCATTACGTAATTGTGATGCATTAATTGGTGCTGGGACGGTATTGGATGTTGAGACTGCGCGCCACGCGATTTTAAACGGTGCAAAGTTTGTTGTTAGTCCAAGCTACAATGCTGCCATTGCAACGATTTGTAATCGCTATAGCATACCGTATTTACCAGGTTGTATGACGATTACAGAGATGGTGACAGCTCTTGAAGGTGGAAGTGACATTATTAAATTATTCCCGGGAAATCAATTTGAACCAAACTTTATTAAGACCGTTAAAGGGCCATTACCACATGTAACGATTATGCCTACAGGCGGTGTTGGTTTAGCTAATATGAACGAATGGTTAGAAGCGGGGGCGATCGCGGTTGGTATTGGTAGTGATTTAAATAAAGCATATGCAAAAGATGGTTATGCAGGCGTTGTTGAACGTGCAAAGGCATATATAGAAAATTTATCAAACTAGGAGGTAATTAATATGAATATGACGTTTAGATGGTATGGTCGTGGCAATGATACAGTGACATTGGAAGATGTGAAGCAAATTCCGAATGTGAAAGGAATTGTATGGGCTTTACATCACCTACCAGCCGGAGAAGTATGGACAAAAGAAGCCATTCAAAATGAAATTAATTATATTCAATCTTTCGGATTCCATACAGATGTTGTGGAAAGTGTTAACGTACATGAAGATATTAAATTAGGACTGCAGACTCGTGATAAATATATAGAGAACTATAAGCAATCGATTCGTAATCTTGGTGAGGTTGGTGTGAAAGTAATTTGTTATAATTTCATGCCAGTATTCGATTGGACGCGTACAGACTTATTCCATCCATTAGAAGATGGCTCAACGGCCCTTTATTTCGATAAGGAAAAAGTAATGAATTTAGATCCTCAAGAACTTGTGAATGAAGTAAGTGCTTCTTCGGATTTAACGCTTCCAGGATGGGAACCAGAACGATTAGCTCGACTTTCAGAATTATTCGAGCAGTACAAAGAAGTAGATGAAATCAAACTTTGGGAGAACTTAGCTTACTTCTTACAAGCAATTTTACCAGTAGCAGAAGAATCAGGTATTCAAATGGCGATTCACCCGGATGATCCACCGTATTCAATCTTTGGTTTGCCAAGAATTATTACGGGAGCAGAAAGCTATGAAAAATTAATCAGAATTTCAGATTCAATGGCTAATGGTTTTACGTTCTGCTCAGGTTCAATGGGTGCGGACCCACAAAATGATATGGTAGCTATTGCTGGAAAATATGCATACCGTGCTCCGTTCGCCCATATTAGAAATGTAAAAATTTCGGAGAATGGTAGTTTCTTTGAAACTTCACATTTTACATCGGATGGTTCAATAGATATTAAAAATATTGTGCGTACATTAAATGAGCAAAACTTTGAAGGCTATGTACGTCCAGATCATGGTCGTCATATTTGGGGAGAACAGTGTCGTCCAGGTTACGGCTTATATGACCGAGCACTTGGCATTATGTATTTAAACGGTCTTTGGGATGCTTATGAAAATCTAAAGAAATAGGTGAAGTGTATGAAAGCATTACAAGTAAACAAACCTTTTGAAATGGCTTTAATTGATGTAGCAGAACCAGTGATAACAAAGCAATCAGATGTCCTTGTCCAAACAGAATATGTTGGCATTTGCGGCTCTGATATGCATATTTATCACGGCTCGAATCCATTAGCGACTTTACCTCGTGTACCAGGGCATGAAGTTGTTGGACGTGTGTTAGACATTGGCCAAGGGGTTCAAGGATTAAAAATTGGCGACAAAGTCGTTGTCGAACCAATCCGTTATTGTGGTGAATGTTATGCTTGCCGCAAAGGACAACCAAATGTCTGCGAAAAATTATCTGTTTTTGGTGTGCATGAAGATGGCGGTATGCGTGAGCGTTTTGTTGTTTCTGAAAAGCAACTACATAAAGTAGCAGACCACACATCTCTTGAAGAGGCAGTTTTAATCGAGCCGTATACAATTGGTGCACAAGCAGTATACCGCGGTGAATTGCAAGCTGGTGAGACGCTATTAATTCAAGGAGCAGGACCGATTGGCATCTGTATTTTAAAGATGGCTAAATTAATGGATGCTCGTGTTATGATCTCTGATTTAGATGCCTCTAAACTTTCTTATGCAAAAGAACTTGGTGCAGATGAAGTTATAAATGTGAAAGAACAAGATTTATTAGAAGCTGTTGGTAGATGGACAGATGGAGAAGGTGTCAATGTATCAATTGATGCGGTATGTATTCCGCTAACATTTAAACAATCTATTGATGCAGCTTCAGTTGCTGGAAGAGTGGTTGTACTTAGTTTTGCGGAAGAAGCAATTGAACTCGCCCCACTGCCCATTACGAAAAAGGAATTGTCGATAAAAGGATCACGTTTGCAAACGTTCCAATTTGAAAACGTAGTAAAGCTTGTCGATGCTGGAAAGCTACAGCAACAAGGTTTAATTTCACATACTTTCTCATTATATGAAGCAAAAGAAGCTTTTCAATTTATCGAGAAAAATCCAAACGAAGTACGCAAAGTCATTTTAAAAGTAGGTGAGTAAGGTGCATGAAGCATTACAAAATAAAGTAGCTGTTGTGACAGGTGGTAGTGGTGTTCTTTGTTCTGAGATGGCAAAGGAGTTAGCAAAGCAAGGAATGCGAGTTGCTATTTTAAATCGTACAGCCCAAAAAGGAGAAGCAGTCGTCCAATCGATTAAAGAAAATGGTGGAGAAGCGATTAATTTTCCCGTTGATGTTTTGAATAAGGAGTCATTAATAGCAGCAAGACAAGCAATTTTACAGCAATATGGTCAAATTGATGTGCTTATTAATGGAGCGGGGGGCAATCATCCAGATGCCATTACTGCTGATGAAGTATATAAAGAAGAATCTATTACACCAAATTTCTTTGAATTAACGCCAAGCGGTTTTGAAAGCGTATTCTCGAATAATTTTACAGGAACATTTTTAGCCGTCCAAGTTTTTGGTGAAGCATTGCTGAAAACGAAGGGGACGATTATTAATATTTCATCCATGAGTTCCTATGCACCTATGACAAAAGTGCCTGCATATAGTGCGGCAAAGGCAGCGATTAATAACTTTACACAATGGATGGCTGTTCATTTTGCAGAAGCGGGTTTACGTGTTAATGCTATTGCACCTGGATTTTTTATTACCGAACAAAACCGGAATCTGTTGCTTACAGAAGATGGCTCATTAACAGCACGTTCAGAAAAAATCATTACAGCTACACCACAAAAACGTTTTGGAAAACCAAAAGATTTATTAGGAACATTATTATTTTTAGCTGATGATACATACTCAGCATTCGTCACTGGTGTAACGATTCCTGTAGATGGTGGATTTATGGCCTACTCAGGGGTTTAACGAAGAGAAATTATTTCAAATATTAGGGGTGAAATATATGAAACAACAAGGTATTTTTGGGGATGGCAAAACTGTTGTTATTATTATGTTGTTTTTAGCTGGTGTCATTAACTATTTAGACCGTTCGGCATTATCGATTGCGGCACCATTTATTCAAGCAGATATTCATCTAACTTCGACACAATTAGGAATTATCTTTAGTAGTTTCTCTGTTGGATATGCGATATTTAATTTTTTAGGTGGGATGGCATCCGATAGATTTGGTGCAAAGTTAACCCTATTTGTAGCGATGATTGTATGGTCTTTATTCAGTGGAGCAATGGTATTAGTCGTTGGATTCGCTTCATTGATTATTGTTCGTATCGTCTTTGGTATGGCGGAAGGGCCATTATCATCAACCATTAATAAAATGGTGAATAACTGGTTTCCGGCAGATAAACGTGCATCTGTAGTAGGGCTAGCCAATAGTGGTACGCCACTTGGTGGAGCCATTGCAGGTCCAATTGTTGGTTATATTGCATTAGCATATGGCTGGAAATATTCATTTATTGCGATTATGATCCTCGGATTTATTTGGGCAGTTGTATGGTTTAAAGTAGTAAAAGAAAAACCGAAAAACGTGGACATTAAAGAACCAATAGCCAACTTAGAAATGGCAGCAGATGATATTAATCATAGTCGTGGACTATCTTACTATTTAAAACAATCAACAGTATTATTTACGGCCTTTGCGTTTTTTGCCTATAACTATATCCTATTCTTTTTCTTAACTTGGTTCCCAAGCTATTTAGTAGACGCTCGTGGTATGGACGTTAAAGATATGAGTATCGTCACTGTTATTCCGTGGATTTTAGGATTCTTAGGCTTAGCATTGAGTGGAATTGTATCGGATTTCATTTATAAACGCTTTATGAGTAAGGGTGTTTTATTCTCTCGTAAAGTCGTGCTAGTTACATGTTTATTCTTAGCAGCTGTATCCATTGGCTGTGCAGGTATTGTAACAACAACAGTTAGTGCTGTTGCGCTTGTTGCTACCTCTGTTTTCTTCTTATATTTAACAGGTGCTATTTACTGGGCAATTATTAATGACGTTGTGGAATCAAAATATGTTGGATCTGTTGGTGGCTTTATGCATTTCCTGGCAAACACAGCTGGTATTATTGGGCCAACTTTAACAGGTTTCCTAGTAGATAAAACAGGAACGTTCTCTGCAGCATTCTTACTTGCAGGTGGTTTAGCAGTCATCGCTTCATTAGCAGTTATTAAATTCGTTAAGCCAATCGTTCATAAAGAAATAGCTTAGAAATAGAAAGGGTGGATTAAAATGAACAATCAATCAGTTATTAAAATTCATCCGATGGACAATGTTGCCATAGCCTTGAGTGATCTTCCTCAAGGCTTTTTATTTCCATTGGATGGGACAGAAATAACTTTACAGCAACAAGTACGACGTGGGCATAAGATTGCCATCACTACTCTTTCTAATGATGAACATATCATGAAATACGGGTTCCCAATCGGTCATGCAACAGAAGAAATTCCAGCAGGTAGTTGGGTTCACTCACATAATATGAAAACCAATTTATCGGGTGAATTAAGCTATGAATTTAAACCGAAAACACATTCCGTAGCTAAACCTCGTCACGCACAACGCACGTTTAAGGGCTATCGTAGAAAAGATGGACAGGTCGGTGTACGAAATGAAATCTGGCTTATTAATACGGTCGGGTGCATTAACAAAGTAGCTGAAAACTTGGCAAAGCTAGGCAATCAATTATTGAACGCTGACAATTTTGACGGAGTACAACATTTTGCTCATCCATATGGTTGTTCTCAACTCGGCGATGATTTAAAGTATACACAAAAAATCTTAGCTAATTTAATTCACCACCCAAATGCAGGGGCAGTCATTGTATTAGGGCTAGGGTGTGAGAATAATTATATTGATTTGTTTAAGAAAACAATCGGTCATTATGATGAACATCGCGTAGCGTTTTTAAATATTCAAGAGTCGGCAGATGAAATGGAAGAGGGTCAACGATTGCTTGAAAAAGCATTTGAATATGCGACGACATTTGAACGACAAGAGTTATCCATTTCGGAGTTGAAAATCGGATTGAAATGTGGCGGTAGTGATGGTTTCTCTGGCATTACAGCTAATCCAATGATTGGAGTATTTTCTGACCAGTTGATTTCGGCGGGTGGAGCAACAGTGTTGACGGAAGTTCCAGAAATGTTTGGTGCTGAACAGATTTTAATGGAACGTGCAAAAGATGCATCTGTTTTTGAGGATATCGTGCATTTAGTAAATGACTTTAAACAGTATTTTATTAAATATAACCAACCTGTCTATGAAAACCCATCTCCAGGAAACAAAGAAGGTGGTATTACAACATTGGAAGAAAAATCACTTGGCTGTATTCAAAAAGGGGGATTCCAAGAAGTAAAAGAAGTGCTTGATTATGGCGACCGTATGTCAACAAAGGGGCTACATTTACTAAATGGCCCAGGTAATGATCTAGTATCAACAACGGCTCTTGCCTCAACAGGTTGCCAAATTGTTCTTTTCTCAACAGGGAGGGGAACGCCATTTGGAGGGCCAACACCAACAGTCAAAATTTCAACAAATACACCACTTTATGAACGCAAAAAAAATTGGATTGACTTTAACGCAGGGCAATTAGTGGAAGGTAAACCGATAGATGTATTAGTCGATGAATTTATGGATTATATTTTAGCGCTAGCTTCAGGAGAAGTACAAACGAATAATGAAAAATATGGATTTAAAGAAATCGCTATTTTTAAAGATGGCGTTACGATGTAGGAGAGAAATAAGATGAAGCATCCTATTAAAATTATGCAAATAGGTGACGGAAATTTTATGAGAGGCTTTTTTGACTTGGCAGTTGAAAAACTACAAGTCCCTTTTAGCATCGTTTCAGTCGCTGCAACAGAAAGAGGAAAAACGGTAAAGCAGTTAGAAGAACAACAGTTGCAATTTACAGTGAAGGAACGTGGGTTAAAAGATGGTGAGGTTGTAGAAGAAGAAACTATCGTTAAAGCTATTCAAGATACCATTAATCCATATAAAAACTGGCATGGATTCTTACAATATGCACAATCGGAAACACTAGAAATGATTGTTTCTAATACGACTGAGGCAGGAATTTATTACGAGAATATCCCTTATCCTACTGCCTGTCCAACAAGCTATGCAGCAAAATTAACGGTATTCCTAAAACATTATTACGATCATTTTCAAGGTGAAAAACAATTGGCCATCGTACCACTTGAATTGATTGAACAAAATGGTAAAGCATTAAAAAATATATGTCTGCAACATGCCAAGGACTGGGCTTTCCCTACAGCATTTCTTGAATGGCTTGCTACTTTAGCCTTTTGTAATACACTAGTAGACCGTATCGTAACGGGTTATCCGCTAGATTATAAGGGTAAAGATGCCTTATATACAGTTTGTGAACCCTATTTTTTATTTGTGATTGATCAGATAGAACCTTTTAAACATTGGCCAACAAGTCTTGAATTACCTTTTATCTTTGGTGATTTAGACATGTATCGCAAACGCAAGGTCGCCATTTTAAATGGTAGTCACATTTTACTTTCTGCATTTGGCAAGATTTATAACTATAAAACTGTGAGAGAAGCATTTTCTAATGCGGGTATTCGAGCCTTTATTGAAAAAGTAACAAATGATTTTACACAACGATTCCAAGTAGATGAAGACTATCAGCAAGATGTTTTTGAACGTTTTTTAAATCCATTTATCGAGCATCACTTATATGACATTCAATTAAATGAGTTATCAAAGTGGCAAGCACGTATTGCACCATATGCTGAAACGGAAATATATTATCAAGCTTTAGCAATAGGTATATTTGCAATGAATCCAACACGTTTTTCCATGCGTGAATCAGATGATGTTATTGAAAAATTGACAGATATTCATGAACAATTTGAGCAAGGACAAGCAGAGAAAATGCAACAATTTATCGAGCAATATTTCCAATGTGATGCAATAGAGGTTATTAAACAATTATCAACAATCAATAGATTATTGGAGGAAATAGCATGCGACAATTGATAATTAATGAACCGTTTCAAATGATACAACATGAGGTAGACAAGCCAAGTATTGAAAAAGGACATGATGTTCTATTAAAGATCACACATATTGGCATATGTGGAACAGATACACATGCTTTTGCAGGTGAACAGCCATTCTTTAGCTACCCACGTGTTTTAGGCCATGAACTGGCAGCTATTGTGGAAGAAGTCGGAGAAGCAGTTAAAGATATTCAAGTAGGGGATCGAGCAACAGTTATTCCGTACATCTATTGTGGCGAGTGTGTTGCATGTCGTCGAGGTCAAACGAACTGCTGTAAATCACTGAAAGTATTAGGCGTACATATGGATGGTGGTATGGGTGAGTATATCGTAGTCGATGAAAGTATTGTGATTACTAATAACGCAGTGTCAGGCGATCAATTAGCCATTGTTGAACCTATAGCTATCGGTGCTCACGCAGTACGTCGTTCAGAGCTAACAGAGAATGATACGGTACTTGTTATTGGTGCAGGTCCAATCGGGTTAGGAGCGGCACGCTTTGCTAAATTACGTGGAGCAAAAACGATTTTAATGGACTTGAATGAGGAACGTTTAAAAGAAGGTCAGGGATGGTCGAAAGCGGATGACGTGATTGTTGTAAATAATGAAGTAATGGCTCAGCTTCATGAAAAATTTAATGGTGAATTGCCAACAGTTGTATTTGATGCAACAGGCAATCAACAATCAATGGAATCTTCGTTCCAGTACGTAGAAAATAGCGGAACATTAGTGTTTATTGGCTTAATGAAGAAGACGATTACATTTAACGATCCTGAATTTCATTCAAAAGAGTTAACATTAAAAAGTAGTCGTAATGCAACATTAGAAGATTTTAAGACAGTCATGGACTATATGCAATCAGGAGACATAAAGAAAGGCTATGTAACGAAAAAAATCGCATTTGATGAAGCGATTTCTTACTTTGAGACAAAACAATACAACACGAATAAAGCACAAATCTATTTTAAGTAATGAGGAGGATTTTAATGAATATTTCCGTACCGGCATTAAAAAAATTAGTTGTCCAAAAGTTTACAGTTCAAGGTGTTGACACAGAAACAGCTGCACAAGTAGCAGATGTTTTGATTTATGCAGATTTACGTGGTGTAAGTTCTCATGGTGTAATGCGTGTGGAGCATTATATAACACGTTTGAAAGCAGGCGGAATTACGAAAAATCCTAATTTTTCAGTCGAAAAACGGGGCACAAATCATCTTATTTATAAAGGGGATAATGGTTTCGGGCATGTCATTTGTAAAGAAGCAATGGATGAAACGATTAAAATAGCTAGAGAACATGGCTCATGTACAACCATTATTCAAGAAAGTAGCCATTGTGGGGCGCTCGGCTATTTCCTTGAACAAGCAACAAGTGAAAATTTAATTGCTATTATGTGCTCTCAAACAGACTCAGCTGTTGTACCTTTTGGTGGAAAGGAGCCGTATTTTGGAACAAATCCAATAGCTTTCGGTTTTCCAACTGACGAAAAGGCAATCATTCTGGACATGGCAACAAGCAATGTAGCACTTGGAAAAATTTTATATGCACGTGAAAAAGGTGAGACGATTCCGAATACATGGGGAGTTGACGCACAAGGGACACCAACCACAGACCCTCATCAAGTAAAATCTTTAACACCGTTTGCAGGACCAAAAGGATATGGTATGGCACTAGTAGTAGACGTACTCTCTGGAATTTTAGCAAGTGCAGCTTTTGGTCCGCACATTTCAAAAATGTATGGTGATTACGAACAAAAACGTAATCTAGGACAATATTTATATGTATTAGATCCAAATATTTTTGGTGATGTTAACCAATTCAAGGCAAGTGTCTCACAAATGATTCATGAATTACATGATGCTCCAACGGCACCAAATTTTGACCAAGTACTTGTTCCTGGTGAGATTGAACAAAAACGTAGTGCAGATACAATAGAAAAGGGTATTGATTTACCCGAACAAGTGTATAAATATTTGAATAGTTAATTAAACTAATAAAATATGTTATGCTACATAATACCAAGGAGAGTTTTCATATTTATAGGTAGGAGATTGATTTTAGTGAAAAAAACAACAATTGCCGATGTTGCGCAATATGCAAATGTTTCCAATAGCACCGTATCGCAATATATGAATAAGCGATATGAATATATGAGTGTAGAAACGCGTAAAAAAATTGAAGAAGCTATTGAAGCATTGCAATATCGTCCTAACTTGATGGCTCGTAGTTTAAAACAGAAAACCACCTTTACTATTGGTATTATTGTAGCGAATATTATCCATGATTTTTCTACAAAAATTATTAATGCACTTGAAGCAAAGTTTGATAAAGAAGGCTTCCATATGATTGTCTGTAACTCTGCGGATAATCCAAAAAAAGAGAAAAAACATATCGAAACTTTACTTGAAAAACAAGTAGATGGCTTGATTGTTTTCCCAACAGGAGAGAATAAGAATCTGTATGTAAGACTTCATCAACAAGCAATGCCAATCGTTTTTATCGACCGTTTTCTAGAAGGAGTAGACATTCCTGCTGTTCTGCTTGATAATTTTTCTGCAATGGATATGGCAGTTGAGATGTTTCGAAAACAACCATTGGCCATTGTAACAACATCTTTAACATTACCGATTACTCCTCGTGTCGAACGTTTAGAAGGATTTCGACAAGCTTTAAGAAATAGAAACCTCTTTATTGATGAACGCTATATAAAAAATGGCGAGCCTGCTGAAATGGAAGAGATTTTCAATCAATTATTTGCATTGGAACAACCACCTAAAGGAATAATTGCGGCGAATGATCGTATTTTTCAAGAATTAATGATCTATATAAAAAAGCGAAATTTGCACGTACCTAACGATATACAAGTGATAGCGGTTGATGATGTGCCATATGCAAAATTTATAAATCCTTCTATCACAACATTGGAACAACCTATTCTACCAATGGCTCAAAAATCGGCTTCACTTCTCTTAGCAAAAATCAAAAAAGAACATATAGCCAATGATCAAAAATTATATCGCTTTAAGCCGATATTAATTCAACGAGATTCGACTAACTAAAAAAGGCAATCCTAAAGCTATAGAAAATAGCCAGGGGTAGCTTTTTTTAGTTGTACCGATAAAAGGCACATACATTCTTCTTAGTAAAAATTAGTACACATAGGAACAATGCAAGGAGCTATTGGTATCTCGGTTCCGATTATTAATGCGTCAAATGATGCGACAGTAGCGGTATTAAGTGTATTTATGGCAGAAATGAATTTTAAAGAGAATCAATTAGATTATTATTTACAAAAATTAAAAAATAATGCTCAAAATATTGGTAATTCGATTTTATAAGAACTCAAAGAAATAGGGTACTCTGATCACACTTTTAATTAGTTTAGCGATAGTTTGAACATAGTTCTATTAAAGTGAGGATTAGCTTTGTATTCTCAAATTCAAACTGATGTGTTTAGATAGTTAAAATACCTCGAATTGTGATGGTAGCTGCTCCTGCAACTTTGATGACTGGTTTTAATTCATTCGGAATAACAGTCACATAAAGCGTTCCAGGTCTTCCTATCGCATCTCCTTGAGCGATTTTAAGATGTGTTATGTCACCTTGAGGAATAACGCCTTCTAAATAGAAGAAGCCCGCTAATGCACCATTTGCTGCACCAGTTACAGGATCTTCAGGTATGCCAATCCCTGGTGCAAAATCTCTTGTATAGAGTTCATATTCTTTCAAATTAGTAAAAGTATAAAGATGTGTCGTACTGATATTATGTTCTTTATTATGTTTCGCTAACGCTGCTAAGTCTGGCACTGCATTGTCGATATCGATTTGATCTTTTATTGGAACGAGTAAATGCCAGACACCAGTATTCGCTAGTTTGATTGGATAAGTTAAATCAATGCTTTTGGAATTGACGCCGATTAGTCGACTAAGCTCCGTAAGGTCAATATCGATATCTTGTGTTTTTGGCGTTACCTGCGTCATTTCCACATTAATAACTTTTCCATTCTCCTTATGCCATACAACAGGTACTCTACCAATATTCGTTTCTAGCGCTATACCTTCCTTTTTCTCAGCAAGACCAAACTCAGTCGCCAAAAGCCATGTTAACCCAACAGTTGCATGACCGCAAAAGTTGATTTCTTCAGTGGGAGTGAAATATTTTACTTTATAATCTATATCTTCATTATTTGAAGGTAGTAAAAATACAGACTCTGATAAATTTAGTTCTTTTGCGATACTTTGCATCTCATTTTCGGATAATTTTTCAGCATCTAGCACGACGCCAGCTATATTACCTCCAAATTTTTCTGTTGTAAATGCATCTACATGATAAACTCTAATATCTCTCATCTTATTAACTCCTTTCTAACTTTTATTGTTCCCTCCATACTAATACACTTTAATGAAACCCTCATTTAGATTGGTTACTGTAAAATCAAACCATATTACAAATTCTATGCATTTTCCAGGAAATATTACACTATAAAAGCGATGATTTACTAAAACTTGCGAAATTTTTATATCTATTATATAGTAAAAATACTATTTTATTAAAGGGTGAACTTTTTGTTAATTGTAGAATTCTAATCTGAATCAACGTTATAGCTTATTTTGTCGAACAAACCACCTATTTAGGGGTGTTATTTGTTGTGCAAAAAAAGCAAGATTAGAATTAGTTGGCTTCGCATAAACATTTAGCGCGACTAGTTTTAGTCGCGCTTTTTCTATTCGTTGATTTAGACAATTTTAATTTTTTACTTATTAAAATTGAGAGGACGAATCTACAATGCAAAAACAATTACAACAAATTACAGCTGATATGCAGCTTGAAGAACATTATCACACACTAGAAAAAGCTCTACTTGCTTTATATTTCCATAAAAATTGCACAACTAAATCTTTAGCTCATACGACAGACTTACCAATACCTATCGTTTCAGCAATGAAGAAAGAATTTGCCAAACAAGGTTGGGGTAAACATAGCTTAACGAAAAAAGGCCAGCTCGCTATTTCGCAATATTTTCAACTCTCAGGTGCTGATGCTAAACTTTACCTTCAATTAACGACAGATGATGTATTTCGTACGGAATGGATTACACAAAATATAAGCGAATTAAGTACTATTTATGATGCTAGACCTACAGCTGACGTGGCAATTGATCAAGCAAAATGTACAGTTGAGACAGCCTTAAAACGTGCATTGCTCGCACTAGACTATACGATGCTACTTAATAAGCGCATTTTGTGTTTAGGCGATGATGATTTCATCAGTATTGCATTAGCGTTTTTACTAAAGAAAATCGCTCCAAATTCTACAACTAAAATTGTTGTGTTAGATATTGATAGACGAATTTTATGTACGATTAGCAAAATAGCTAAAGACTATGAGCTTCCGATTAAAACAGATTATTATAACGTTCAGGAGCCTTTGCCTAAAACATACGCTCACCAGTTTGATTGCGTATATACAGATACACCGTATACCTTGATTGGCGCACAGCTTTTTTTATCACGTGCGATTAACGCATTAAAGCCAGAAGCAATGCGACATGTGTTTTTTTCCTACGCTAAACGTAGCTATCAAAAGCAGTGGCAATTACAGCAAAGCTTACATGCTATGGGCTTCGTGATTGACAGTATTCAATACGAGATAAACACTTATGAAGGTGCGCAGATTTTAGGCGCTACAAGCCAATTATTCGTATTACAAACAACAGAACAAATGACTTCCTACGTTCCTAACCAGCGTAGATTTACGCGACCAATTTACACAGGAGAAATTGAGCGGAAATCCGTCGTATATCAGTGTATCCATTGTCAGCACGCACTTACAGTCGGAGCTGGCTATCCATACAGCACGATTGCTCAGCTTCAAGACAGTGGTTGCCCGAATTGCAAAAATAACAAGTTTTCACAAATTAAGAGAACAGTAGAAAAATCACAATCCCAGCATGCATTAGGGCATCATATTTTATTAGAATTGCACGATTGCAATGATGCATTGCTCAATGACGTACAACAAATTAAAAAGATTATGTGTCAAGCCGCTCATAAAGCAAAGGCAACGATTGTAACCGAACATTTCCATCATTTTTCACCTTACGGGGTTAGCGGTGTAGTCATTATTCAAGAATCACATTTAACGATTCATACGTGGCCAGAGTACGGCTATGCGACAATAGATGTTTTCACGTGTAACAGTAAATTAGCTCTACAAGACGCTGTTCAATATATTACTGAGCAATTTAATGCAGGAAATGCCACACAACATTACATGCATCGGGGTAGACCATAAAACTTAAAATGAAACAGGAAAAGAAAGACAAATTGTTTTCTTTTCCTATTTTTATGTTTTCATTTGATGAGAGTTACCATATGTGTCTTGCAAAATAAGAGCTAGGAACAATCTTTGCATTATATAAAAATATTATGTTAACTAAATAAAGAGACTCAACTATTGGCAATGGAACGGAATAAATCAATCTATTAATCAGGACACCAAAAAGGGGATTACAAGTTGTCATTAGATTTTAGAAAAGGGGAGAACAAAAAAATCACCCATGTCATGAAGAGTGATTTTTGAAAATCTATTAAAGGTTTAGGTTCATAACAATTTGCTCGCCAATACGTGCCATTCTTCTTTCCCTGTTATCGACAAAGCCAACTTTTAAATACAAATTTTGAGCCGGAATATTTTTATGATTAACGACTAAAACAATTACATTACAATCTTTAAATTTTCTTTTAATAAATTCAGGCAGTGCGAGCATCCCTTTTTTGGGTAGAAGGAAGAAGGAAGGCGATTCTTGAAATGTGGCGAGTTTTAAGCACAAATGGTCGATTAGTCATTTCTGATTTCAGTAAAATTGCTGAATACAATCAAATATTGAATTCAGTTTCCAATCGCGTTGAAATAAAGAAATTTTTTTATACATTTCCGTTTTCAAAAGCTGTTGTTGTGCAAAAGATTTAAGAAATCAATAAACAGAAAAGATGTATTTACTAAAAGGTTCATATAACAGGGGGCAGAAAAAGGAAATGATAATTATAAGTTTTCTTTTAACTGGTTGGATATTAAGTTGGTTTAAGTTTGATGAGTTGTTTATTCAAGCACTCCAGGAACTATTTAACAAAAAGGTGACAATTGCAAGTTATTATTTTATATTTTTTTGTATTGGGGCAATAGGAGACTTAATCTTATTTTTCAACGGAAATTATATAACCAATTTATTCAGCTAACGTTCAGATTGAGGAATAAAGAAAACAGCTTATAACATTAAAAGCACAGAACTCTCTGTGCTTTTTTAACCTTCATAATAATATGGACTTTCTGGAGAACGACTTCAATTTCATCATATTCCTCAATCATTTTTTCAAACGCTTCTCTATTACCGATTTCTTGTTGAATGATGGATAACTTCATTTTTTATGTGTCGGTTGAGTCATCTTTAAATTCTTCATAATATCTTTTTTGTTTTTCTTCCTGCTCAAAATATAATAATCCATCACAACTTTAGGAGCCCTACGATCTTCACCAAGTAGGATTGTGAAAATCATACCATCTAATGTATATATAAAATTAAACTGGATGATAGGTTGGCTCTTATGGATACCAGTAGATATTTATTGTGCCGCGGCTTTGGTAGTAGCTAACTTCATATCATAATAAAAAGTTAAAACCACCATCCATCGTAACAATGAAGGTGTTCTGTGGTTAGATTATATAATTGTAACAAGTGGATAGATAACCCGAAAATTCTGCGAGAATCTTCGGGTTACCTAATGTTATAATCATGCATACATAGGCATTTGAGAAGTAGATATACCCATAAACATCTCATGTGCTGTTCATATACTCCGTACATTGTGAGGCTGTTGCGTGGCTTGAATTAGTTGACTAATTCTACATTAAGCGTGCTTTTCAACGTATGATTTATTAGGATGTGTCTTTGGAATTTCTAATTTACTATTCGTTGAAACAAAAAAAGCAGACGGTTTAGAAGTGCGATAATGCACTTCTAAACCGTCTGCCTTTACTATTATTTTATGAATGAACCGAGCTAATAAAGATGGCGTTAGTTCATTTATAAGTTGATTTGGGTTAAGTTGCTGTAGAATATGAGCTTTTAGTTCTGCAACATTTACAGTAGTATTAGTTTCTTCATAGTTAGTTAAGTTGCCCTACAAGTTGTTCAATTTGAGGGTTTAAGGGCTAATAAGTCGTCATAAGCGTCTTGATCAATTTTATCTTCAAAACAGCTTATCAAGAGCCTTTTGTTTCTTTGTACGAAGGCTAGTCAGCTGATTTTGATATTTTTCAATCTCATTACTAGGCTTAGCCTGTAACTTTTCAAGTTGTTTATCTAAAAGCATTTCTGAAGATTTTTTTGAGATATTTGAAAAGTAAAACGTATTTAAGTTGTTGAGTATTGTTTGTGTTAATTTGGTCTCGATAGGACGAAAGTTATCAGGACATGCCTTTTTTCAAAATTTATTTTGATAACCACATACATAACAATCTCGTTTGAAATGCATAGCAGCACCGCAATTACCACAAATAAGTATACCAGTGAAAAGATGTGTACTTTGCTGTAAGCGAATGCGTTTACGTGACTGTATTAGCTGAACTAACTCGAAATCTTCCAATAATCGCTTCATGAGTACTCTCAAAAATACGTTGTACAATCTCAGCAGTACCATTAGTAGAAACAAATAATTTCCCATCGTTAAGTGTATATTCGTAGGGTGCTTCGTCGAACCGTCCAGCTTTTGCACGTACTTCATATGAAGCTTTAACACGTCGACTTGTATATGCAGCCTCGGTTTCTGAAAGGTAAGCAAATAGGCCTAAATTCATGGAGTTGTTTTCAAAGGTATTAATTGCTCCATCTAGTGCAATTAACTCAATTTGATTTTTGAATAGAACATTTTTAAATTCATATGAGAATTCACCATTCCTTGAAATACGAGATAACTCTTTCGCTAGAACTATATCGTACTTTTTATCTTTTGCATCCTGAATTAAATCTTGGATGCCTGTACGGCCTGATTTAGAGCCAGATTTCACGTCTGTATAGACTTTATAAAGCTCCCAGCCTATTTCTTTCATGAAGTTGTCAAAGAGCTTAATTTGTGTTGGAATTGAAGTCTTTTGACTATCAAAGCCCGTTGAAATACGAGCATAAACTGCACATTTCATTGTTTTACATCTCAGAAGATGTAGTAGAATTCACCTTGTTTTCAGCATAAGGCTTTTCAAAATATGAGTCAAACAACAGTTCGAGAGTTCGTTTGATCAGCGTTAATGGATTTTTATTGCCAAAGTAGTGTGTTGTTTTCATGTTAGTCTCCTAAAATAAATATAAAAATTCTTTTAGCTAAAAGTGAAAACATTCTACCCAATGAAAATCAATATTTTAAGAGGGGAAGGAAAAAATTTTTTTAAGTGGATTAAAATTCAATAATTTAATTGATATTTTAATAAAATAAACCTATTATAATATATAAAAAACATATATTGGATTTTATATTCTGAAAAACAATATAAAAAAGATACGATATTATTAAATGACGGAAAGTAGGATTTTTATGAATGAATATAGATTGTATCCACCTTTTTTTAAAGATGAGTTAGATTCATCTTTTGCTGATGCATGGGAGAGATTTTGTTTAAAATTAATAAAAATAGAAAATAATACGGAAGATATTAAAAAGAGAAAGCCACCGGAAAGTGGCGTGGATTTATTTTACCAATCAAAGAAAATTGCGTATCAATGTAAAAGTTTAGAAGAAAATTCAATATATAATATTACAAATTCTGTTAAATCACTAAAGAGTGCTTTGCAGATTAAAGAAAGCCTTGGTTGGGAAAAGTATGTTATTTGCGCAAATACTGAATTAACAGGTAATCAAGAAGCAACATTGAAAAGTTTATATGCGAACATTGAAGTAAAAGATAAAGAATACTGGATAGGTTTGTGTAAAAAATATCCATATATAGTGCAGGAAAATTTTAAACTATTAATAGATACCCCATCAAATTATATTTGTGAGAAAATTAAAGATTCATTAGTTATTTCAGAAAATATTAAAGAAATATTAAGTGAGAGTACTAATTGTATTAGTACTTGGTTTTATATACATAAGAGAGATAATATATTCAAAATTCCAATTACACTTAATATGAAAATAGGCGATTTAATTGACTTCTTGAGAAGTATAATAGGATTACCGCAAGAACCTATAATAGATACACAAGCAATTAAAATGAGTTATGGTGTTTCAATTTTTGAACCTAACCAACTATCAACCATTGAAAGGAAATATTATACTTTAGCAGACAAAGATAAACGTTTAACTGATTTAAATGTTAAAAGTACAAGTGTAATAGAGTTTTATATTAATTATGAAATTATTGGAAATAAGGATATAGCCTTTCAGTTTGATTCAGTAAATGAAAAGAATATTGAAAATTGGATAAATAAAAAAGAAGAATGCCTTATTAATGAAATAGAAACTTTTCAGGAAAGGGGTTACATCTAAATGGATGAAAATGAAAAATTAAATAAAATATTAGGAGTTACTGAGTTTTCCTTATATAGCAGAGATGCGTTACCGGATTTAACCTCATATAAATTTTATGAAAATTATTGTAAAGAAATATCTAATCAAGTTAAAGAAGATTTGATTAGATTAAAAAAAGAAAATTTAATAAGAAATTTGGAATTTAAATATATCCCTGGTTTCGAAATAAATGGAGTATCTTTTGTGAGAAATGAAACGGATTATATATGGATAGAAGAGGGGGTAATTATTAAAACATATAATATGTTTTCTGAGTTGTTGACTCATAATGTATTTCCTAAATATTTTACTACTCAAAATGAGGTAGCACAGATAAGTTTGAGATACAAAAATGAAGAAGGTATTAACGAATTTAATTATACGTATAGAACTTCTATGGATGAAAAAAGAAAAATAATCGCGGAATATTTAAGTATGTTCTCGACGAAATTTATAATATTACATGAAATAGCTCATCATTTTAACGGGCATATCTTGTATTTAAATAAAGAATTAAAAATAGATAAATTAAATATTTATAATAATAATTTGAATACTGAACCTATTCTAATTCAAACGCTAGAAATGGATGCTGATGCTTTTGCAATTAGCCAATTAACTAGAGAAGTAGTAGAAATTATTAATACAGATGCTAGGCTAAAAGAAATATGTAAAAGTAAATATGAAATCATTGGATTGTTAATTTATTCTTTAACTTGTTTATTCAGTATGATAATTAGAACAGATAATAATGATTATGAAAAAATTTCAGAAAATATATATCTACCTTCTTCAATGAGATTTTTTAATAATATTTCATGTTTAGAAACGAATTTAAAAATTCAAGCGAATGAATTATACAAAGAGATTGATTTTGAAGATGTATTAAAAAAATATATGCTTGATGCCCAAAATCATTATAATGAAATTTTTGATAAAAAATTAGATTGGAAATCATTTATTATTAATTCAAGTATTAATAGTGAGCATTTTAATAAACTTAACTATTATTGGAAAGAAAATAGATTAGGTTTAGAGAAATACGCTAGGTGTGGATTATCAAATTAATAAAATTGTTTTTGAAATAGACCAACTAATTTAAGTTTATAGTAGGTTTATTATAAATAATTTGTTTTTTCTAAAAAAGTAAAGTGAGACTATGCTAGAGCATAGTTTAGCATAGTCTATTATATTTAAATTAACTAGTTTTAATTACGATTATTATGATAGAAATTATATTTTCTATTTACATGTTTATAGAGGTCTATTTGAATCTATTGAAATAGAAATTGTTAAAAAGTGGGTCAAAGAAAATGGGATTGATGCAGCTAGAGCTTTAGCTCGACATATTGAATCACCAGCTAGTAGATAAATCTTACGTTCCTCCTCTTACAGAGTGGATCCTTTCTACCGATGAATGGGATGATAGACTATTCCGCGAGTTTATTGCTGGAAGACATTCTTTTGAAGTAATAAATATTTCTGAAGCAATAGAAAATCATGAAAATCTTAAAACAGAAATGGAACCATATTTACACCATAGATTAAGCAGAATTAGACAATGGGCAGAATATGAAATTAAACAATCAGAGGGGATAAAGAAAGATGAACAAATTAGAAGGGCTAGGGAAGAAAGAGAGTATTAATTTAAATATAATTTTTTAAAATGTAAAGTGATTCTACTACATCATATTAATTTTCCGTTCACCCTCAGCACTCGCCGCATTGTGAGGCAGTTGCATGGTTGGAGTTATCATAATATACGGGGTACACATGTAATTCGTAAACGATTCCGAAAATTCAAAAGCTATACTATATAACTTGAAAAAGTAAAAATTTTCAATACAGACCCTGATTTTCTTACAAATAACTTTTGCGGAATTGGGTCTTTTTATATGGAACTTAATTGGAAAACATCTAATGCTCAGCATATATGATGGAAATTAAGTGGCTATTTATAGGGGCTTTCCAGAAGTTTCGTGACTTTTTATGAGGCCTTTATTTCAAGGGGATTTATAGAATAAATTTTTATTTTACCTCATGATAAAATATGCTGTCAATAATAAATTTGTAAATTTATTAAAAAATGTTATAATAGTCTTATAATTGTTTTTTAAAATCGTATTTCGAATTCCGCTGTCCTTTTTTGCAGATAGAATTTGGATACGTTTTTTTAATATCCTTTTTTAAGCCGAAGAAAAAATTAAAACAGTTATGTGAGCTTTTAAGGTAGTTAGTTGCATTTAATTATTAATTTACTATCTAATAGTAACCGAGTTTTTATTCCATAAGGAGGACTAGAATAATGAATCTAATCAATAAGAAAGTTACACATAAGCGTTTTGGCATGGGCAGTATAGTTAAACATAATGAGTCTATTATTGAAATACATTTCGCATCGGAAAATAAAATGTTTGTTTTCCCCGATGTATTTGGAAAGCATCTAAAACTACATGATAAAAGTGATGCTAATTCACTTGAAAAAATAATACAAAAAAAGGAAATGGAACGAAAGGAGGTAGAAAGGAAGAAGGAAGAAGAAAAAAAACTACAAAGAAAAAACCAGAAACTTCGCATAGAACACGAAAAACTTATGAAACATCATAAACTTCATCCAGAATCACAAATGGTTTTTAGGTGTGATACAGAAGAACAAAATAGTTCTTTTTCAGAGTGGAAGGTTTTTTCAGGAGCAATAAAAAGTGGTAATAACAAGGGGAAGCCAAACAAACCTATCCGCATGCACCAAAATAGCGCTGTCCTGTTAACAGCAATAGATTCCGGCATGCCTGAAAAAGACAGACGTATCTTAGGTGTCTATATGGTGAATGAAGATTTTATCGGTAAGCTGTGTGAAGATGGAAATATTCCTGCCCATTCAAAATACAGACTCCAACTTACAGAACAGGAATCGGATCAGCTACTTTTATGGGAATATTATGTAGATAAAAAATCCCCTGACAAAATGACATGGAATACAGGTAAATACCGTTATTTTGATAATTTATGGATGGCTCAAATTTTACTTGATATAGTTTCGTTGAAAAGTGACCCAACAGAACGAGAGCTAGCACAACAATTTTTTAAACATTTTTGTAAAATGAATCAGATAACAGATCAAGATTTACCAAAGCCTAATGGCGCATTAATGCGTATTTAGACGTTAGCCCAAAGTTAATAAGAATGACAGGGGACTGACATATTTTTATATCTATTACTAATGCCGAACAGTGCATGGCACTGTTTGCTAATAAACGTATGGAGTTAATATAATCATTTATCAAAAACGAATTCTTATTAAAGGGATTCGTTCTTTTTGTATTATAAAAATGAATAAAGATATTTTATGTTGAATTTATTGAGCTAACGAAGTGAGACTGTAAAAGAAGGGAGTAAAGTGATATGAACGAATTATGGGAAAGGTAACTGGTATTATGCATAGTAAAATGAAAACTCATTTGAAATAACATACTGGAAATTAGAGTACTTTAGAATAAGCAACAACCAAATATGATGAAGAAAATTAGGCTCGATTCCACTGATTTGGAGTCGAGCAAATATAACTAATCCAGCCAACATCTCTGTGTTGCCACATACACTCACCACATGTAGAGTGTGTCTCGCAACTCATTATAAAAGAAGGCAACTAACCATGGTTAGTTACCCTGCTATAAAGTGTTTCGGTTTACCACAAACCTCCCCTAACAATACCCCACATCCTTCTTCGGTGAGCTGTGTTTAGAGGATCAACTCCACAATTCATAAGCCAGTGTGCTGCATTATCTCTCTGAGCTCTTGTTATAGGTACTTCACAGCATTCAGATAGACGATCAACAAGACCGTATGCACCTGCGGGACTTCTCAACTGATGATAGTTGCATGATCTAAGAGCTCCACATACACGACGGAAACAATGGGGGTTTTTAATTCTTTGTCGGAAAACACCCATTAAATTAGGATCAATATTGCCCATTGACAAAAACCTCCTTTCAAATAAAAGTAAATTACAGAATAAAGATAGGAACAATATAGTATATGAGATGAAAAAGGAGGGGGGTAGATAGATTAACTATTTTTTTAAAAAACTCCAATAATGAACTAATTGTATTTTTTTAAGTAATGGCTCAATGTAACTAAAGGCCATACGTATTGATAGCTGTGATAGTGTATATAAAAGTGTCCTGGTAAACCTGCACCTGTAGGATAAGTGGTCCGACTAGTTTCTGTATTTTGCCATTCTAAAATTCTAATAATTCCTTCTGTGATTTCTTTTGTAGGAAACTCAGAGATAGAAATTAATGCATCAACCGCCCAACAAGTTTGTACTAGTGTTGAATAGGGTAAAGGAATATATTCTCTATGAAAATCACTCTGGCATGATTCACCCCAGCCTCCGTCAGATTGTCTTATATTTAACAACCAATCTGTTGCTTTCTGAATAGTTGGATGATCAGATGAAACCCCAACTGCCTTTAAGCCTGTGACAGCGGCCCATGTACCATAAATGTAAGATATCCCCCAACGTCCGTACCATGAACCATCATTAGTTTGATTCTTTATTAGCCATTTTACACTGTTCATTACACGAGGGTGCTGCATAGTCAAATTTAAATGATTCCCTAGAAATTCCAATGTCCTGCCGGTGATGTCCGCAGCAGAAGGATCTATAGCAGTGTCTTCAAAACTCTGTATGGGGAAAAACCATTTAATGTATGAAGGACTATTTTTTTTAAATGCTCCCCAGCCTCCGTCATTGTTTTGCATAGTTAATAACCAATCAACTCCCGAATTCCAGGCCATACGAAATCCAGAATGACTATCTGTAAAATTAGATAGTGCCCTTAAAGCCGCTTGTGTATCATCAACATCAGGATTAATGGAGTTGCTTTCTGAAAAACCCCATCCTTTTTTAGAGTGTTTGTGTTGTAATTTCATTAAGAAGTTCGAAGCTAATTGGATAGCTGGATCCTTATTGGTAAGACCCGATTCTTGTAAGGAATAAGAAATTAGCGCAGTGTCCCAAACGGTAGAAGGAGAGTTTTGAATATGAAGAACATCTCCTTTTTCGTATAAAAAAGATCTAATACCTCCAATAGCATTTTGAATAATAGGAGAAGATTTTTTATAACCTAGAGAAAGTAGTGCATAAATCATAAAAAATGTAGAACTTGAGTAACTATATAATGTCCCATCCTTTTCAATGCAATTATATATATGTTGTTCAGCCTTTAGCCTCGTAGATTCTTTATAAGTAGGCAATATCTTTTTAAATAAATTAAACCATCTTTTTTTCTTTTTAAGTGCTTTATATTTCTTTTGAGATAAAAATAAATGCTGTAAATCAGGCGTCCATTTATTAGTAACTACAAATTTATCGTGTCCTAATATTAAAATAGGAAGAAAGTGTGCTTGTACGTATGAGCTAAAATGAAAAAAATTAAATGTTAGAAACTTTGGTATATTCATGATACTAAGTGGGATAGGAAATAGTCTTGGCCAAGGGTATAAGTTGGTAATAGCTAGTAAACACTTCGTAGAAATATGACTTTTTTCAAGTCCTCCATTCTCCACAATAAATTGTTCACTTAATTTCATCAAAGGATCATCTTTATTCAAATGTCCGGAAAATAAAAGAGCTGTATATGCTTCAATTGTTGCAGATAAATTTCCTTTTTCATCATCATAAAGCTTCCAAGTACCGTTATTTTGTTGTTGCTGAAGTAGACGTGCAACAAGTTTCTTTATAAGATTCTCATCATCATAATCTAATACTCTTAATAGGATAATCATATTTGCATCGGTCATTGGTCCACTTTCAAAACAGTATCTCCACGAACCATCATTATATTGGTCTTGTTTCAGATTTTTAATAATTTGTTGTATTTTTTGGTTAATCTCATTTATTAGATTCATTTAAGTTTTTACAACCTTTCCTTTTGTATTTGAAAAATGAATTGCAATTAAGATATCTTATGATGAGAGTTATAAAGATAAATAGACAAGTGCGGAGAATTGCGGAGAGGGAGAGTTGAAATTATATAAATTACCCAAAATTATATATTTAATGAAATTAGCTCATATAAACTAATAATCTATCTTATCCAAAACGGGGGTGGCATTTCAGTTGAAATGAGTGACTTTTTAAATATTAAACATATAACCTTAATTACGTATGTAGATGGTAAAGAAGTATTTAGCGAAAATGTTATTATGAGTTAATAGTACTTTTGGCAAAGGAGATGTCATCTGGTTTGTTGTTTCACCTTTTGAAACGAATTCAACTGCTGAATTAGCGTTATCATATAGCGAATATATAAATACTACAGAATCAAATACAACCAATAAAATAGATATTTCTAATGCTAACGAATGGATAAATGTTAAGTTAAGCGAAGATTATCAAATAAAATTAATTGAAATGGAATAAAAGTTAACTCCCTAAACACTCATTCTTGGAATAACGGGGCGGCCTTTTAATGCTACAACTACTTAATTTTGCAGCTTTCTTGTTTACAATATTCCTCAATCGGTGGCATTTCCAGAGATGAAATTGCGCTCTCCTTTATTTTCAGGTCATATTGTTGAATTGTTAAACAGGAAACATGTTGCTTTGGTGGTAAGATTGGGAGAAGTAGAGATTGAGTGGATTTTTCTGGAGATACGGTAGCTATGGTCGGATTGTTGTTTCCGTTTATACCTATATTGGTAGTAGCGTTACTATTTAGATGGGTTAGGATCATTCGAGTGAATAGTGAATAATCGAATTAGTCGATTTATTGCGCAATATGGAAAATGTGCAGTAACAGGGGTTGAACTTAGCTTTAACCACTGGCATTGTCATCACAAGACACCGATTATTTACCGCAAGATGATCCCTATGAACAGAAAAAAATCACCCATGTCATGACGAGTGATTTTTGAAAATCTATTAGATGGTTAGGTTCATAACAATTTGCTCGCCAATACGTCCCATTCTTCTTTCCCCGTTATCGACAAAGCCAACTTTTGAATACAAATTTTGAGCCGGAATATTTTTATGATTAACGACTAAAACAACTTCATTACAATCTTTAAATTCTCTTTTAATAAATTCAGGCAGTGCCAGCATCCCTTTTTTGGCATACCCATTTCCTTGTTGTTTATGGTCAATAGATAGTGCAGTAAGCAGCATAGCATTTGGATTATTAGAGTACTCTTTTACTCTTTCTGTTGCGTGCAGGACAAAAAATCCTACAGGCACACTGTCACTCAAAATAACAATCGGATATTGTCCAACCATTTCTATAGAAATCTCTTTTGGAAGCGCAGTAAATTGACTTTGTTCTTCCGGAAGCTCAAAGTCATTCAATATATCCACATACTCTTCTGAGAAATGTACTAATTCAATGGTGTTTGTTTTTTGCATAAAAAATAGCCTCCTTTTTTTATATTTTAATACCAGAACAAATGTTCGTCAAGAGGTTTGGTTTATAAATGATATGTATTCACTGAACTTTACGATAACCAAAATGGTTTTAGACAGTTGTTCTTTCTCGGTTAACACAACTTATGATAAACTGAGACTACCGGAATTTTCTGAATAAAGAACGCTCAGTGTCCCGTTAAAGGGTCAGTTTAATAGCTATCTACAACACGCCGAAAATGAATTTTGACCAAAGGGAATATCTATTAAAGGGATTAAATTGGAGGGAATAGAAAATGGATGTAAAGACACTTTTGTTACAACAATGGGCAAGCTGCTTAGATGAAGAAGACTGGTTTCCACCACTTGAAAAATTGCTTGTGGATATTACTTTTGAACAGGCAATTTGGAAACCAGTTGAGGGGGCAATGAATTCCATTTGGTAATTAGTTTGTCATTTGCTTTTCTATAAAAAGAGACTGCTGATGCTATTTCTTGGTGAAAAAGCGAATGCACCACAGGCAGAAGATAATGAATCTACATTTCGATTACCAACTGTGACGTTTCAAAATTGGAAGGAAATAAAACAAGAGTACTTTTATGTTCATCGTGAACTTGAAAAAATACTAACAAAATCGGAACAAGAAGATTTGAATAGACAGATCCGTGGAGAAAGATCATTAGTGCTTGAACTGAAGAGTATAGCAATGCACGACGCATATCATATTGGGCAAATTGTATTACTAAGTAAAATGCAAGGAGCTTGGCCAGGGAAACGCAGCTTTACAGTGATTCCATTATAGGGGGCTTTAATGGAATAAGAATGGGAACGTCCAAATCGGACGTTCCCATATTTTATACCTGAAAAACAATAATACTATTTAACAAAGCCTTAAAGAAAAGCCAAATAGGGGGAATGAAAAATGGTTTTACTTAAATATGAGGTAGAGAAAAACGAGCTAACAATGTTAAAAGAAGTTTATCAATCAGTAGGTTGGATGAAACATGACGAACGCATAATAAAAAAGTTTTCAATGCAAGTACACACCAAGTTTTCGCAGTAAAAGATCATAAAATTATAGGTTTTGCGAGAGCTCTTTCAGACGGTATCTTTAATGCTGCTATTTATGATGTTGTAGTACATAAAGATTACCAAGGAGGAGGGATTGCTAGAACTCTTTTAGAGGACATCATTCACCAATTAGAAGATGTTTCTTGTATTCAATTAATTGCAACGACAGGAAATGAACCTTTTTATGAAAATATTGGCTTTAAAAAATTGAAAACTGGTATGGCCGTATATAAAAATCCGCAACTAGCCAAGGAGTATTTGGAAAGTAACAATTCTTGAGGAGGAGAATACAAAAAAAGCTGTAGCGTACGGCATCGCTACAGCTCAATTTGTCTTGCTTAGGTTAGTCAGTAAAGCGATTATATCATACAATAGGGAAAACTAAAAATAACAACAGCAGATTTGATGAAGTATTTAAACAAAAAAATCACACCTCCAAACAGTGCCGGAGAGTTAGAAATAATTAATGGATTTGATAACTTAGAACTATAGTTGTTAATATATCTCCATATACCTAAAAGGAGGGAATTATCCATGCCTAAAGTAAATAGCTTAATGGGGATTCTTTCGACTTCTGTATTAATTCTGATTGGCTGTTCGACTTATTCGTCGCCAGATTGGGTATACAATTTTGTTGTTTGGGACGACTATATGTATGTAGTCAGTGACGAATATACTGAAAATGTTGGAGATATGTTAGGTGAAGTAACTAAATATTCTGATCAAGAAGCAATATATGATGAAAACTTTTCAAATCATTATAGAGAAGGAACAAAATATTACGAAATTAAGGAAGTAAGTACTTCGGAAGCGATTGCTATTCAAGAAGGGGATAGCTACCGCATTGCGAAACGCGAAGGGAAATATGGATTAGAATAACATATCATCTTCATTACGTACTATTTACGTTAAAGTTGATGTGTTATTTGTATGTGTTTATATACAAAAGGGAGAGTGGAAGAAGTTACTCTTTTCTTTGTTGAGCAATACATCTTATTAGGCTTAGAAGATAGAATACGAAAACAAACCTTTTAAATTTTCATCAAAAAGTAATTCACTAATATATTCTAAAAAATCCTCACTGTAACTTTTAATAATTTTTTTATCTTTCTCCCATCACTACCGCGCATGAATATATCCATATTTTCCCCATAAACTTTTAACTAGTGCAGTAGAACATAGCTAAATATGTGCGGATTTCCACAAGGACGCTTTTAGGAAACGACAAATTTGTAAGTACGTTTGTGACCTGTTGAGTGAGCTGCGCCAACACGTTCAAGCAGTACACAATCATGGCTATGTATACTTGGTTGTGCACAGCCTGCTTACATTGCTTATAATTTTTTGATGTTCAAATGCTGCGTCATCCATTTGAACAATAGTTCAATCGCCCATCGTGATTTGTGCTTGCATCCAATTCGAACCGATTGGTCAATAAATGCAGCTCATTGTTTAACTGCATTTGTGAGCACCATTTTGTCGGTATACGACAGCTTATTTCTAAAAATACCAGGCGATAAAATCGTCTGGACTGCAAATTCCTCCACATAAGAATAGAAATAGCTTCATATAAATAAAGGTAGCGAAAAAATAGATTCCTACAATTAATGGATTTATAAATTTCAAGAAAATCTTCAGTTTTTTCTAAGAAAAAGATTAACTTTTTTATATATACTTATAAAAAAGGGAATTAATGAAACTATTTGAATATTTAAAACGTATTGGTAGTAGGAAAGAATATTGAAGTAGGTGAGGGAATGGCATACACCATTTACATAGTATTAACAAAAACAGGTACATTATTATCTAAAGCTATAGGCATGTATACTGGAAAAGAGATGAATCATGCGTCCATTGCTTTTGATGAGGAGCTCTTTGAAATGTATAGCTTTGGACGTAGACAATTAAACAATCCTTTAAGTGGGGGGTTTTTGCAAGAAGATGCAGAAAGAGGGCTATTTGAAACAGCTGATTGTGTAATTTATCGTTGTAGAATATCACACTATCAATACTTAGAAATGATGAAAATCGTACGTTATATGTATTGGAATCGTGATCGCTATAAATATAATTTTATTGGGCTCTTTGGCGTTATGATGCAAAAGGAGGTACGAAGAGAGCGTGCTTATTTTTGCTCACAATTTGTAGCAACTCTTTTAAAGGTTGGTGGGCTGAAAGTTTATCAAAATCCAGCATTAATGACACCCCACTGTGTCGCACAATTACCTTATTTAGAAAAAGTATATGCTGGGAAGCTTGCAGACTATTTACAAAGTGTACGTTCACCAGCAATGTTATACGGTTAAGGCGAAACCTCGAATCATTCTAATTATTTTTTACCCACGCTATCATAACGCCTCGGCGTATCTAGATATCCACCGAGGCTCCATACTTTATGGTCGCTCTAAGGACGCTGTCGCTACAGATTGTCAAAGGAGGTAGTAGCTTAAGTCCCACAAATTTACTCGAAGTCCAACACCGATTAATGAAAATATATCTATGCTGTTATGAAATTAAAGGTAGTCAAGTTGGGTATTATTCTCTTTGGAGTATATTATATACTTTAAAGTAGAATTCTAAAGGATTATAAAGTAAAAACAATCATAATGAAAAATAAATAGTTTTGTAGAAATGCTGGGTACGGAGGTGAAGGACGAGCATCTTGGTAGCCTGGCGGTCTGAAGGACCAAGAAACGAGTCCGTAGATTACCTTAAACGTTCGAAAATCGAAAAATACATAGGAGGGGTTATTGATGAGCGAAGAATTAAATGCATTTGGTTGGGATGCGATTGATCAGGAATTATTAAAAGTATATGGAGAACAGGAGCCGAAGCATTATGGCACTGTTATTCCATATTTATTAGGGGGCGAAGATCCGCTTGAAGGAATCAGTGCCTATAAAAGTGAGACACCAGTTCTACACTGGCATTTTGTAACTTATGGATTTTCCGAATTATATGAAAAAGAATCAGAAGATGCTGAATACAGCGGATATGGGTTTGAGTTAACATTTCGTCTTGCCCGAGATGAAGATGAGGAGGAGCCACCAGCGTGGGCGTTAAATTTGCTACAAAACATGGGAAGATATGTTTTTGACAGTGGCAATGTTTTCAGATCAGGCGACTATTTGGATGCTAATGGTCCAATATGCAAAGGAGCTGACACGCTTTTAACGGCGCTTGCATATACGTTAGATCCCGAGTTGCCTGCTATTGAGACACCAAATGGACAAGTGGAGTTTATTCAAATGGTAGGGATTACAGGTGATGAGCTTGAGGCGATGCAAACTTGGAATACTATTGGTGTACTAAATGCAGGTTTAGAATATATCCCGAGCTATGTTACTGACTTATCTCGTGCATCTCTTTTACAGATTTCATCCATTGCCGAAGCGGTAGAAAAAGGAATGGAGGAAGAAGGCTCTAATACCGGCTATTTATTTGTGGACCAACTAGCTTGGGAGCAGGGGAAAAAGGGATTGTTCAGCAAACAGCCTAATAAGTTAACGCTGGGGGCAAAGCAAGCAAGAATAATTGGTAAACTATTACGCGGGCGGATTTTAAAAGGGAAAAGGCTAACCTTAGTTGGTCGAGAAATCCGAGTTGTATTTGAGCCAGGTGAAAAATGTGGGTATAACGTGTATGAAGCGGATGTTACCATAATTTTAAATGAAAATGCTGTTAAGGAACTCAATCAAAGCTTGATGCCGCAAGAACAAGAGTTTGAAGTATCCTCTATACCGGGGCTTTCCATTCAAATTGCAAAAACGTATATTAAAGATCAGCAAGGAAACGTTGTGGAAACAATCGGATGATAAAATATAGTTTCCCGCTAAAACGATGAAGTACTACTTTGACTCCTATCTGTAAGGGGAATGTCTTAAATGAAGAAACAGACAAAAAGAGCATTGAAAATCGTTGATATTGCCAAAGAGCCTTTAGAGAAATTACCATACATGATCGCTGCATCAAAGGGAGCGGATATTTCTTGTGAATATCTTCCTATTTATTGGGGAGAGATACTTGGAATGCCGGAGGAGTTGGATGCACTAATTATTGCTTCTGATTTACAAGGAATTGTAGGTCATAAGCAAGAGCAGGTAGAAGAAGCCCAAAAGTTACTGGGTGAGGAACTTGCGGAAGTGCTTTCCCTTTTGTTTCAAATCCATTTACCAGATTTGGACCCTGCCAAGGTGATGGTTTGCTTATGTGGAGATTTATACACTGATCTAATCAAAAGAGGTGCTAGCGGTAATCCTTTGCCTGTATGGAGAGCTTTTCAGAGTCAATTTGGATTTGTCACAGGCATTGCAGGAAATCACGACCTTTTGACGAATAAGGAACACGTTGAATTGGATTCTACCTCAGGTATCCATTACTTCTCGGATGGGGGTACGATAATGTATGCAAAACTTGCAGTTGCAGGACTCGGAGGAATCATCGGTAGGGCAGATAAACCGAATCGGATGGGAGAAGCCGATTATTTGACAAAACTCAGAGACATTATAAGACATGTTCCCGACATCCTGCTACTTCATGAAAGTCCGAAGATTAGCTCACAAGGTCTACCTGGTAATCCAAATATTTGGAATGAACTACAGGATGCTGCTGAGCTTTTGGTCTGCTGCGGTCATGTTCATTGGGATACACCACTAGTTGAAACGAATGATGGGCTACAGATTTTAAATGCGGATGGTCGTGCTTTTATCTTTACAGCAGCAACACTAGATTAGAAATAACGGAGTATTTCACTTAAAAGGTTGAGATATTCTAAAAAAAATAGATACGATAAATCCTAAAAGGTGGAAATCCAACTTAGCGTTTCTAATCAATTCTTTAAAGTGATATTGGAATTGGCATTTCGCCTTCATGTAAGGAGTCTATTTCCTCTTGAAATCTTGTAGTGATGAAGGGAGGAAAGCTCTTTACTTTTAGGAAATGGGAACAGAATTGTGCAATAGCTTATTAATATTAATTATAAATGGTGAGATTGCATTTGGAGTATGAATTTTGGATAATGGCATCTATTGGAGAATTAGTTTATTATCCAGATGAATGGAAAGATGAATATATTCCTCACCCAAACTTCCAAGCGATTATGGATGCAAGTGGTATCAGTGTACCAATCGAGGCTATTTACGAATGCTACTATAAACAGCCTGTACATACCGGTCATGTACTAGTGTTTTCTAATCAACAGAAGCCAGGTACGTGTATTGTTTTTGACACTTATCGAGACATAACGGATAAAAGCGATATGATTAGATTCGGATGGAGAATCAGTGGAAAAGAAACTATTGAATCAGTACAACAACAATTATCACGGCAACTTTATGATGAATGCGAAGATGTCACCGTATTTTACAAGGAAGGCCAGTCTGTTCTCTATGAGGTACTGAAAGAAGAAAACTATCCACGTAAAATTTATGATAAAAAGGTATTTAAACAGCAAATCAAAAGGTACATAGTTTGAGATAACTGTTCTGTTATCTCAAACCACACTACATGTGTATACCCATTTCTTTATTTACGGGAAGATAAGTAATCCAAATACTCTAACCTAGTGAGCCCACCTGTTTGACGATTGAATTCATCATATGTAATATCCTCTGGTAAGCCAAATTCGGCAAGTGCCTGCTTGCGCTCCTTAGCATATAACGGATGCTCCAGTGAATGTAACATTGCTTGTTCTCTGGTAGTATCAAACCATTCGACGTTGATTCCTGCACGTACGCCATAATTAGAAAAACGACTTGCTGTCTTAAAAGAAGTTTCTTTTTCTGACTTACTAATTGTTCCTGTTCCCCAGGAAAGGCGGTAGCATTTTTCTTTTTCATAATCGATGTTTATACCATAACCAAGTGGTAATAGAATATCTGTTTCGGTTAGCGTTTTGTGTCCAACTTTTTCGTAGCCACCACGCATAAAATGATCGTCCATAACAATCAAGGTTTGTTCAGATAAAGGAGCTGATGTAATATGCTCTATCCTTGGTAAGCGATTTGTTGTTTTGAACAGATAAGGTCGAATAAAAAGCGGCATCGTCATTACATCATTCCATAGACAATCTTCTGAGAACAAACCATCTTTTTGCATTTGGCGTAAATTTCCAATGACAAGCACATAGCCATCTGTGAATAAATCAATTTCAACTCGGAAAATATCTCCTGGAACAGCTTTATAACGCAAGCTTTTTTTCCTTGAGAGTTTTTCCAACTTCTCATCATAGTCTGGAGGTAAATATGATGGAAACTGATGTAGCCACTCAAGGATTTCCTCCTTACTTGTTAAATTCTTCGTGTTTGTCAGTGGCAGTTCGAAAAAGGTCTTCGCATTGCGAGCGATAATGTAGCCGGATGGCTGATCCCCGGTACGTACGCCAGCAGAGAAAACAACCCCGTTCGCTTTAACGCTGGAAATATGGGTATAATTCATTTTTTTCTCTTTACCACGGGCAGTTTGAGGAAGAATTACTTCACGATTTCGTGTCTGAATCTCTACATCGGATTCTTGATATGCTTGCTCGTTAACTGATATACGTTTTCGAATGACATCACCATCCATGCAGATGAAATAACCATTTCGTATTTCAATCGTATCCCAATGCTCTTCTATTAGATGTAGTCCAAAATAAGGACGGAGCGTATTTGTTAGCCAACTGTTGATATGTGCCATGAAATTACCTCCTATTCATGTGATAAAATTGATCAATGGATTATGTCAAGTATACAGAATGCTTCTAGCTACGAAAATATTTTATATAAAAATATCCATGAAATAGTTAATTTTGATTATTTAAAATGATCGCACTTAAGAAGAAGGTAAGCATAAACTCTTAGGACTTGTATGAGGGCCACCATGAGTTTTCTTCAACTTTGAAACTTTTCCAGAAAACTAACTATACTGCAATGTTCAATCTTATCGCAAAACCTTTTTCTGCTATAATTAATAACAGTTGAGATAGGGGTGATAAAGATGGAGTTCGTTACAATTGAAGGCGTGCCATATGATTGGCTGAAACAATTACAGGAAATTCATGCACATGTATTTGATGGAGCAAATCTCCCACTAGAAAAATTAGAACGTAAAGAAGGACTCATTTGTTTATTAGCGGTAGAGAACGAAGAAATCATAGGCTTTAAACTAGGCTATACACATCCTGATGGCGTTTTTTATAGCTGGTTAGGAGGTGTCCATAAAAAGCAACGTGGTCAAGGAATTGCCAGTCAATTAATGAGGCGACAGCATGAATATTTACAGGCACTTGGCTTTAAAAAAGTTCGTACATATGGTAGAAATGAGCGAAAAGCAATGCTCATTACAAATCTTAAACACGGATTTGATATTGTTTCAACTTTTGTAGATAAAAAAGATCGACATAAAATAGTATTTGAAAAAACATTGGAATAGGAGTTATATTATGAAGGCATACTTAGCAAATGGATTATTTTCTTTAGGAGATCGTTTAGTTAACGAGCAACTCGCTGCAGCAATTAGAGAGGCAGTACCAGGCATTGAATTATATGTGCCACAGGAGAATGATGCGATAAATGATAAAACATCTTATGCAGATAGTTTGGCGATTGCACAAGCAGATTTAGAGATGCTGCAAAATAGTGATGTATTAGTAGCCGTTTTAGATGGTGTTGAAATTGATTCAGGTGTAGCAGCAGAGATTGGTGCATTTGCGATGCTGAATCGACCAATCGTAGGCGTATTTACAGATGTTCGTCAACAAGGCCGGGACAATATGATGAAAATAGAGGCACTTGTACGCGACGGAATTGAAAATCAGTTTGTGTATCGTAATTTATTTGTTATTGGCTTGATTAAGCGTACGGGAGTGATTACAACTTCCATTGCTGAAGCTGTTAAAGCCGTTGAAAAATATAAAAAATAGGAGGAGTTTTGTATGTTACTATCAACAACAGATATTGTAGCGGGGAAAGAAATTGTAGAAACTATAAGTTTAGTAAAAGGCAATTCGGTACAATCAAGAAATATTGGTCGCGATATGATGGCTGGACTACGCAATATTGTCGGAGGAGAGATGAAGGAGTATGCAGAAATGCTCACTCGCTCTCGAGAAATTGCCACACAAGCTATGGAAGAAGAAGCAAGACAACTAGGAGCAAATGCAATTGTTGCGATTAGATTTTCAACATCATCGGTCATGGACGGTACATCAGAAGTATTAGCATATGGAACTGCAGTAAGAGTAAAGGAATAATCCGCTAAAGACTTCGATCAACAAGATTTTAACTTGTATTGAAAAATAAAGTAGTCAATGAAATTCATTAAGGTGTCACTTAAATAAAGTATGACCCTTAGGCAAAGCTAGAGGTTGATTTCCGTTCCGGCTGGGCGCTTTGTTGCTGCCGCTTCGCTTTCGCACAGAAAACATTTGCCGCTGCCGCTTCGCTTTCGCGCAGAGCAGAGCTTCCTGGGGGCGTCCGATGAGCCGCTTGGGCCAAACGAAGTTGGTCACGAAGGCGTTATCACAGGACGTGATGCTCTTAGCCTTCGTTTCTCTATTGTCTCGCTCCAGGGTCTCATCTGTGACGCTGATCCCCAAGGAGTCGCCCAGCCTCCACTCCAATCAACCACTTCACATAGAATTAATTGTGATAAAACGAAATTTCAACATTATATCTGTGCGAAAGTGAGTAGCCTGGAACGGAAATTAATCTCATTTTAAGGGCAACTTTATTAACATAATGAAGGACTTCAATCACCTAGATTGAAGTCCTTTTTATCTGCTAATACGGAATTAACTGTAAAAATAAAGTGAATTATAACAAAAGTATAGTATGTCGTGCCAATTATACCAATAAAATAGAAATTTCGTAGTTAAAAGGACTAATAGTGTCCAACTCTTTTTGTATAATAGAGAAGTAATTTTGAAGAGAGAGTGGGATATATGGTAGATTCACAACAAAACAAAGGCTATCGCGTCATTTCGATGTTTGACAGACTGATGGATGGTCAAGGAATTAACAAAAAACAAGAAGCATTTAAACATAATGTTGGTGAAAAAACCATACAACGGGATTTGAATGAAATTCGAGCGTATCTAGAAAAAGCTAAATTGGATTGCCATTTAGAATATGTGCGGACAGAAAATGTGTACAGGCTAACAAATAATGGGGAAAGTATTTTATCGAAGGAGCAAGTTTTAGCAATCGTTAAAATTCTAATCGAATCAAGAGCACTACTAAAATCAGAAATGAGCGATATAATAGATAAGCTTATTTCAATTGTTGCGGCCGATAAGCAGGAGTTTATTCATAATATTATTTTAAACGAAAAGCATTTGTACGTAGATTTAAATCATAAAAAGTCTCTATTGCATTTAATTTGGGTTCTTTCAGAGACGGTTCAAAAAAAGAAAATCATTAAAATTGATTATTTACGTGAAGGCGAAACAATTCCTACAGAAAAGATTTTAAAACCACTCGCCGTCATTTTCGCAGAATACTACTTTTATTTAATTGCTTATGAAAATAAGCACGAAAAGGATTTGCCCATTGTCTATAGAGTCGACCGAATACAACATTTTCTTGAGCTTGATAAAAAATTTCAAATATCATATGCCGAACGTTTTCAAGAAGGGGAATTTCGCAAACGTATTCAGTTTATGCACGCTGGCGAGCTGATGCGAATGAAATTTACCTTTAAAGGAACATCTCCGCAAGCTGTATTAGATCGTTTACCAACGGCAAAAATAGTATCCAAAAAAGATGGGCAATATTTATTTGAAGCAGAAGTTTTTGGACATGGTATTAAAATGTGGCTGCTGAGCCAAGGAGCAAACATTGAAGTGCTAGAGCCCATTGAGCTTAGAGAAGAGATGATTGAAACGATTCAATCGATGCAGCAAAATTATCGCTACATATAAAAACAAAATAGAAGGTAAAAATCCGCGTAAAATCAAATCGAAGCGGATTTTTACCGTTTAAGAATGAATTATTTTTCAAAAAAGATCCTCAAAAAAGGCCATATTAAAATTATCTAAAAGCTTGTAATCTTTCATATAGCTTTCTTTGTATAAATAAACAAAGAAATGTTTTGAGTCATCTAATCGTATGCCAATTTCACGTTTATCATTAGTACGTAACGTTAACCAATAAGCCTCGTCATAATCTGAATTGGAAAAATAGACTTTTCGAAGCGTCTGATCTTCAAATTGCTGCATTATTTGATTGATTTTAGCTGCATCTGTAATTGTGATTGTTTTGTTATCAGAGGAACGAAGCAATTCAATTTCATTAATTTGTTCAATATCAAGTCGTTCAATTACCTCCTTATCAAAAGTAGAATCGCGGGTTAAAAAAATTGTTGATGCATATAAAATGACAAGAGGTAATAGGATGCCGATTAATATTTTATATCTTTTTTTCATGTTATACTCCTTAAATTCTAAAAATTCTCACATAGGTATTCTTTTCCACGCTATAATTGAGCATATACTGAATGGATAAAGGATGGCAATAAAATGACACATAATTATGAAGAAAAAGATATATTGTATCCAGATGGTACATTAATGTATCGTGGCGGTGTGAAAAAAAATGACTTTGGTCATGACGTTTATGATGGAAAGGGTACGCTATTTGACCAAGAAGGTGAGCTGTTATTCGAAGGAGAATTCGTCAATCATATGAAGCAAGGTAACGGCATTATGTATTTAAAAGGACAAATGATTTATCAGGGCGAATTTATTCAAAATAAAAAACAAGGTAATGGTATTTTATATAAGGATGGTCAGGTATATTACGAGGGACATTTTCGTAACGATTTAATGGAAGGATACGGGATTTTGTATTATGAGGAAGATGTTATGGCTCCATTTAAAGAGATTCGTACACAGTATCCGCATTTAAATCAGCCACAATATGAGGGTGATTTTGTCCATGGTATGAAGAAAGGCAAGGGAAAACAATACTATCCAAGTGGTTTTTTACAATATGAAGGCGATTTTATATGGAATCATATGCAAGGTGCTGGAAAGCTTTACTATGCACCAGAATCGCCAAGTACTGAGGAGCTCGCAAACGGTGTAACATCCCTTCAGTATGAGGGCTATTTCTTTGAGGATATGAAGCATGGAAAAGGTAAGAACTATTCTAGTCAAGGTGTGCTAGTATCGGAAGGTCAATTTAAAGAGGATGCTATGACAGGACATGGTACTCTTTATTATACTAATGGACAGGCTTCCTATATCGGGGAACTTGTAAATGGAGAAAAGCATGGTCGAGGAGATTATTTTAATGAAGAAGGAAAAATTATTTATAGCGGTGAATTTATTAACGGTGAACGTTTACGAATAACACCAGAAATAGAGCGAGAGATTGGCAAATTACAGAAGCAGCTGGATGGACTTGTAGGACTTCCAAATGCCAAAAAGGAATTACATAATCTAATTAACTTCATAAAAATTCAAAGTTTGCGTGTCGATCATGGTTTAACAAGCTTCCCAATAACATATCATCTAGTATTCTCTGGAAATCCAGGTACAGGAAAAACAACAGTAGCGCGTATCATCGGCCAAATATATAAGCATCTTGGTGTACTTTCAAGCGGGCATTTTGTGGAAACAGATCGTGCAGGCTTAGTAGCAGGATATGTTGGCCAGACTGCTTTGAAGGTTCAGGAAGTTGTGAATAAAGCAAACGGTGGCGTACTTTTTATAGATGAAGCCTATTCATTAATCAATGATAAACAGGACGCATTTGGTAAAGAAGCGATTGATAGCCTCTTAAAAGCGATGGAAGATTTACGCGATGATTTAGTTGTTATCGTTGCAGGCTATACAGAGCTAATGGAGGAATTTTTGCTTGCCAATCCAGGTTTTAAATCCCGCTTCAATCATTTTGTGCAGTTTGATAATTTTAGCACGGATGAGCTTTATGATATTTTTGCCATGCTATGTAAAAATAATGATTACCAGTATGGTGACATATTTGCACACCATATGAAGGAGCAATTGCATCAAATTCCAGTCGAATCAATTCCAAACTTTTCGAACGGTCGTTATATCCGAAACTTATTTGAAAAGCTCGTGACCATTCAATCAAATCGTCTAATTCAACAGCAAGACATTACGAGAGAAGAATTAATGGAGTTTACAGAGAAAGATATTTTACTAGGCATAGCAGAAAGTCTATTTGATAATACATTTTAACTTCTTTCAGCAAATGTCTTTAGTAGCGAAAGCAAAGCGTCAGCTACAAATGTCCGCTGAGACAGAGGAACTCAGTCTAAGAACGCTACGTCCTGTGTGTGCAAACAAAAGCCGATTCCGAACGCATTGTTTATCTGTGCGAAAGCGAAGCGACAGCAACAATTATGCCGAGGCATAATTGATAAGTTGTCATTGAGGTCAAGAGATTAATAAAACTTGGCCTCAGTTGTAGAATAAATATGTACAATAGACAAAGGTGATTTTCACTCTTCGTCACCATTGTCCGCTAATATCAACCATTCCTCGCTACTGCCTATAAGTGATCTTTTCAATATAAAATGAAAAAAGGGGAGAAAGATGAAAAAACTTTTAGCTATTATAGTAGTATGCGCATGTATTTTACCAAGGGTAATGACTATAAATGTAACGATCAGCAATAACATTAAAGTTCCTAAAAATAACAGATTGAATAATTGACAAAAAATGAAAGTAGTAGTAATCTAACACAAAAACATACGCTACCGTATCTAAGTGGAGAGATGACATGCAATTAACGAGGGAAGATTGGATAAAAGCAGGCTTACAACAATTAGCTGATGAAGGAATACATAAAGTTCGCATCGAAGCACTTGCACGATTACTAAAAATAAGTAAAGGGAGCTTTTATCACTATTTTCGTGACCATCAAGAGCTGTTAGATTCTATGCTCGACTATTGGGAAGTACATGCAACAAAGCTCATTGTTCAAAGTATGGAGCAACAGGATGCCTCGTTAGAACAGCTATTACAAATTAGTTTTAATCGAGATAAAAAAATGGAAATTGGTATTTATACTTGGGCTAAGTATGATCCTGTTGTTGCAGCACGCATAGTGGATATCGAAGAACAAAGAATTTCTTGTGTTGCGAAATTGTATCAAAAAAAGGGCATAGACAATGCTGAATCGTTTGATAGAGCGAGACTTGCCTATTTAACTTATGTAGGATGGATGACAAGGTTTGAGGAAAATCCAAATTTCGATATTGATAAAATGGTTGAGCTTTTAACTTCTTTCGGCGGTTGACCAAACATCTGTTGTTGCTGTCGCTGCGCTTTCGCACCAAAACAACCGCTGAAATAGAGGAAATCAGGCTAGGAACTTCACATCTCGTGAAACGCCTAAAGCCAAATACGGACGCAATTATGCTGCCGAAACATAATTGATTACACGATTATGAATGTCCCTAATATGGTTATAGAACCTGAAGGGACAAATTTAATCCTATAACATACGGTGTCGTATGTTATAGGATAACGATATTGGGGGGTAACTAAATGAAATCAATTTTACCACTAGTAGCTGTGGTTTTTTTGTGGATTATCAGTTTTTTACATATGTATTGGGCTTTTGGGGGGCGATGGGGTTCTGCTGCTGTAATCCCAGTAAGAGAGGGAGAGCATAAACCTGCATTTACTCCGAAGAAATGGGGCACATTATTCGTAGCGATTCTTATTCTATTTGCTAGTATTATGATCATTGTGCAAGGTGATTATTTGCAGAGCTTCCAAGCAAATAGCTTTTCTAAAATCGGAAGTATTGTTTGTGCTATTGTTTTTTCTATTCGGGCGATTGGTGATTTTAATTATGTTGGGTTCTTTAAAAAAATAAAACATTCACAGTTTGCTAAATATGATACTTGGATCTACAGTCCATTATGTTTGTTCTTTGGATTTGTCTATATCTTACTATTATTTTAAAATGGGAGACAGCTAGGGAGAATTTATAGGGGGAAACAATAAATGGATCAAACAATTTACTTACTTCGTCATGGGGAAACGGAATACAATACACAAGGACGATACCAAGGAGAGCTCGATTCGCCATTAACAGAAGTGGGTGTACGTCAAGTACAACAAAACGCCCAAATGCTAAAAAGTTTAATTGGAAATCCTAATGAATGGAAAATTGTGTCGAGTCCATTAGGAAGAGCCATGCAAAGCACTGAAATAATTTGTGAAACAATTGGATATAATTTGAAGGATGTTGAAAAAGATGAACGATTAACTGAGGTTGCTGTGGGACAATGGGCTGGGTTAACAACGAAAGAAATTGAAAGTTCTTGGCCAAATCTTTTTCATAATACAGACGTGTATAACTGGTATTTTAATGCGCCTAATGGAGAAGCGTATGACTCGGTAGTGAACAGACTGAGTGCTTGGCTAGAAGACATTCAACATATGCCGAAAGTGATTGCTATGTCACATGGTCTAACAGGTCGTATTTTACGAGGAATATATGCGGAATTAAAAAAGGAAGAGGCACTGAAGTTAGAAGTATCTCAGGATGTATTTTTTAAATTAGCGAATAAAGACATAACGAGAATTTGTTCGGATTTCGATGATTTTTATTAATAAAAAATCAGCCTTAAGAATTTAGTCATAAATTTCCTATAGGAATATTCAGAAATGCCTCCTATTATAATGTGTGGGGGGCGTTTTTTTATGAAAAAATTTGTCTTATTTTGTTTTATATGTGCGGCTGCATTCTTTTTTTATTATATGAACAACACAACAACGGAACAAACGCCAGTAGAGCTACCTTCGTTGCATAGTAAAAATGCTTTGTTGCTGAATGAAAAAGGAGATGTATTATTCGAAAAAAATGCAGATGACATTATTTATCCTGCATCATTAACGAAAATTATGACAGCGATTGTTGCCATTGAAATGACTACGAATCTGCAGAAGCAAACAATCGTTACACCACAAACGATTTCTAAATTTACTGCTCAAAATGCTTCCATGGCGGGCTTTAAGGCAGGAGATTTTGTAACGATAGAGGATTTATTATATGGCACACTGCTTGCTTCTGGGGCGGATGCTACAGGAACACTTGCCGATACAATAGAAGGTAGTGAAGAAGCATTTGTGACATTAATGAATAATAAAGCGCATGAATTAGGGTTAAACGATACCCATTTTGTCAATGCCAGCGGATTACATGATCCCGCTCATGTATCCAGTGTCCGTGATATAAGTAAGCTATTTCGTTATGCCATTAAAAATCCTACCTTTTATCAAATTTTAACTTCGAAAAGTTATATGACTCATGTCCCAAATGAATTAACGATAACAAGCTCACTTTTAGCGAAAATACCAGGTGAGGAAGGCGCAATATTGGGAGGTAAAACGGGCTACACACCTGAAGCTGGTCTTTGCTTAGCCTCTATAATCGAAAAAGATGGTAAACAATATATTTTCGTGACGACGAATGCGAATGGGCAGGCTTGGACACCACCATTCCATATTGACGATGCTCTTACAGCGTACGATGCGCTATAGGAGGAAAAAATATGAAAAAAATAATAACTTTTCAATCGTTTTAATCGTCTTATAAATAGGGTGCACGGCACAATCATCCGAAGAAAGGCTTCTTGGGGCCTTTGGACAAATGAAAGTTGGCAAAATAGCTAACACGGTATTCATAATGGGAATATTCAAATTTAATAGGGGAGGTGTTACTGTCCATTAAATAAATGGTTTTCATCATCTTTTGCTAACGCTGTCATAGGCAAATTTAAATGAAGAAAAAGGTGAAAGTCTTTTTAGAGCAATTTAACAATATGCCGTTCATCTTAGCTACTAAAAAACGTAAATTGAGAAATTTTTATTCACAAAAACTAGTTGATTCCTACTATTTCCTGGAATAATTTATTATTCTATAATTAGAGTCGAATCCTATACTTTTATGGAAAAAACATATGAGAAAAGACATCTGTGATGAAAAGGGCGGTGTAGAACAATGAAAAAACTTTTACCCTATGCTATTATTTTGACTTTTTTAATCAGTTTTGTGTTTGTAGGTAATACTTCTGCAAATGCTGAGGGAACACCAGTTATTCAATCAGTTGCTAATGACACAACAGTTTATGTAGAACCTTCCGTAGAAAGTTCCGTAATCGGTCAAATAGCGAAGGGTAGTTATGTAACAGCTACATCAGTAAGTGAGGAATGGACTCGAATTAAAGTGCAACAGCTAGAGGGATATGTAGAAACGGCAGCATTAGTAAGCCTTACATCCGAAAAATATGTAGTGACGAAAAAAGATGGAACAACTTTATTTACATATCCAAGTCCAAGTGCACAAAAAGCGGGACAGATTTACGAAAATAGTATGATCTTTGTATATGGATCAGCACCTGGAGGTTGGTCATTTGTCCAATATGGTCACCAAACAGGTTACGTTGCAACGAATTCTTTAAAGAAACCTGTTGCGACAAAGAAAAGAGTAAATGCTGCTAATGGCGCTGTGCTTCGTTTAACTGCTAGCCCAAGTGGCGAGGTTCTTGGTACGCTTGCCAATAAAACAGAGGTTCAACAATATACAACGCTAGCAGGCTGGGCCTATGTAGAAGCAGGTGAGCAAAAGGGCTATGTGAAAGCTTCAGAGCTGGCAAATATCCAAATAACAGATAACAAAGTATACAATCAAGGTGTACCAGTAGCGAAAGGGAAAAAGAAACGTGTGGCTTTAACATTTGATGATGGGCCAGATGCAAAAGTTACCCCACAAGTTTTAGCGATTTTAAAGAAATATGATGCAAAGGCTACATTTTTTATGGTTGGGCAAAATGTCTCTAAAAATTCAGCAGTCGTAAAGCAAATTTATGATGCTGGCCATGAAATAGGCAATCATACATGGGACCATGCAAAGTTAACAGCCTTATCGACAGCAAATGTTAAACAAGAGGTTGATCGAACTAGCAATGCTATTTATGCAGCAATCGGTCAATATCCAACGGTTTTCCGTCCACCATATGGTGCAACGAATGATAAAGTTCGTTCTGTCATGACGATGCCTTCAATTCTATGGTCAATCGATACGCTAGATTGGAAGCACCGCAATGCTGATAAAATATTAACATATGTGAAAGCTTCAGTGAAAGATGGCAGCATTATTTTAATGCATGATATTCATCAAACGACAGCAAATGGTTTGGAAAACGTAATTCTTTACTTGCAAAAGCAAGGCTACGAATTTGTAACTGTTAGTGAAATATTACAATAATCTATAATCCAAAAAAATAAGCCGAGCAACTGTTTCATTAAGACAATTGCTCGGCTTCTTTATCTTCATTCAGAGAAGACTCCCACCTCTGGAGATGAGGAGATGAATGCGGATATAGATCCTTTTCCGAACATCTACTAAATGAAGATAAAGCCTCCGGACGCAATTACGCCAAGGCGAAATTGATTATTTAAATAAATTGATCGTCGTAATAATAATTGGAATACCGAAGACGTCGATTAAAAACGCTCCTACAATGGGTACGACAAGAAATGCTTTTTGAGATGGACCGAAGCGTTGCACAACTGCTGACATATTAGCCATCGCATTTGGCGTTGCCCCTAAACCATGTCCGGCAAAACCGGCAACCATAACCGCAGCATCGTAATTTTTCCCAAGTAACTTAAACAATACAAAAATACAAAACACAACAATAAAGAATACTTGTACGAAAACGATGATGAATAGTGGAAGTGCTAAATCAGCAATTTCCCATAATTTAATACTCATGAGCGCCATTGAAAGGAAGACACCTAATGTCACATCGCCGATTAAAGAAATGCTTTTCATGTTAATCGCTTCAGGTTTTACTTTATCCATAATATTACGCACTAGTACAGCTACAAACATTGAACCAACATAACCAGGTAGTACGAAACCAGTAGCTTCTGAGAATAATGTTCCAACATATGTACCTACAGCCATACAGAACGTAATTAATAATACTTGTGTAAAGAAGGAATCGGATGTAATTTGTTCATGTTTATTTTCAAAATCTACTTCTTCCGTTTCTTGTTTATCTGGCGTTAAATTATATTTACCAACTAAGTATTTTACAATCGGACCACCGATTAAGCCACCAGCCACTAAACCGCATGTAGCCGCAGCAGCACCGATTGTCATGGCTGATGAAATACCTAAGTCTTCTAAAGTTTGTCCAAATGCTGCAGCGGCACCATGGCCACCTTCCATAGAAACAGCGCCAGCCATCATACCGATTAATGGATGAATCCCCATTAGCGATGCAAGAGATACACCTATAGCATTTTGCATTAATGCTAGGAAGCCACAAGCCAACCAATAAATGATTAATAATTTTCCACCAAGCTTCACAAGTTTAAAGCTTGCCCCTAAACCAATTGTTGTGAAGAAAGTAATCATAAATAAGCTTTGTAATGACGTATCAAGCGAAATTTCTAATACGCCAGTTGTTTTTAAAATAGTTGCCAATGCGGCGAATAGTAAGCCACCAACAACAGGTGCTGGTATACAAAAACGCTTTAAAAAACCGATTTTATTGATGAGCCAGCCGCCCAATGCGAATAGTGCAACTGCTAGAAATACTGTTGTAATCTGATTAATTTCGATCATGTACCTTGTCTCCTAAGTAAGTGATTTAGTGCTTCATAAACAAAATAAGCACCTAGTTTAACTGTGCGCCCATTCTCATCCAGTGAAGGATTTACCTCACAAATATCAAAAGAATGTGTATTTGGATGTGAAGTGACTTGTTGAAGTATCATGCGTACAGTTTTTGGATCTAGTCCAAACGGTGATGGAGCACTAACACCCGGTGCACATGCAGCATTTAGTACATCCATACAGAGCGTTAAGAGAATATAATCATGATTATCCATAAATTGCTGAAGATCATGCATAATTTGTGCTTTATTTTCTGACGTCATATTTTCTTCTAACACATAATTCACATGTAACTCATCGGCTTTATCAAAAAGTTCTTTTGTATTGCCATAACGTTGTATGCCTAGAACAAAGTAATCGGCATGTGGATCCTGTTCTAAAATTTGACGGAACATTGTGCCAGACGATGGTTGCTCATCGTATGGTCGTAAATCGAAATGAGCGTCGATATTGACGATCCCGATTTTTGCATCTTTAGGTAACGCTGCACGAACGCCTAAATAATGTCCGTATAGTGTTTCATGTCCACCGCCAAGAACGACACATTGTATTTTTTTATTTAGCAATGTTTTGACAATTTCACCGAGCTCACGCTGTGCTTCTTCTAAAGCGTGGTTAAGACAAAGAACGTTACCAACATCTATAATTTGCTGTTCATCATTAAATGTCCAAGGTAAGCTAGATAATGATTCACGCAGAGCATTAGGTGCACTTGCTGCCCCTACACGCCCCTGATTACGACGTACACCTTCATCACATATAAAGCCCACAATTCCGGCATGCTGATTATCTGAAGCGCTTACATCATTAATAGGAATTCTTTGCACTTTTTGATGTAAACGGAAACTACTCGTATTAGTAGTTGAATCTATACGACCTTTCCATTGTTTTTGATCTGTCATTGTATACATATCTTCATCAACCCCATTTCCAATATTATTCTAGTGAAAATATTGTTATGAATAAATTATATATTCACATAATTATTATTGCTAATATATAATTAATATTAATCTATAGCTTAAAACTATAAATGTGGAGGGATGTTGCTGTGGATTTTAAACAATTACAATATTTTTTAGCAGTTGTGGAGCAAATGAATTTCTCGAAGGCAGCTGAAAAAATGCATATTTCTCAGCCTTCTCTAAGCAATGCTATTAAAAAATTAGAGCAAGAAATTGGCTCACCTTTACTTGAAAGGAATACAAGAAATCTTCAATTAACAGAAGCAGGCGAGCTTTTATATGAACGAGCAAAAGTTATATTGAAAAACATGGAAGTTTTAAAAATAGAAATGGATGAGGTAATTGTACGTGGCACAAGCGAAATAACGATAGGCGTTATGGAATCGATTAAGCATTGGCTCCCAAAAGTGATTACAGAGTATAAAAAAGAATATCCACAAATGATGATTCATCTAGTAGATATTTTAGGAAGTAAGCGTGTCGAAAAATCGCTCAAAGGCTATAAAACACATTTAATTATTACAAATCAGATAATGGATGATGAAGATCTCGAAGTTCACTGCTTATATGAAGAGCGACTTGTAGCCGTTTTACCATTAAATCATCCGTTAGCGGAGAAGGAGAAGTTGACGATCGCCGATTTAAGTGAAGAGCCATTTATTATTAGTACAGAGGGCTTTCAAACGAGACATGACATTTTAGATGCATTTGAAAAGGCTGGAAAAAACATTAATATCCAATTTGAAATTGAACGCTTTGAGACGGCTGTTTCTCTCGTTCGTGAAAATTTAGGGGTTACCATTCTACCTGAAAATTATTTAAAAGGCCCTACAGCTAAAACTATTGTACAAAAAGAAGTAGACTGCCCCAATTTACGGCGAAATGTTTATTTGGTGTACTTGAAAAATCGTCATTTACCTTTGGCTATTCGTGAATTGCTTACTGATATTATGAAGATAGGCAAAATGCTTAAGAATAGGGAAAACTTAAACGACAACGCTTGAAAAAAGCACGTATTCTGGGATTATGTTAAAAATCGAACAATAAGAAAAATGATTGAAGAAAGTTGCTTGTTACCAATAAACTCAAAATAACATAGTCTTCGATTATCCAAGTTTTCTAACTAAATTATCAATATACACGAGAGGTGACAATATGAGAAAAATAGTAATTGGTATTTTAATAGTCTGTTTATACTGTTTTCCTTTTGTTTATTTTTCGATGTACCAAGATTTTGCTAACCGATCAATGCTCGGTTACTTAATGATGATTGTAATGACTTCACTTTTTGCTTTTCTTGGGAAATTTCTATGTAACTCAATTCCTTTTATTATCGGTAATATTGTATCAGCAGTTATTTCCTTTTACTTTATCGGTAAGATGGAAGATACACTAGAGATAGGGTGGGATGGTGGATATTTTAAACCCTTTTCACCTTCTCAACTATTAGTAATTGTGAGTGTCTTAAATTTAATTCCTCAGTTTTTCGCTATGAAGTTAGCTAATAGATACAAAAACAACGTTAAAGAATAATTTAATTGAAAAAAGTAACTTCTTTGAATGAGAAGTTATTTTTTTTATCCTGTTAATCAATTTACTCATTTTAAAAAGAAGTGGTTCATCACCAAAAATTATGGATGACGTTTGTTAAAACATATCCGATTCAATATAAGTCGATTTCCGTTGCGACTGGGCGTCCCTAGGAAAGCGCCCAGTCGGAACGGAAATCAACTACACGTTATGTAAAAGACGCTATTCTGATTTGAAGATACATATTATGGCAAAATAGTGTTTTGACTTGTATTTTTTTATCGTAATTACATTTTCTATCCGCTCAAAACACTGTCTTAAGTATGAATTTTCTCTATAATTCAAATTTTTGTTTAATAGACATTGATTTACAAGAAATATAGCGGTAACATTTAATGTAAGAATAAAAATGAATATTCATTCATTTAGCATTTTGATGTTCAAACAAAGGGGGCTTTTTTATGAATTTTTCTTATAGTGAAAAAGTAGTCGAACTACAAGAGAAGCTGACAAATTTTATGGAGCAATACATTTATCCAAATGAGGCAGTGTTTGCTGCACAGGTAGAGGCAATGGAAGATCGTTGGGGAGCGATCCCGCCAATTATGGAGGAATTAAAGCACAAGGCAAAAGAAGCGGGCTTATGGAATTTATTTTTGCCAGGGAGCGAATATGGCGCAGGTTTGACGAATTTAGAATATGCACCTTTATGTGAAATTATGGGACGCTCTTTACTTGCTCCTGAAGTGTTTAATTGCAATGCGCCAGATACGGGAAATATGGAGGTGCTTGTGCGTTACGGCTCAGAACAGCAGAAGAAACAGTGGCTAGAGCCGTTATTACGTGGAGAGATACGTTCCTGCTTTGCAATGACTGAGCCTGCAGTCGCGTCTAGTGATGCAACAAATATCGAGGCAAGTATTGAACGTGATGGCGATTATTATATTTTAAATGGACATAAGTGGTGGACGACAGGAGCTGGTGATCCTCGCTGTAAAATCGCTATTTTTATGGGGAAACATAAAGATTCTACAGTACCTATCCATGAGCAACAGTCGATGATTTTAGTGCCGATGGATACACCTGGAGTGAAAATAGAGCGTATGCTTACTGCATTTGGCTATGATCACGCACCGGAAGGACACGGTGAAGTGACGTTTACTAATGTTCGAGTACCAGTTGAAAATATTTTGTGGGGAGAAGGAAAAGGCTTCGCGATTGCGCAAGGTCGTTTAGGACCAGGTCGTATCCATCATTGTATGCGTCTTATTGGAGCCGCTGAACGTGCATTAGAGGAAATGTGTGTGCGTGTTCAGGAGCGACACGCATTCCATCGACCACTCGCAGACCAAGGTGTAATGCGTGAGCGTATTGCGGAGTCCCGTATAGATATTGAGCAGGCAAGACTATTAACGCTAAAGGCAGCGTATATGATGGACACAGTAGGGAATAAAGAAGCGAAGGCAGAAATTGCGATGATTAAAGTAGTTGCGCCGAATATGGCATTAAGAGTTATTGACCGAGCAATTCAAGCATTCGGTGCTACTGGGGTAGGACCTGATACAACGCTTGCGGCACAATGGGCAAATTCTCGAACATTACGATTAGCTGATGGACCGGATGAAGTGCATCGTAACACGGTTGCCAAGCTAGAGCTGAAAAAGCATGCTAAAAAACAAGAGGAGCTGGTGAAATGACGGTACTAGATTTATTTAGCTTAAAAGGGAAAATCGCCATCGTAACAGGTGGAGGACGCGGTCTTGGAGCTCAAATTGCACAAGGCTTTGCTGAAGCAGGTGCTAACATTGTACTGTGCTCAAGAAAGGTCGAGGCATGCGAAGAGGTAGCTGCAGAATTAGCTAAACTAGGTGTACAAACATTAGCTCTTGCCTGTGACGTTACAAAGCAAGAGGATATAGCGAACGTAGTGTCAAAAACGCTTGAATCATTCGGCCAAATTGATATTTTAGTAAACAACAGTGGGGCGTCTTGGGGTACTCCTGCTGTTGAAATGCCATATGAGGCTTGGCAAAAAGTCTTCGATGTTAACGTCAATGGTACATTTTTAATGAGCCAAGCTGTTGGTAAAATCATGCTAGAACAAAAGAGTGGAAAAATTATCAATATCGCTTCGGTTGCAGGGCTTGGTGGTACATTACCTGATTTCATGGATACAATTGGCTATAACGCAAGTAAAGGTGCAGTCATCACTCTAACAAAAGATTTAGCCGTAAAATGGGGGCCATATGGCGTCAATGTGAATGCGATTGCCCCAGGATTTTTCCCAACAAAAATGTCAAAAGTCTTAATTGAGCGTGGACAAGATTATTTAATGGGAGTGACGCCGTTAAAGCGTTTAGGAACAGAAAATGACCTAAAAGGCGTTGCATTATTTTTAGCCGCGGCTGCCTCTGATTATATTACGGGAGATGTCATAGTTGTAGATGGCGGTATGAGCTCAATCATTTAAGGGAGGGGTACAATGGATACGATACAAGTAAGGGCAAGTGAACGTATTGATGAAGTGAAATTACATTCATTTTTAAAGAGTCAATTTCCGGAGTTACCAGAGGGGAAGCTAGAAATTTCACAGTTTAGTGCCGGACATTCAAACTTGACCTATTGCCTAAAAGTAGGCGAATTTGAAGTTGTTCTTCGTCGACCTCCACATGGACCAGTCGCCAAAAAAGCGCATGACATGCAGCGTGAGTATACGATTTTATCTGCATTACATCCATTTTTAGCTGCTGTGCCAAAACCTTATGTGTACGTTGAAGATCGAGATATTATCGGCAGTGATTTCTTTCTAATGGAACGCAAAAAGGGTATCGTCCTTGATACTCATTTTCCAGCTGGTACTGAAAATACAGAGGATTTAGGACGGCTCATATCAGAAAAGATGGTTGATTCACTTGTTGCGCTTCATGCAATACCATATAAAGAAACGAAGCTAAAGGATATGGTGAAGCCAGAAGGGTTTATGGAACGACAAGTACATGGTTGGATTGAACGCTATGACAAAGCGAAAACGGCAGAGCATGTTGAAGTAGTGGCATTGACAAAGTGGTTAAAGGATCAAGTCCCTTCTAATCAAGAAGCAACCATTATTCATTATGACTACAAGCTTAATAACGCTATGTTTTCAAGCGATTATTCTGAGATGATTGGTCTTTTTGATTTGGAGATGACAACTGTAGGGGACCCATTAGCAGATTTAGGCGTGGCTATGAGCTACTGGATGCATGCAGATGACCCAAAAATGCTGTTATACGCATTTGGAGAACCGCCAATAACGACTTTACCAGGGTTTTATACACGTCAGGAATTCATTCATCGATATGCTGAGAAAAGCGGGCGTGATGTTTCAGCCATCGATTATTATATTACATTTGCCTACTTTAAATTAGCAGTAATATGTCAGCAAATCTATTATCGATACGTGAATGGTCAAACAAAAGATGATCGTTTTGCACAAATGGATAAAATGGTAGCTGCACTAATCCATCAGGCTTCCAAGGCACTATAGATTATGGTATAAATGACGGTTGCTTTTAAAGCAGCCGTTATTTCATGTTGGTGAAAACTTTTCTGTCAATGAAATTAAGGTGTCATATTATATAAGGTAGGCCTTTTCCTCAACAAAAAACCATATGAAAGAGTTTGTGAAAGATTGTACTTAAATGAATAGGGTGCTTTACTTCAATAAGGAATAGAGTCTTTTTCTACTTAAACTTTCGTGGAAAGTTACTTTAACAACTGGTTGCCTTTTTAAATATTGAGATTTATTTCCATGGATTTTGATTGACATGAAAAGTGTATTAAGCATATAATACATTACGAAGAGTGTATTATATGCTTAATACACTTTTGTATTTTTTGAGAATGGTGTATTAAGTTGTTAATACGCCAAGGCCGATTAGCGGGGGAATGGTTAAATAATAAATCGGGTGGTTCTTTAAAAGTACTTAATCCACCATTATGTTCAATCTGTATTAAGTGCTTAATACACGAAAATATGATTTTCTGGGAGTTGACTTAATTGACTGTAAAGTTTAATAATCGGGATCCAGTTTATGTCCAGGTTATCCGGCATTTTAAAGAGCAAATCGCCAAGGGGTATTTTGAACCTGGTCAGGAGATTCCATCAAGAAGAGAACTAGCCAACCAGCTGAAGATTAACCCAAATACCGCACAACGAGCTTATAAGGAAATGGGGGAACAAGGATTGATTTTTACGGAAGGGAATATGCCGAGCTGCATTACTAAAGATGAAGCGGTCCTTAAAAGTGTCCGCGAGGAATTGATTATCGAAGCGGTTGACTTATTTTTAGGTTCTATTAAATCCATCGATGTGCCGTTATCTGAAGTGTTGGAACTAGTGAAGAAAAAGCATGATGCCGAAAGCGGAGAAGCGGAGGAATCGAAATGATCGAAGTAAAAAATGTCATGAAAAAATACGGAAGGAAACAGGTATTAAAGGGACTTTCTTTTACTGCTGAAAAAGGTGAAATTACTTGTTTAATCGGTATAAACGGAGTAGGTAAGACGACAATCATGAAAGCTATTATGGCACTCACTCCTATAAATAGCGGTGAAATTTTGATTGATGGAGAAAAAATCCGGAAAGAAAGCTATGAAAAAGTTACCTTTATTCCAGATACGATTACGATGTTGCCGCAAATGAAAATTTGTGATGCCTTTGCGTTCATGGCTGATTTTTATAAAAACTGGGATCCACAAAGGGCAGAAGAGTTACTTCAATTTTTTAAACTAGACCCTACTGAACGTATTGCCAATTTATCAAAGGGGAATATGGCTAAAGCCAATATGATATTAGGTTTGGCACTGAATGTGGATTACTTACTGATGGATGAACCATTTTCTGGGATTGATATTTTCTCCCGTGAACAGATTTCCGAAGTGTTTACAAGCCACTTAATTGAAGATCGTGGTGTAATTATCACAACCCATGAAATTAGTGATATTGAACACTTGATTGATAGAGCAGTGCTTATTGATAACGGTGAAGTATTAAAGGAGTTTAGCGTAGAGGAAGTACGTGAAAAGGAAGGGAAATCAGTCGTTGATGTCATGAGAGAGGTGTATCGTGGATGAAAAACTTTTTCAAACTTCTTAATTTCGAAGTAAATCGATTTTTTAAATTGTACCTAACCTTAATAGGATTGATAATCGTCATTCAGTTCATTGGGGCGATTGTTGTGTCAAAAGAATATATGAATGACGCAGATCAAGTGATGTATAAAAATCAACTATCAATGAGCCAATATATTAAGGAATACGAGGTTTCTCCTTTTTATCGTTTCATTGAGTCTGGTTGGTTTCTGATGCCAATCTTTTTTAGCATCGCCATGTTGATGATTTATGTTTTCTTTATTTGGTATCGAGATTGGTTTGGAAAAAATACGTTTATTTACAGATTATTAATGTTGCCAACTGAAAGAATTACTATTTATCTCGCAAAATTGACGACTATTATGCTGTTGGTACTTGGTTTGGTTACTTTGCAAATATTGTTATTCCCAATCGAAATACAAATTTTTAATAGTATTATACCAACAGATTTACAATCGCATTTTTCATTTTATGATATTTATAGTTTAAAAATGTGGCGCTGGCTGTATCCGAAAACCTTTACAGAATTTATCCTGATTTATGGAGTCGGGCTAATCTTTGTAGCAGTTCTATTCACTGCCATTTTAATTGAACGAAGTTACGGTTTAAAAGGCATTTTTTTCGCAATCGTTTATGGAATGCTTTCGTTCGGAGTCCTTTTTGTATCAATACTAGTGAATGAATTTGATAATGGCTATTTTTACGCACTTGAAGTCTTTCTAATGGAACTGGTAATGAGCATCATCGTATTAGGCAGTGCTATTTGGATCGCGAATCATTTGCTAAAATATAAAATTAGGGTCTAAGGGGGGAATGACAATGAAAAAATATTGGAAAACGATATTGATTAGTTTAATCATCGTGACGACAATCGGTACTTACTATATTCAACAGGCAATGGCAAAGGGTGTATCCTTTAAAATAGAAACAACGAGCGGAAATAAGGGAGAAATCGAAAATCTTATTCTTCAAGCGAGTTATAAGAGCGGTGATATTATTCGCGGGTTGCATATATCAAAGGATGGTTCGACTAATCAGAGCAGGTCTTTCATTGGAGAGTTGATAGGACGAAATAACCCTTTGATGTTTCAAAAATATATTGAAGAACACCGTAGTTTTATGCGTGGAAAAGAATTAAATCCTGGTCAGTATTTTGAAGACGAAGACCGTTTGATTTACACCACTTTTCAAAGTAATGGTCGAAAAGAGGGCCGAGGAAATTTGTTCACTCTTCAAATCGATACACTTGATAAACATACAAATGACAGTTCTTCATTTGAAATCAATATGCCAGACCAAGTGAGATATGACTGGATCAATGAGAGAGATGTCTATGTAGAAAATGGAAAAATAAAGATATTAGCAATTAGCTATCTCAATGGTGAGGAAGAGTTACATATATATACGGTTGATAAAAACAAAAAGGATTTAGAAAAGGACTCAATACTTGCAAAATTAGCGTCAGAAGAGAGAGTCCAGGCCAGCATCAATATATTTAATGACAATAATAAAGTACAAAATGAAAATTATCTCTTATATATGGTTGAAAAATACAAATACCTAGATGATGATAAGCGTGAAACGATTTCTGGCAAAATGTATCTTTATAACTATCTTAATAATGAAGTGAAGGAATGGACAATTCCAGCCGAATTAAAACCATATATGAAGTCAATTTTTCTAAATGGAACAGATATATTCATTCCTGTTCATTCAGCCAATGGATTAGAGCTGAACCGTTATAATATAGAAAAAAAACAGTGGGAAAAGCCTTTAAGCTTTAAATATCCAAGCATTGAAAATGATGAAGAAGAACCTTTTTTACAGATTACAGATGGTAAACTATATTTAGTCGATCGTGTTTCTGACGGTCATGTGTTCTTTATCGGTGATTTACGTACAGGTGAGTCATTATATGAAGGTAAAATCATCATCGAAAACAAAGAAAATCTAGATGCAGATTACTCACTATTTATCGAGCAATTATATAACATTAATTAAAGAACATAAAATTTAGAATACTTTTGGGATGCTGTACTGAAGAACATTGAGTTGCTTAGGCAGCTCTTTTTTTATTGGACTAACTTTGCAATTTATATCAATAGGAAAAGATTATAAAATAAGGTAAATATGTATGTGAAGGTGATATTATGGACCAAATAAAAGTTGGATCCTGGGTTATTGAAATAGTTGTTAATCGAACAAAGAAATTTTATGATAAATATCATTTAATCACAGAAGGGTGTAACTGTGATTTTTGCGCAAATTATGTTTTAGCTTGTGACAGGTTCCCATAAGAGATTAAAGACCTCTTAATTCACTTGGCATTAACCCTCGTAAAGAGGTAGAGTTTTCTGAATAAGGAGAATAAAGATGACACACATTTATATGGTAAACAATTACCATGCAAACCGTATCAAATGTAAAAACGGTTTATCGGAAGAAATAGCGAAGTACCAATCCTAATGTTGGCTGACACTTTGTAAGATACAATATTCATTATGTGATTCTAGCTGAGAAATCTGCTTTATCTAATTTGTATTTAATAATAAATATGTCAGTGCTTGTTTTAGTGAAGTAGCCTGACGATCTAATAAGAAAGCTAAATCAGTATGTGTTGATTCTAATCCTCCTTCACGAATACCTTTTTGAGTCATTACTAACATCGGAAGATAAGTTTCAGGTACTCCGGCACCTTTTAACATTTCTTCATATGAAGCTTCGTCTACTGCTAATAAAGGAACTTCTTTGCCTAATACTTCATTTAAAGTATCAACAAATTGCTGTTGTGTTAAATTTTTACCAGAAAGTTCATAAATTTTATTTTCGTGACCATCAGCTACCAAAACATTCGCTGCTGCCTCAGCTAAATCTGGGCGATATACCCAACCGATTTTCCTTCACCAGCAGAAGTTACCCAAGGGGCACCAGCCATACAACCTCGAATTGTGCCAAGTTCATTTTCTACATACCAATTGTTGCGTAGAATCACATAAGGAATACCTGATTCAATAATTGCTATTTCACGTGCTCTATGCAGACCTGCAAGGAAGAAGTCATTTCCTTGTGCCCTCGTAACACTTGGATAAATAATTTGTTTTACCCCTGTTGCTTTGGCAGAATTGCAGGCAGATGGAAAATCGTAATTTTGTGGCATTTAAGCCAAAATGAAATTGTTAGGTTTAATGAATTATTAAGGCTACTATCTGGTATCTCGAAAGGAATTTTAACTAGACAATTAAGAGAGCTTGAAGAGGACGGGCTAGTACTCAGAGAAGTTTATAAAGTTGTTCCACCAAAAGTAGAATATTCATTAACAGAGCAGGGGCAAAAGTTTTTACCTGTATTAGAAGCAATGCAAGTTTGGGGTAAAGATATACTAAATAAAAAATAAAGATGTATGAAAAACTTGAAGATTAATAATCAGTATTCACTTCTTATAACAAACAGCTAAAATGCATCGAGTTTAAATTTAAAAAATGAACACTCTCATATAGAATTATTTTCTTATTGAACTAACAGGGGCAAGAGTTAAAAAAGGTATTGCATCGGCAACATCTTTTTTCTTGTTGGATATTTACAATGGTAAGAGCAATTTTAACGATAGATAGTGTAAAAAGGTTTTAAGGAGATAGGTGATTCAATGAAATACAATTACAATTTATCGGTTAAAAACAAAGTCGAACTGATTAAAACTACAGATTATCCGACATTAAATGTTATATTTGAAGATATGTTCTCGCACCTAATTTATTATCATAACAAAATATTCCCGTTAGGAAAATCAAGAGATAGCGAATATATGTTCTTATTTTATCATATTGCTCATATTTGACAAGTATTTTGAGTGATATCTTTAATAACAATAATTATTTATTGTTTTACGATAAATAATTATTGACTTGGAATGAATGACAAGAAATATGTCAATAGCAAGTTATGAAAGAGGTGCTTTATGAAACAAAAAGAATTATCAAAATGGTTAAAATTGATAATTATATTTTGTACTTTATTTGGTTTATTGTTCTGTGTTTATGTTGGAACCCAAACAGGGAAGGAAGTCTTACTGGATTCAGAAGAACTACTAGCGTTATATAAACCATTTATTGCATTTATTTGGATAACAGGGATTCCGTTTTTTATAGCATTAGCTTTAGGCTGGAAAATATGTACGGATATTGGCTCCAATCAAGATTTTACGGTCGAGAATGCAGATAGATTGAAAATAATAAGTGTGTTAGCCATGATCGAAGGTGTTTTATATGTAGCTGCGTTACTTTATATTTTTGCGATTGGTAGCTACCACACAGATGTCCTAGTAATTATGTTACTTATTTTATTCTTTGCAATAGTGATCTCGGTCTTTACTTCAATGCTTTCTTATTTAGTAAGAAAAGCAAGTGAGATAAAGCAGGATAATGATTTAACGATTTGAGGTGTGTAAACGATGGTTATCATTGTAAATCTAGATGTCATGATGGCAAAGAGAAAAATGAGTGTTACAGAATTATCGGAAAAACTAGGCATTACAATGGAGAATGTTTCTATCTTGAAAAACGGAAAGGCAAAGGCCGTTAAATTTTCTACGTTAGAAAAAATATGCGAAGTTTTAGACTGCCAACCAGGTGACATTTTGGAATACAGAAAAAATGAAAATAATGAATAATGGGGATAGAATGATGAAAAAATATATATTTGCAACTTCACCGATTGTAATAGGAGTTTTATGTTTATTTATGAAGGGAATTATTGGTGATGAATTATTGCCTGATGGAACACTCGTAGAAAGAAACTTCTTTTTAATTCCTTTAAGTTATTTATTTTTCTTTAGCGGTATAATTTCATTATTATTTGCTACAATTTTTTCTACCGTTAAAAAGGTAAACATAGTTAAGTAATATGAAAAGATCAGGTTCACAAATAGGAGCCTGATCTTTTATTATGTTATTCCCAAGTTTGATCTAGCTTATCACTGTAGAACTTAATGGCTTTGCTATAATCTTTTATTCCTTCATGATGAGTAGTGTGAATTACTGTATTTAATAAAGTTTCCATAGCCTTAGAATGTTCTCTAAGATTATAAAGTGTCATCGCATAAAAAAACTTTATATGTTCGGCTTCTGGAAACTCACTTAGAGCTTGTTCTAGAATACGTTTCGACTGTTCATATTGCCCTAGTGTACGATAGGTGCTACCTAATCCTAAATAAGCATCTACTAAAAATTCGGGTTTAAGCCCCAATTGAATCGCTTTTTCATAGTGGGGGACAGCCTCTTGTTCTTTTCCTAATGAATCATATGTCCATGCACATTGAAATTGGTAGTATCCATTTTCAGGCTCTTCATTAACTAGAGCTACCATTAATTGATTCGCTTCTTCCAATCGACCATTCTCTCTTAATGTAATGATGTGTTGTAATCGCTTATCCATTGTCTTGTATCCTCTATCTTTCTATTTTTCCTAATATTTAATAATTTTAAACTTTTGAACTTATATTGTATACTTGATTCAAGTTTTAAAAATTTAACTTTTCTATATTATCAGGCATATTAAATAGAAAAATATAGAATTATTATCTGTACGAAATCGACAACAACGAAGGGCTCAACGCTCGTTTTTCAATTAATAAAATAATAATAGAGGTGAATCAGAATGCTTGAGCGTTCTATGGAGAAAACACGGGAATGTAAAAAAGAAAGGGAGTGATAGAAAGAAGAGCACAATGTTGATAGCTCTTCTATATAAAAAGAAAAGAGGACGATTATAATGAACAATTATCAAAGCATCTTTAGTGAAGGATTTGATTTAAAATATTGTGTGAAGGGACAAGGTAAGCCGATATTGGTAGTGGGTAGCAGTGTTTATTATCCACGCTTGTTCTCGGAAAATTTATATAAACATTTTCAATTTATCTTCTTAGATCATAGAGGTTTTGTGAAGCCTCCTCGTTCTTTAAAGAAAGAAGATTATACTTTGGATAAAATTGTAGAGGATATTGAAACAGCAAGACAATGGCTAAAGCTTGAGGATTTCATCATTTTAGGACATTCTGGACATGCATTTATGGCTGTGGCATATGCCGAAAAATATCCTCAGTATGTTCAGAAGGTAATTTTATTAAATTCCGCACCGACAAACAGTCAAGAGAGACAGCAGCAAAGTTTTTCATTTTTTAATGAGACAGCCAGTGCTGAGCGAACAAAGCAATTTGAGCATGATATTGCATTGTTAGAGAATGATATTCACAATGATCCAGAAAGACGATTTGTGCATATGTGTATTCGCATGGGAGCGCATAGCTTTTATGATTATACGTTCGATGCAGCTTATACGTGGGATGGCGTATATACAAATATGGAAGTCATTGATTACCTTTGGGGTGTAGCTTTTGCTGAACGAAATTTAATCCAATCATTGGCTCACGTAGATAAACCTATATTTGTAGGGTTAGGAAGGTATGATTATTTAGTCGCTCCTGTTTCGCTCTGGGATGTAATTGATTATTCATCTAAAAATGTTCAGAAGGTAATTTTTGAAAAAAGCGGCCATAACCCAATGTTTGAAGAACCGGATACTTTTGATAGAGAATTAATCAATTGGATTAATGAATAGAAAAGAACGATGACCAGTTACTCATATGGCTTTGTAATAAAGATTGATCATTTAAAATAAGGTTCATTAATTTATAATCCTAAATACAAAATCGCTAGAGAATTTTATTAATTCCCTAGCGATTTTTCTTTAACTTCGAAAAGTGAACTTAAGTGCCACCATATCTAAAATAGTAGCGATTATGATACCTACTGTATATCGAACCAAATCCTCTACAAGAAAACCTTTGCCAAGTATCAAAGCCCCAAGCGTTGTTCCACGAATCTGATTAAGCCAGTCTTCCTGATACAACTGGCTAAATTCTATGCCGAAGCTAAACAAAAAACTGAGCCAAATGGCTGATAGGGTGGTCTTACGCACTAGCAACAATCGAAATCCGAAATAGACCATCATAGCCCATAGCATGTCCCCTGCGTTCTGCGCTACAAATGAAGGAAGTAGAAGACTCCATTTTCTAGAGGCTAGGCCAAATAAAATGGTGAACACAATAGCTATCAAATAAGCTATTCGCATGTTGCGGTATTGTAAATTGATAGATTTATGCTCATTAGTCAATAGAATCACTCTTTCGATTATAAATATTAATTCATTATCTCATAAATGATGTCCGGAAGAATTAGGTGTGTATGCACCTTTGATGATAAGAAATAAAATAGACATATTGTGCAACATTACTTTATTATGTATAATTTTACTATATTATACAGAAAGCGTGTGATTTAAGATGAAAGTCAGCTCTATTTTTCCAACAAACAAATATAAGGTGTGGAAGAAATAAGAATAATAGATTCTTCTGCACGAAATCGGAGGAATTGAAATGTATAGTAATTATGGACCTTTATGTACAGAACTTTATGATTTGACAAAACCAGTAGGATATTCTATTGGTGGGGATATTGAATATTATCTTGAACGATTAAAAGGAACTAAGGGAAGAATACTAGAAGCAGGAGTGGGCTCTGGACGCTTCTTAATCCCTTTACTTGAAAATGGATATGATGTTGAGGGGATCGACTACTCACCTGAAATGTTAGATTCATGCCGAAAACACTGCAAAGGAAGAGGATTCAAGCCAAATCTATATGAAGGTAACTTAAGCAATTTTTCATTAGACTCAAAATATGAAGCGATTGTTATGCCGACAGGTTCGTTCTGTTTAATCGAGAATTCAAAAGATGCGATGGATGCATTAACATGTATGTACAATCATTTGATACCTGAAGGCCGCCTAATTGTAGACATGCTTTTACCTACAGACTGGCGAACAGGGGAAATTACTTCATCCTACTATGAAATTTCGCAAGAGGAAGGAATTGCAATAGAAAGAAAAGCCGTTGAAATGAACTGGATCGATCAATATACGTTAACCGTTTTAAAATATGAAAAATGGCGAAATGGTAAATTAATTGATACAGAGTTACAAAGATTTCCGTTAAAATGGTATGGAATTGAAGAATTCAAGCTTATATTAACAAACATAGGTTTTTCTGATATTACTTGCTCGGCTGAATATGTATATAACAAGGAGCCTTTAAAAGAGCATTCACTAATTACATTTGAAGCTGTTCGTAAATAAATATCTAGCAGGTTTTTTAGTTTTTATTAAAACCCATTTTTTTCTTGCTTTATTTTCACTGTATAAAGGAAAAATATGATTGTCTATATTTCAATGAAGGAAGAAGGGTTTGCCATGCATAAAGATATGAATTATGGTAGCGACTTTAAATTTAAATATATTCCAGCAACTTCAATATGGAGCGGAGATGGTATTGAAGTATTAGCTGATTTATACCAACATACGCTTCAAATTGTAAATATTGTGCTTTACGGTGAACCTCATAAAAGTGAATTTGTATTAGTGGATGCTGGTATGCCAAAAAGTGCACATAACATTATTTCAATAGCAGAGGAGAGGTTTGGATCAAATAGTCGACCTAAAGCATTAATTTTGACGAACGGTCACTTTGATCATGTTGGGGCGATAATTGATTTAATTGAACACTGGGGAATGCCGGTTTATGCCCATCCTTTAGAATTACCTTATTTAACTGGTAAAAAAAATTATCCTGAACCTGATCCTGTTGTAAATGGTGGCTTAATAGCAAAAGTGTCATCCATTTTCCCGAACGAAGCTATTAACTTAGGAAACAACGTTGAGGCGCTCCCGTCCGATGGCAGTATTCCATTTATGCAAGGTTTTCGTTGGATTCATACTCCGGGTCATACGCCAGGGCATATATCTTTATTTCGCGAAGAGGATCGAGCGTTAATTGTTGGAGATGCATTTGGTACGGTTCAACAAGAGTCGCTCTACAAAGTGTTGCTACAAAAAAAGGAAATTAGTGGACCGCCACGATATTTCACGACGGATTGGCAGGCTGCTTGGGATTCCGTAAAAAAATTAGAGGCATTAAAACCTTCAGTTGCTATTACAGGCCATGGATTACCAATGAAGGGGGAAGAGCTTACAAGAAATTTGCATAAATTAGCGACTGAATTTGAGCAGATTGCTTTACCTAATCACGGCAAATTCATGAATTAACATATTAAAAGGTCTCTGTAGGACGAAGAAACAAAATGAAGATATTCGTTCTAGATAAGATAAAAACTGCACTCCAATTGTTAGTTGTGCCTAACAATTGGAGTGCAGCTTATACTAAATTACTGATTAAATTGTCGTATTTTCCTTGTTTACCTCAATGTTATTTTCGGGAATAATAAGTGTGAAACCAACAATAACGACGAGTCCAGTAATTAAACCATAAATAATCGGTAGTGTAGAAGTAATTCCAAAAATGATAAATGAAATAAAGATAACTAGTGAACTAGCAATAATAGAATAGAAAGCAGCTTTACTTGTTACACGCTTCCAATAAAGACCGATAATGAGAGGTACGAAGATAGCACCTGATAAAATTGCATAGGCCATATCTAATGCCACTAGTATGTTTTGAATCCATACTGAGAAAATGATTGCTAATACACCTAAACCAAGAATAACAATTCGCGATGTATTAATGATATCTTTATCAGTCATATCTTTTTTTACGTATACCTTAATAATATCGTTAGTGACTAGGGTCGCAGAGGCAAAGATGGCTCCTGAAGCATTTGACATAAGTGCAGAACAAACACTAGCAAGAACAAGCCCCAAAAAGCCTGGTGGGAGAATTTCTAATGCAAGACTAGTAAATGCTGATTGAGAGTCTCCTAGATTTGGCAGTAGTACAAGGGCGCACATCCCCACAATACTTAGTACTAAGCCATAAAAAACACTGTATAGACCGGCCGATATGGCACTGCTTTTCGCTACTTTTTGATTTCTTGCTGTAAATACACGCTGCCAGATGTCTTGAGAAACCATTAAACCAAAGAAGTACAATAAAAAGTATTGGAAGATACGACCCCAGCCGATATTTGTAAGGCTAAGATGCGTTTCTGGCACACTACTAAATAGGGCTGTTAAACCTCCGACGCTGCTTACGCTAAACGGGAACATAATAAAAAATACACCGATAGTCATTACTATAAATTGTATAATATCGGTTAAGGTAATACTCCACATTCCACCTAAGATTGTATAAAAGAGTACGATTCCTCCGCCAATAATCATAGAAGGAATAAGGGACCAGCCCAGTAATACGTGAATAACATTTCCCATACCAATTACTTGTGTTACCACGACCATAAGGGTATAGATGGCTGTGACAATAGCACTGATAAGTTGAGTTCCTTCTCCAAAGCGCTTTCCGAGTAACTGACTAATAGTAAAAACCTCATAACCGCCAATTTTATTAACGACGAAAAGACCCAAGGCAGCTATACCAAAGCCCATCATCGAAACAAACCAAAGACCAGAAACCCCGAAATTATAACCTAATGTCGTGGAACCCATAGTAGCCGCACCACCAATAATAACAGCTGCTAAACAACCGACATGACTGTAGTACCCTAGCCGACTTCCTGCGAGGACAAAATCTTTTTCAGATTTCGCTTTTTTAACTCCTATTATTCCAATAATCATTAAGACACCGAAATAGAGAAGAAGAACAAAAGTATCCAGTATATTCATTTAAACACCCCCGAAACTTAATTCTAATTCGTATTCGGTAATCGCTTCGTCAAGCAAGGAAATTCCTAAGTCTAAATGTTCTTTATCTATATTTAATGGAGGCATCATTCGAATTACCTCGCCCTTATTACCGCTTAAATAGTAAATAACCCCTTTGTCCAGACACTTCTCCAGGATGTTCATTAAGCCCTTACCATTTGGTTCTCGGGTTTCAGGATGAATAATTTCAATTCCTAGCATCAAACCAATTCCACGAACATTTCCGATCGTGTGATGTTTTTCTTTTAAATGTATTAATTTTTTTAATGCATAGTCCCCTAATATTCTAGCATTTTCCACTAAACCTTCATCTTCTAATACGTCGATTGTAGCGCATGCGGCTGCACATGCAACAGGATTTCCACCGAATGTAGTACTATGACTACCAATTGTCCATTGTTCCATTAACTCCCGTGAAGCTACTGTTGCGCTAAGGGGCAAACCACTGGCAATTCCCTTAGCAATTGTCATAATATCTGGTGTCACACCAAATCGATTTGCCGCAAACCAGCCACCAGTTCGACCAAAACCAGTCTGAACTTCATCAAAGATTAATAAAATTCCGTATCGGTCACAGATTTCTCTTATTTTTTGTAACCATGCTGTTGGAGGGATAACATAACCGCCTTCTCCTAGAACAGGTTCTAAAATAACAGCTGCCACTTCATCTGGAGATACTTGATGATTAAATAAACGTTCAAAATCTTTTTCAACATGTTCTGACCAATATTCATCATGGTTTAAACCTTTTGGTGTCTCCGTTAATTGAGCATATGGTAATTGATATGTCATGTTTGCTCCAACCGGTAAATTCCTTCTATATTTACTTTTTGATGTAGTAAGACTTAACGCACCCATCGTTCTCCCATGGAATCCTCCAAGGAAAGAAACAATGTAAGGTCTCCTAGTTACATGTCTTGCTAATTTTACTGCACCTTCAATTGCTTCTGCTCCGCTATTTCCAAAGAAAAAACAATTTAATGACTCTGGTAAAATCTTTCTCAATTTCTTAGCTAATAGAATAATTGAATCGTAATTTATAATACCGATTGGACCATGCACTAAATGATCAACTTGATCTTTAATAGCTGTAATGACCTTTGGATGTCTATGCCCTGTATTTTCTGTAGCAATACCAGAAGTAAAATCTAGATACTTTCTACCGTCGACTCCTATATAAAATAAGCCCTCCGATTTTACTACCTGTAGATTCGGAAAATCCTTCGCCATTGTGGGTGCTAATAAGCCCTCTTCATTAATGTTTTTCCAATCAATCATAAAATCATCCCCATTTCATTGATGTTGAAAGAATTTTCTCTCAATTCAGAAAAAACGTCAAATGCCTACCATAAGAAATTTTAATAGTTAAAAAATAGTTGATAAAGCAGGATAGAAATAAAAAACATCTAATTCGACCTTGCATAATCTCATAATTTCTTACATGGAAGTAGGATAACTATTACTTTATAATGGAAATATATCTTTGGTTATTATGTGGGAATTAGGGGAAAGTAGACGGTGATTAAATGGAATTAAGGAATTTGAAAACCTTTCAAGTGGTCGCAGAAGAATTAAATATCACAAAGGCTGCCAAAAGATTAGGGTATACACAGCCAACTATTACGCTGCAAATACAGTCTTTAGAAAAAGAACTGAATCACACTCTATTAACAAGAGTTGGTAAAAAGACTCTTCTAACAGCTGCTGGAAAAAAGCTAAAAAACCATGTCGATAGCTTATTTATCTTTATAGATAAGGTAGAAAAAGACATGGAAGAACTACATGGACCGTCTGGCATTCTAACTATTGCTGCCTCAGAATATTATTGTACTCAACATCTTTCACCGATTGTAAAAGCTTATTTGGAAATATACCCGACTGTGAAAATAAGTCTTCTACCACTAAATAGTGTACATGCTATTAAAAGTGTGAGAGACCACGTAGCGGATATTGCTATTATTGCGAATGAGTGTAATGCTATCGATATTAGTAAAACTTTTTTAGAAGAGGAAAAGGCATTTTTAGTTGCTTCTTCTGGAATTAGTAAAGAAAGAAGTTTTCATGAAATTCTAAGAGAAGATACCTTTATCTCCTATGACTATCATTGTAGTTTCAGTAATATCATAGAACAATACTTCAAAAAGGCTGAATTTCAACCTCAGTCCACTATTATGGTTGGGGGAAGCGATGAGATGATAAAGCGTGCCGTGTTGAACGGAACAGGCTATGCGATTTTAGGTCAAAATGCTATTGCGAATGAAATACAGGACGGTTCGATCACCATCCTCCAACATGTTTCAGAAGCTATCATTACATCAGCCATTAATTTAAAAGTTCGCGCAGATGAACCAAATATACTAACGTTTAATGAATTTATACAAAACGCCTGGCCAGTTAGTAATAATCTTAGTGAATCATTAAATTAAATTAAATTAAATTAAATTGCAAAAAAGATAATTAGAAAATGGGGAGTACAAGAGTGCATTCTCATTTTTTATTTCTAATGTTGGATATATAATTATATAAAAGAAAAAAACTGTAGCAAAAAATTTGCTACAGCCTAAATTGGTTCATGCCCCTTTGATGGCGCAATATGATATATTTTAACATAAAATACTTTATTGTAGTATATTTTGTTTTTTTACAACATTTCAATAATAATCAAAAAGCCTATTGACAAAAAAATACAGAATCGTTATATTCAACTTATTCAACGTTGAATATAAAAAGGTGATTACGATGACAAGACTATTAGTTCTTGCTATGTTAGGGCTAAAACCAATGACTGGCTATGATATTAAAGTAATGCTTGAATTAAGTGACGCAGAACGATGGGGTGGGGTGCTAATCGGCTCTATCTACAATGCTTTAAAGAAGCTTGAAAAAGATGGCTATATAGAGGTGGCTAGTATTGAATCCACGGGTCATAGACAAAAAGCAATTTACCAAATTACTGAAAAGGGCAGGGTGCATGAGCAAGAATTAATTATCGAGGCGCTTGAAAAATCCTCTGTAGTGTATCCTACAACTTTATATTCTGGTGTATCCTTTGCATTTAAACTGCCAAAAGCTAAAGCTGTGGAAGCACTAGAAAAGCAGAAAATAATTTTGGAACAAGAAGAAAAGGCTATCAATGCTGGCTATGAGGCGAAATTGATTGCTATGCAAGGAGAACTGCCAGCATTAACAAAGCTAGCATTTGATAATATGCTAGAAATTGTAAAAGTACAATCGAAATTTGTACATCAAGCTATTGAAATTATGAAAAAAAGTAACTCTCTCGAATGAGGGAGTTAAAAAATAGCTAAATATTCAACGTTGAATATACAATATTAAGTAAGGGGGAAAAATATGAAAAAGCTAATTAGTGCTAGTCAATTAACGAAAAGTTATAAAGCTAGGTGTGTCGTTGATCATATAAATGTTGCCATTAAAGAAGGTGAGATAGTAGCTTTAGTGGGCTCAAACGGTGCTGGAAAAACAACAACTATCGGTATGCTTCTTGGCATTATTCCGCAGGACAGTGGAACGATTGAGTACTGGACATCTGATTACAAAAAGGAAATAGGTACGCAGCTTCAATCAACCCCTTTTTTCGAAGGTTATTCTGTAGAGGATAATATGAAATTATTCGGGGCATTCTATGGAATTTCGCTAACAAAAAATGGTATTGATGAAAAACTCGCTGCTTTTGATTTATTGCAGGTCAAAAAAACGCCTGCTATCAAACTGTCATTAGGACAGCAAAAACGGCTAGCCATTATCGTGACAACTTTGCATCATCCTAAATTAGTAATTTTGGATGAACCTTCTGCTGGATTGGATCCTAGAGGCCAAAGAGAAATTCAACAGATCATTAAACGTTTAAAAGATACCGGCGTTACAGTTTTATTTTCTTCCCACGATATGTTGGAGGTAATGAATGTAGCTGACAGAGTGTTGATTATGCATCGTGGAAAAATAATGGCAAATGGCTCACCTGATGGTTTAATGGAGCACTATCAAACGCAAAATTTAGAAGAATTATTTTTTGAATTAACGAAGTGAGGAGTGAGAAAATGAAGGCTATATTCGTATTGAATTTGAAATCTAGCATAAAGGATATGTATTTACTCTTTTGGTCAATATTAATGCCATTTGCTGCAATCATTGCGTTAAAGATATTTTTACCGAGCTATGCAGAAAATTATGTAGAAGGAATCATTGCCGTTAGTGTGTTTTTTTATTCATTTATGACCACTGCTTTTATAGCGTTATCGCAAAGAAAAAGAGGGGTTTATAATTTACTCCACGCTACACCACTGCCATTATGGAAATATATCGTCAGTATTTCTAGTGCATGGTCGATAGTAGCGATTATTTTATCTTATATCGTGCTTTTATTCTCAATTGTCATCAATCAACTAAATTTTTCTTTTAATATCCTCTTATATATGACACCGATTATCCTAATAGCTTCATTAAGTTTTGTTTTTTTCAGCTTCTTTATTTCTAGTCTCGTGAAAAACGAGGGACATTTAAGTATGACTGCAAATGTACTGATGATACCACTGCTACTTTGTAGTAATGCATTTTTCACAATGGAAAAAGCACCAAACCTTATTCAATACATTAGTCTAGTAAATCCATTTGAATGGTTTTTAAATGGAATTAAAGCCGCATTTCTAAATAATTTTAGTACATGGGGAGAATCTTTACTTCTTTTATTGGGTTGCTTAGCTTTGACGCTTATCATTTCCTTAAAAACATTTAAGTATAGTGACCAATAAAAACTGAAGTTATTTAATCTTGGCTTGAAATTATGGAGCTGCCTTGAAGGGATATAAAGGCTGAGAATGGAATATTTCAGTAAAGACACTAGAGAGGGCGATGAGATGAGTGAAACGTTAATTAGAATAGGAACTACTTATATTCCAGTCAGCAAAGTAGAACTGTCATGTGAGTGGTATGTAAGTAAGTTGGGAGCAGAGTGCAGTTACGTAGATACCGATAAGGCTATTCTTAATTTTGCCAATCAAAGTATTTTTCTTGTTAGATCAATGAACAATCAAAGCTCAAATTTCATTGATTGCTACGGCAAAGAACATTTTTCGATTACCTTTGAGGTTGATGGATTAAGTGCATTAGAGACTATTCATAAAATTTTTAAAGATAAAGGAATTAGAGTTGGAGAAGTTGAAATTCGTGGACATGCGGGAAGAAATTTTGTTTTTTATGATTTAGACGGAAATAAATTTGATGTGTGGAGTGAGCTAAGTCCTAAATTTAAAGAAAAAGAAAATAAGGTTTGAAAGGAGTAGTTCGATTCCATTAAATTTCCCAGACAATTATTTTGGTGTCGGGAAATTCTTTTATTTTGTGTGATCCAGATGGAAATACATTAGGGGTTTGTCCAATAAACTATATAGAAACGATATTTTCTGAATAGTAAATATATAGAGGGTCACTTAGTATTATAAGTGACCCTTAGTAACAAGCCTCGGAGGTGTAAGACTAAAACATCTTACATTACTAAAATATGATACGATGTTATTCTTACATAGTTAATTGCCTGAGAAATAGTTTTAAAATATTAATACGTCATTTTATAGGCATAAAAGCTGCGGGATTTAATTGTTCAGATTCTATCACGATGCCAGTTAATCCTTTATCCGTTTTTGTTTCATGCCGTTTATCCTTTTCCCAAAAAACTGCATCTCCAGGCTGGACTTGATAATAGTGCTCCTGTTCATTTCTTACATATCCTTTGCCTTCTAAAATTAAGAGTAGCTGGGGAACCACAGCTTGATGATAGCCAATAACACCGTTTTCTTCTAAATACATGCACCCGATACTAGCTGGTACTTCCGTGTTAATAATCAGAGACATAATGAAATTTGATTTAAACTGTGTTATGTTTTTCCCATTCTCTTTAGACAATTGATAAAATTTCATTAGATTCCTCCGAACTTAACTTATTTTTTCACAGCATGAACGTAGTGAATCGTTTCAAAGGCTGTTAAATAATCTTTTCGATTGTCAAAATAAAGCTCATTTATTGTATCTGGCGATAGATGTTCATAAATAAGTAGGCCTGAGTTTTCTAACATTTTTTCCATTTCTTCATAAGTAAAACATGATTTCATCGGTTCACCACTTGCTGCAGCCATTTTCACCATGTTATCTACTCGATTTGAAATTCCTTTTTCTTTAAATAGTTTTTCATCTGCATAATCTAATACGATGGAACTTCCTGATGGTACATTGGCAAACAAATGATCAAGTAAGCTTGAAGTTTCCTCTTTCGTTAAATAATATGAAACGCCTAATAGATTAAAGAAAGTTTTTTTATTGTCAAAGCCGCTATCCAATAAATTTTGAGATGAAAACTTTTTTGTGAAATCCATCGAAATGAAATGTACATTACTCGGGAGCTTTAAATTAACTTCAGCCAATCTTTTCTTTTTAAATTCTTGTGTTGCAGGGTGATCAATTTCAAAGATTTCCAAAGTGTTTTCAAATTCCGGGTGTCTTAAGCTAAACGTATCTAACCCTGCTCCGAGTATGACATATTGCTGTAACCCTAGCATGACTTCATTTAACAAAACTTTTTCACAATAGGCTGCACGTGCCAAGGGAGTAGGAGAGAGTTGAGTTTGCACAATCCATTTCAATAGCTCTTCAGTTTGTCCATTTAATTTTTCCGCGATTTCTTTGTTAAAAAACTGGATGCCTTGAACCATATTTGTTTGAATGTCATGGAACTCATTTTGTGTGATTAACGCTTTTGCTAGATAGTCATCAAAAATTTTAGGGGTATCGAATTGACTATGATATGCTCTACTAAAAGCTGTGATTAATGAAGTTAAACTGGATTCACCTTTGTTCATGCAAATACACTCCTTCAAAAAAAATAGGATTCCCCTGGCCAGGAGAATCCTATTGTACAAATAAATTCTGTAAAAGTAAATTATTGCATAAATAACTTTTTTTGTCAAGTTATAAGTACCGAGAAGCAACTAGATAAAGAAATCTCTTTAATCAAATTTTTGGATAAATATTTTACCGTTCGGTTGAATTTCTGCATAGAAAACTTCTTCGATTGATTGTATATTTGCCTTTTTTAATTCGTTATCTAACCATTCTTTACTTTTTCCAACTTCCAATAAATTTCGTTTCATTAGCTTCCCATCAGTGATGATTTCAATAGGAATAAAAGCCGGAGATGAAGGATAGATATTTAAATCAATCTTTTGGGTGCTTTGAAATTCAGGCTTTTTCAGAATACTAAGCATGCCATTCGGTTCTAAAATAGCATAGTCAATTTCTGTAATTGAAAAAACTTGATATTGTCTAATCATCATTGTTAGATCATCAATATTAATTTTAGTGTTTGCTAAAGCTTTTCTATCTATTTTTCCTTTTTTAATAACGATTGTCGGTTGTCCATCAAGTAATGTTCTTGCCTTTCCAGATTTTAGAGCGATATAACTAATTAAAGTAGTAAGCACACACCAAACAATTAAGCTTACTAAAAATTTTGTGTATACAATTGTTTTTAAAACTACCATATTGGCTGCCATTGAACCAATTGTAATACCAGTTACGTAGTTAAAGAAGGTTAAGTGACTTAGTTGTTTTTTACCTAAAAACCTCGTAAGTGTCAGAAGAACAAAAAAACTAATAATCGTTTGAACAACTACTTGTAAATAACTTGTGTACAAATTCTCCCACTCCTTATCTAATCCCTAGAATACCCAATGAATTTTTAAAAGATACTCCAATATAACAACAGAGCTGAATTCATATTTGCAATTCTTTAAAAATCTAACAGAATCAGTGCATTATTGCCTCTTCATTATAACGAAGGGTTGATTTCCGTTTGACTGGGCGCTTATCCTGGGGCGTCGGGCTAACAGGTGTTTTTTGTGCGAAAGCGTAGTGTTAACGTAGCGACAGCGACAAGATGTTAATCAAGGCGTTATCACAGGACGTGATGGTTTTAGCCTTCGTTCCTCTATCGCTAATCCCCGAGGAGTCGCCCAATCTCCACTCCAATCAACTTATTTACATGGCATACGTTTTAACAAATTGTATCCACTATTTTCGGTAATGAACACATTATTATCAATAATGGAAAATATAGTAGGAGTTTTGGTAAGATAAGTATTATTTGATTAAAAGGAGAGTTTTTATGAATTCTAGAGTTCCTATTCCGGTTCAAAAAATTTTAAATGACTATATAACCCTATTTCAAAGTAAACTACCGAATACACTTGAGGGGTTCTATTTACATGGTTCAATTGCTCTGAACGCTTACATAAAAGGGTCTAGTGACATCGATTTTATTACAGTTGTCAACAGATCTTTAACCGAAGAAGATGTGAAAGTAATATCCGATCTTCACAAAGAATTAAATCAGAAATATATGGATACTGGGATGGACGGATGTTATTTACTTGTTGAGGATATTGGCAAAAAACAGAGTGAGGTAAAAGGTTGTTTAAACGTAAACGAAGGTAAAACTAATTGGAGTAATGATAATATTAACCCAATTACTTGGTGGATTTTAAAAAATAAAGGGATTACCGTTTTAGGGCCTGATGTAGCTACATATAACTTCAGTGTATATAATAGAGTGCTTGGTGATTATGTTTTAGAAAATATGAACAGTTATTGGTCGAATAGATTGCAAAAAATAAAAAAATATAAAGCATTTTTAATACCAAATAAATTAGTTGATTTAGAAGTAGAGTGGTCAATAACAGGTGTTTTACGGCAATTTTACACACTGCAAGAACACGATATTGTTTCAAAAGTAGATGCTTGTAAATATGCAATACTTCATTTACCAGAAGAATTTCACAATATTATTAACGAAGCCATCAGTATTCGAGAAGGTTCCAATATACGTTATTGTAATTCGAAAAAACAACGCTTAGATGCTACTATTCAATGTATGGATTATATACTTAAAGATTGTAATAGTATTAAAAATTAGTGAAATGTTTCATTTCATCTGCTATTACCGTTTATGGGAAAATATGATAGAATTAATTAGTCTTAAATGACAATTTCATTTAGGGGGTAGATATTATGATTAAAAATTATGTTAGCGTGATAAACAAAAAGGGGAAACCGTCTAACTAAAATATTATATAGCGTTTCTTCAAATTGAAGGGGGAAATAATTTGAATCAAGCATTACTTATTATTGATGCTCAGCAAGACTTAATGGATGGCAGCGAGAAAGAAAGTGCTGTTTTTAATAAGGAAAAGCTTATTAAAAATATCAATTTAGTCATTGGCAAAGCAAGGAAATCCAATATTCCAGTCGTGTTTGTAAGGGATCTCGATATTGCTGAAGGTAAAGGGGAAGGGTTCGATATTCATAATGGCATTAATGTACCTAATGAAGCTAAGATTTTCGATAAAAAAGCATCGAATTGTTTCCATGGGACTGAACTTCTAAGTCATTTACAAAGTCAAGACATTAAACATGTTGTTGTGATGGGCTGTTCGACGGAGCACTGTATCGATAGTGCCGTAAGAACTGCGACTATTAGTGGTTTGGATGTCACATTAGTTAGTGATGGGCATTCAACAGCAGACAGTGATATTTTAAGTGCAGAACAAATTATAAAGCATCATAATCATACACTTCATGGTCACTATAATGTCGATCACTTTTCTGTTGTTAGAAATTCTGAAGAAGACTTGTTCCAACCTACACATGATACGTATAGATAAAAAATGTATAAGGGCACTCATATTTCTAGAGGCTTTTGCAGCAATGTAAATGTAGCTATTTTTAGTAAATAAAATGTAAATAGAAAGGCGGGATAGTATGACCATATATATTGCATTACTTAGAGGAATTAATGTAGGCGGGCACAATAAAATCATCATGGCAGAATTAAGAAGTTCTCTTGAGCAACTTGGATTACAAAATGTGAAGACATATATCCAAAGTGGAAACATTCTTTTTGAATCAGAGGAAACTGAGGAGCATTTGCAAACGAAAATTCACGATAAAATTAAAGAAGAGTATGGGATATCAAGTGTTGTTGTTATTAGGACAGCCGAAGAATTACAGCAAATTGTTAGTCAATCTCCTTTTTCAGATCAGGAGGTTTCAGAAGCGGACAACTCATGTAAAGGGGAATGTTTACATGTTGCTTTGTTACCGTCAGCTCCTTCTGAGGTCAATAGTAACCAATTTTTATCTTTTACTAATGAAAGAGAACTTAGTATCATAAATGGAAGAGATGTGTATCTTTTATTTTATGACAGCATTCGAAATTCCAAACTTGGTAATAATCTAAAAAAGCTTGAGATTCCAGCAACTGTCCGTAATTGGAAAACGCTCATGAAGCTTTCAAGTTTGGTTGAAGAATTCAAACATTGATACCATTAATCACAATATAGAAAATACATTTTGTGGTTTGTGTGGAATTTGTTAGAATGATATGCTAAACTAGTAGTGTCATAGTTAACAAATGAACACGCATAAAAACAGCTAGGTATTCACAATTTTTTTGTGAGCCTAGCTTTTTTTGTTGATGACTTGTAACAATAAAAATCAATAAAGCTAATTGAACTGCACCTCAATTATTAGTTAATTCTTAATAATTGGGGTGCAGTTTTTAATTAATAAATTTGTAAGGAGTGAGTAAGAAAAAAGAGATGATTGATTCGTACAATTAAGTACATGAAAGGGGTCCTTTTCGGGTGGAAACATGTTTGTGAAGAAGGGTGGAGTGCTATTGCTTTTTTTGATTGAGAGTGCTGAACGGATATCAATTCATGCTAGCTACTCTCAATTGAGAATATCAATAAAAAACATAGCTCTTTAGAGGCGTATTTCTTAAATATACGAACGGAGAGAGAATCCATGTTTAAACTGATGGAACTAGGATGGAAAAAATATCATTTATCTAAATATTTTACAGGAATAATCATGTTTATTGTGGCAACCTATCTTCCGGTTAATCTTGTACCGTTTGGATTTAAAGTTGTAAGTGGACTGATGTTTTCAGAGTATATAGCACAAATGCCATTATTGAATATTCTTTTTAAAACAATATTGACGATTATTTTAGCTATTATTTTATTACGTTTAATAATTGATGAATATAAGAATAGTTTTGGTCTACCATTATTCAACATAATGAGTATTGTTTATATTATCATGCAATAATAAACTGAAGAGGAGAGATGGTGCTATGCTACATCTAATAAAGCTGGAATTGAAGAAATTTAACTTAGGTTGGTATATAAAAGGTGCGATTATTGCAAACATCATTATAACTGCAGTAGTGTGTTTCGTAATTTATATAGCACATAGAGAAGGGGATATACCCATTTCAACATATGAAGATGTTTATGTACTGATTGGTTCAAGTGTGAGGGGAACCTTTATTGTGTTCGCCTCTGTATTGATGGCGAAACTAGTTATTGAAGAATATAAAAACAGAACAATTTTGATTATGTTCTCTTATCCTGTTAGTCGAAAGAAACTGATTGCTAGTAAATTGACCTTGATCGCTTTATTAACATTCATAACTACGATGTTGTCGAATATCGTTGTTGCTGGTCTATTTTCGATCATTAATAATTATTTTCATATCGTTCCATTTACATTGACTGCAAGCCAGTTCATAGATGAAGCCATAAACATAGTACCTTTTACTATTGCCGCAACAGGAACAAGCTTAATTCCATTGTATTTTGGGATGCGTAATTATTCTGTTCCTGCCACTATTGGTTCATCTCTACTCGTGGTAGTAATTGCATGTTCTTATAACCCAGAAATATCATTGGTGACCTTCATTCCACTGCAATTAGGACTTGCAGCAGTTGGTGTAATAATTGCGTACCTAGGTATTCGTAATATTGAAAATGTGGATGTGATGTAATTTGGAGTTTGGTAAAACAAAATCAAAAGACTAAGTGAAACGGAAGAGTTTTAGCAATAAATATGTAAAGAGAGAAGGAACAAGAAATGGGAATGATTATAGGCATTATTACAGGAGCAGTTTTGGGTGTCATGTTATTATTAATCAGCATAATATTAATTTGGATTAGCAAGAGAAAACAAGAAGAGAGTCGCTATGCAATATGGATTTTGGTTGCAGGTTTTATAGCGCTAATAACATCAGGAAGCAATGCTTTAAGGTATTTCTTGTAAGGAATAATATTTTGGCTCAAGACAGGATTTTTGCAAGACTTTAACGACTCGGACGTTTTATTTGATCAGAAAAAATTATGGGTTTGCATAAAAAATCATAAATTTCCTTTATGTTCGGTTTTTGATAATGTAAAAGAAAGGAGGCGGGAAAGATGAGAATTTTTGATGCACACTTTCACATTATTGATTTTGATTTTCCGATTATTGAAAATCAAGGATATGTACCACCTAGTTATATTGTAGAAGATTACCAAAAAGAAACAGCGACTTATAATATTGTGGGTGGTGCAATTGTTTCAGGTTCTTTTCAAGGATTTGACCAAGCTTATTTAGTGAATGCTTTAGAGAAAATGGGATCTGCATACTGTGGTGTTACACAACTACCATTTGCGGTGACAGATGATAAGATTATGGATTTACATAAAAAAGGTGTGCGAGCACTACGATTCAATGTGAAGCGTGGCGGTTCCGAGGATTTAACGAAGCTCGATTACTTTGCAAGACGTGTTTATGATTTAGCTGGTTGGCATAGTGAATTATATATCGACGCAAAAGATTTGCCTGAAATCGCACCAACGATTGAAAAATTACCAGCGATTTCAATTGATCATTTGGGGTTATCCGAGGAAGGTTTACCTCATTTATTGCGCCTTGTAGAAAAAGGTGTACGAATAAAGGCGACAGGTTTCGGTCGTGTGGAGCTCGATGTAGAACATGCTTTGAAATCTATTTATGCTATCAATCCTGAAGCGTTAATGTTCGGTACAGACCTGCCGTCCACGCGAGCGAAAAGACCATTTGCTTATGCAGATATTGAACTGATTCAAGAATTATTTGATGCAACGTCAGCTGAGAAAATTCTTTATCAAAACGCGATGAATTTTTATTTTAAGTGAGTTTTTTGAGAAGTAGTAATCACTATAGGAAAAAATGCTATGGCAAGAATGAAATGGAAAAAGATACTACTATGCAGGCGAATTTTATTCACATATATGTACTCGTTCTGGTATTGGTATTACAATCTATCAGGATAGAGAAGCTATTGAACAGTTTGCTTTGCACGTGAAAAGTGAATTAAACTAAAGCGAAACCGAGTTAACTCATAAAAATTTGAGTACTCGGTTTTCTATTTGTGTGGATTGAACTGCACTATTTGTTATGTGAGCACTTAGTAAATACTTCTAAAAAGGTTGTCAACAGTCTGTAATTGTATCTTTAACAAAGTTTAACCGTTTGTAAGAAAGTTGTACCGTTTTGAAAAAAGTTATACCGTTTATAAAAAAGATGAACTGTTTTTTATCTTAGAATGAAAATTTATAAAAGTTTGATTAAAAATCCTGTTATAGCAGGATTTTTCCTTATTCAGCAATCGGGCCAGATTGTTGAGGAAAGTAAACACATATTTATACATAATACAATCGAGATTGTAAAGGATTACGCCTAAACTAGCGAAGCAGGTTAGTTCAACAAGGGAATGGATTATTTATTATTTGTAGAACTTATTTCTAATTCCTTTTTTCTGAAAGGAGTACGAAGGTAAGCTCTAAATACTATATATTAAAGTAAATTGATTTTGCCAAGTTTGGAGAAATGTAAGGGAGTCTTTTTCTTATTAATTAGCATAATGATCTTTCAAACAAAAAAGCCTGTAAAGAAAAAATAGCAATTTTCTCTACAAGCTAAAAGTACGTTATGGAATTAACTTTCCTTCTTTTCATTTTTTTGATAAATAGAAAAGATAATAAACGAAAGAATAGAAAGTAATCCAATTACAAGTAAACAGGCAGAAAATGCCCTTACATAATCTCTATATACGGCATTTTCTAAAGTATTACCTAAAAACTTCGAGAATGTAAGACTAATACCTGCAACCGCTAACGAATTTGCCAAATACATAAAAGTGTTATACAAACCAGATGCGACACCAATATGGTTCTTTGGAATTTTACTTAAGACCGCGTTTACTAAAGGTGTTGTGGCCAAACCCAAGCCAAGACCGTATATAAATAATAGTAGTAACCCATAAATATCAAATAAATTAGTTTCTCTAACTAAAAGTAGCATCATAAGAATACATGTACAAATACTCATTGTTAGTGCACCGGACCTTAACACAACTAGACCGAAGCGATGTACAAATTTAGACGATAAAATGGACGTTAAGAAGTAGCCAATACCCAACGGCAAAAATACTAAACTAGTTTCTGTTGTATTGTATTTCAAACCAAATTGTAGGAAATAGCTTAATATAAAGAAAAACGCAAACATACTTAAATAGATCGATAGTACAGAGCAAATTCCTATAATAAATAAGCGGTCCTTAAAAACTGTTAAATCAATAAGTGTTGCTTGCTGTTTTTTCTGTTTTCTACGTTCTACGAAAATAAATAAAGTAAGTATGATGAGTGATAAAATGAAGGACCCAATAATCCAAGGCTGCCACCCATATGTTTGTCCTTCTGACAATGGATAGACAAGTAATAGTATACTCAACATTAAAAGCGCGGCACCAAGCCAATCAATTTTTTGTGATTTTTCTCCTGTTGACTCAGGAATAATTGGCAGTAATAAAAGAGCTAGTATACCAAAGGGTAAATTAAAAAAGAAAACGGTTCTCCAACCTCCGCCAAACAAATTCCAACTTATTAGTAAGCCTCCTAATATCAATCCGAATGTAAAGGCAATACCCATAACAGCACCATATAACCCAAAGGCTAAATTTCTCTCTTTTGGAGGAAAAATCACCTGAATAGTCGCTAAAATTTGTGGTTGAATGAGAGCAGCTCCTAAACCTTGTGCAATTCTAGTACTAATTAATAACATTGGATTAGAAGTAATTCCTCCAATGACAGCTGTGATTGTGAATATAAGCAGTCCAAACCATAATATTTTCTTTCTTCCATAGAGATCACCAAGTTTACCTCCTAAGATAAGGGCTATAGAGAGGCCAATGGAATATCCTATAAATATTAATTGGGCTTGTGAAAAGCTAATTGCTAATTCATTTTGAATAACTGGAACTGCAATTTGAACCATATAGTTATTTAAAGAGATTAGTAATGTTGGAAGTAGGATAACTGCTAACGCGAACCACTTATATGAATAAGATGAATTGTCGTTTGTTGATTGAGTCATGTTGATGACAATTGCTCCTCTCTTTAATATCAAATAACTGATTGAGTGTCAGTCAATAAAGTAAAACATGATTAAATAGCAATGTTTGGATGATACGCAATAACCAAATTTTTTGTATGTTCATTTTGATAAATTTGACAGTCTACTTCATAAACTTCTTTTACTAAAGCTGGTGTAAGTATTTCCTCCGGTTTACCATGCGTTAAGACTTGACCATCCTTTATTACGTATAAATACTCGCAATACATAGCAGCTAGAGATAAGTCATGTAATGCAGCAAGTGTGCCTATTTTTAATGATTGTACGAGCGATAAGATTTGAATTTGATATTTAATGTCCAAATGATTCGTCGGTTCATCTAATATTAAAAACTGAGGTTCTTGTGCTAAAGCACGTGCCAAAATAACACGTTGTTTTTCACCACCAGAAAGATACGAAAAATGCTTCAATTCATGCTGTTTTAGGTTCACCTTCCGTAAGGCACTATTTACAAGGTCTTCATCTTCTTTTGAGTCAGATTCCAACATTTTTTTATGTGGGGTTCTTCCCATCATAACCATGTCACGTATAGTAAAATCAAAGTTTGTATTGTTAAATTGTCCAACAACGCCCATCTTTTTAGCGATTGCTTTAGGAGAAGATTTGACGATATCTAAATCATCTAAAAAAATCATACCACTAGTTGGTTTTGTCACTTTATAGATGTTTTTTAATAATGTTGATTTTCCACAACCATTTGGTCCAATAATACCAACAAATTGTCCTTCATTCACCTTTAGAGAAATACTCTTAATGATTTCAAGATCAGACACAGAGAAGGAAAGATTATTAACTGTTAATTTCATATTAATTGCCTCCAAAGCCGTATTTCTTTTTTATTAACATGTGCATAAATACAGGTGCTCCAAATAAGGATGTCACAATCCCAATCGGTAATTCACTATTTGAAATAACCGTTCTTGCCAGTAAGTCTGTCCAAATTAAGAAGATAGCACCAACTAATATGACGATGGGTACTAAATAACGATGATTAGAGCCAGTAAATATTCGAACAATATGTGGAATAACAAGACCGACAAAACCTATAATTCCACATGTTGATACAATAACAGCTGTTAAAATTGCTGAAATGACTAAATATATTTTTCGGTATACATTTAAGTTAATTCCTAATGTCATCGCAGCATCATCACCCATAAGCATTGCGTTCATAATGCGCCATTGTGATAAGAAGAATACGCCTATAATTATGACTATTGCAGCAATTAGCGGAATGTCTTTCCACTCTGCAGAAGATAAACTTCCCATCGTCCAAAATGAAACCGAACGGACGCCTTCAGCATCTTTTGCGAAATATACGAATAAATTTGAAAGAGCTGTAAATAGAGCGTTAACAACAGTTCCAGCTAAAATGAGTTTAATGACGGACATTTTTTCTCCAACACTTGAAAGTACCAATACTAGAAATGTTGCCAATATAGCACCTAAAAATGCACAAATGATTAAATCAAACTCACCCAAGAAACTGCTAATCTTATGTCCTAAAATAATTGAAAATGTTGCACCCAGTGATGCACCTGATGAGATACCTAGAATATAAGGGTCTGCAAGCGGATTTTGAATCGATGCTTGCATTACACTACCACAAAGTGCTAAGCCTGCGCCTACAATTACAGCCAATAAAATTCTTGGAATACGAATTTGCCAAATAACATCTGAAATCATCTTGGGTACGACAGTATCCACATTGCCGATATTGAGTCCTGTGAACTTATACAAAAGGATTTTACAAGAATCGAAAAAAGAAATATTTACTTGTCCGATAGAAACTGAGACAATCATCGAAATAAAAAGCAGTCCTATTAAAAGTAGAAGAATAGCAGAGAATGTGCGTTTATTATTTACCATTTCTTTCTCCTGCTGCAAAAACATCTGGATGAATGAACTCAGCCACCTGTTCATATAGGTCAGCAAGTTCAATGCCACCACTAATAGCTCCTGTATATTCAGTAACCATCACATCTTTATTTTGAATTGCTTTCACATTTTGTAGTTTCTCATCATTTAATAAATTATTTTTTGTTTTCTCTAGATCAGGCTGTTGAAATTCAGTGATGATAATTTTATCTGGGTTGGCTGAAATAATTGTCTCCGTCGAAAGTTCAATATAGTCTTCTTTCGACAGCTCCATATATTCCGCACCAACACCTTTAATCATCTCACTAATAATTGCCCATTTTGGTGAGTAGTAATAATACTTTCCACGTGCTCCACCTACCAATAAAATTTTAGGACGGTCTTTAATTTTTTTTACTTCTGATGTGATTTCTTTAATATGAGCTTGTTGTTCATTTAAAAATTTATTTGTTTGATTTTCGATATCAAACACCTTTCCGAATGTTTTTATTTCATTAAAGTAAATATCAATACTACGTCCAATTGTAAAATTTGTTGAGGAAACGACAGGAATACCGCGATCATTCCAAGACGGGATACTCCCAAGTAAGTCTTCTCTAAATGCTGAAGAAATAGAATAAATTAAGTCAGGTTGTAATGCTATAATGGATTCTTTTGCTGGCCACATTTTACTTACTAAAGGTAATTTTTCAATTTCCCAAGCAAAATTTGAATTAGACTGATCACTATATGCGAACCCAACAACTTTTTCTTGTTGTCCAAATTTCACAATTAATTCTGCAACAGCTGAACCAATGACCATAACTTTCTCAGGAGCCTTGTCAATTGTTTGGGTGATTTCCTCACCTTTGTTTGTATGAACACCAACTGACATTGGATATTTTTTATTAGTATTTACGCTTGCTATTTCCTCAGAGGAATGCTCCTTTTGTGAGCATCCTAAAGCAACGAAAATAAGAATAAAACATAATAGATAAATAGTTTTTCTAAACATTTGAATCCCCCTAGTATCTTTTGACTGATAGTCACTCAAATAAATTTAATGAACTTTTTCCACTCCAATTAAGCATTTGACTAATAGTCAGTCGAATGCTTAAATAAAAAAAGGAGGTAGTGCAATCAATGAATAGAATAACGAAAAGTGCAACGGAACGCCGAAATGAAATATTAGATACTGCAGAATCACTTTTTAGCCAAAAAGGCTATGAAAAAACCTCAACGACTGACATTACTAAAACGCTGGGAGTAGCACAAGGAACACTATACTACTACTTTAAATCGAAAGAAGAATTAGCAAATGCATTAATTGATCGACAGCTAAAAGGGATCAAAAAGCATTTTATAGATGTAATTTATGACGAAACATTTTCTGCATTTGAAAAAATTGCTTGGATTTTTGTGTATGAGCTTGATGATCCAACAGGGCATGTTGAAATCTTTAAGTATTTACAACACGATAGTAATGCAATTCTTCGGCAAATATTACATGTACAAACGATTTGTCAATTCACACCAATAGTAACGGATTTAATTATTCAAGGTAATAAGGAAAGCAGCTTCCACGTTGACAATCCGACACTTGTAGCAGAATTTTTCCTTTCGACAATCCATCATTGGGTTGATTCATCACTATTCAAATGGAATAAAGCAGAACGCATTGCAAGAATTGAAGCAATTCAATCTACATTTGAACATTTATTTGGCGTTCCTAGCGGCAAATTTGATTTATCACTTTTAAGGAAAACAGTAAAGAGCAAAATTTAATAATTGAGTAACAACCATCTAAGTGATATTAATTATCAATTAGATGGTTCAATTATATGTTTTGACTGACAACCTGTCAACACAAAAATAGAAGGGTTACATCTAGAAAAAATACAAATGAGCATATTAGATAAACATAGATATAACATATAGTTTAAAATTAACTAATGTTTCCATTCTTTAGCTTTGGAAGGGCCACCTTTACTTCGGATGTTTCGGATGGTGCGTACTTGTGCAAAAGCAGCATCAGGTCAAGCTGATCTGGTACATTGTCATTCAAGAAAAACAGATGCTCATAGATTTTATATAAGACAAGGGTTTACGGAAGCCCCAAAATATTTCGTTAAAATGTTACCTCAATCTGAATAATATCTGTGTTTATATTCAACAATCGGGCGCGATTGTTGAGCAACACAGGTAGAAAATAATCAAACTTTTTTTATAATCTAACTTAAAACTGCTAAAGAAGAATCCCTTTTGCTCAAACTTTTTTCAAAAGGGATTCTTCTTATTTATCGTAAAATAAGGGGTTGCGAGGTATTTTTGCTCAAACTTTATTTCAAAGCAACAACAAGCAGCTAGACTTGCTGCTTGTGAACTCCTTGCTCCGAACTGGCGTAATACGTTAAACAAACGAGCACAGGGCGAGGGAAAATTAGATATTCGTAACCGCGTAATCGATCCTAATGAATAATTGAGACTCCCACCCATAAATGGGCAAGCTGACTAACGTCAGTGGGATTCTTGAGTGACTAAGCGTTCGAAGTCCATTTCTGTTTTGAACAGCATGAAGCCGCATTCTCCTGTTGAAAAATGCGGCTGTTTCAAAAAAGTCGTTTGTTTGAATCAACTGTGTATAGTAGCTGGACACTAGTTACTAATTAATGGGCGATCGACAAGGACCTACTTTTATACCAAGGGAATTGTAATGTTCTTTTATGTTTATAACGGCTTGATAATGTGTCACTTCGTCAATTAGTTGATTTATTTTATGAACGTCAACTGGTTTTTTCATTAATAGGTCATTTAAAATTTGCTTGATTTCTTTAGGGTAAACATTTCCTACCATACTGGAAAGTCCATTGCAGCCACCGAGTATTTTTTCTATGAGGTCAACATCTCCTCCAGCAAACATAATGAAATCATCTGGTAACTGTGTATTTTTATGACGCTTCACATTGTACTCTTCTTTAAGTCCGATAAGGTTCGAGTGTTGTTGAGAGACAAGTTCATTAAGGGATTCAGCACTTAGGTTAAAACCAGTTCGGGCAGGATTATTATAAAGCACAACTTTTTTGGTTGTATGGTTTAGCAATTCATTAACATAAGCAATGGCTTGTTTTTGTGATGGTTGAATATAAAGTGGAAACTGGACAAGAATTGCGTCAAAAACAGATTTCTCAAGTGCTTGAATAAGTTTTATCGCATCTCTCGTTCTCGCACCTGAAACACCAAACATAAGTTCAATATTTTGAAAGTTTTGCTTATTAAAGTAATCAATGATTTGCAATCGTTCATCAATACTCATTGAATTTTGCTCACCGGTAGAACCAGATACAAGTAGTGACTCAATTCCGTTATTCTTCAAATGTTCAACAATGGGGTTGAAACCTTCTAAATATAAGCTTTCATCATCATGAAAGGGAGTTGGAATAGCAACATTTAGATTTTTCATCAATTATATCCTCCAATTATTTACCCAATAATATTAATATTGAACCAACGTAATACCGCAATTTGAATACAATTTTATACTTGTCGGGTGTATTTACTTTGTACGGATGAGAGGGGGAACTATCTCTCCACGCGTGCACACGAATCCGTACAAACTTATTGTCCGAAGTATGGGTAAATATTCATTGCTGGCAGGAGCTTTTATTTTACTTTTCTGGTAAAATGTCGTTCTTATTAGTTATATTTTCTTTAACAACATGTTTTGCTCCTGACCCAACAGGTTCTTCCAAAAACCATGTCCCCATACCGGAGACAGTAGGTACATCCTGGATAGTATAAAGAACAGCATTTTCATGATCAGACGTATTGCAATGTTCGTGTGAAAGCCAAGCAGGAGATACAAATACATCGCCTTTTTCCCACTCAATTTTCTCGTCATTAATTATACTATAGCCTTCTCCTTCAAATACAATGAAGATAGCCAAATTACTGTGCTTATGTGGGTTATTATGTTCACCTGGCGCCAATACTTGTACCACTGCGTTTATAGTAGGGGTCACACCGTATTTATCACCAGTATCTTTATTTACCAGCGATACTGCACCTCTGCCATCACCCATAAAATCACTAGACAATGAATCATCTAATTGTGCCTTTATATCTGTTCCTTTCCAAATACAAGGACGAACAGTCGGCTTGGTACTTTTTTGTAAAAAATCTTTGTAACTAATAATATCTGTTCTTTGATCGCTCATTCTAATAACCTCCTAAATTTTTTGAGAACCTTTGTTAACCTTCCTGTGCTTACATCGCCCCTATCAAATCTTAAAGGCACCCCCCTTTCAGGACTAAGTGATTTTAAAATTTCCAATTTGATACCTAGCAATACAGCGATGGAAAGGTAAACCCACTTTATTAAATACTGTTATAAACTGGGCTTGTTAATTAACAGTTTAGGGTATCTTAAACCATAGTGCAATTCAATTATTTATATAGTAATAATAGGTTCAAGCTATGATATAATACATATTGCCATAAATTGATTTTTGAGGGGGACCCTAGAATGGAATTAAGACAACTTGAATATTTTCGTTCAGTATGCCAGGAACTTCACTTCACAAGAGCCGCAGAAAAGATTGGAATTTCCCAACCTTCTTTAAGCCAACAAATTCGTTTATTAGAGCATGAGATTGGAGCACCTTTATTTGATCGAATTGGTAAAAAGACGGCACTTACAGAATCAGGAAGACTACTTTTGAAGTATACTCAGAATATTTTCCATGAATTAGAACAAGCACAAACTGCTATAAAGGAATTAAACGGACTCCAAAGAGGAAATATTTCTATCGGAACATTGTTAACAGTTGAAAACTACCTAATTCCACCGACATTACTTAATTTTCATCGTTTATACCCTGCTATTAAAATTTCTGTGTTTGGACTACGCACGGAAGACATTAGGAAAAGCTTGTTAGAAAATAAATTGGATATAGGTATTGTTTTTTTACCTATGAAAGATAGAGAATTAGAATCGATTTCTTTGTACAAGGAGGAACTGGCCCTTGCGGTACCCAACGGGCATCCATTAGAGGAACAAGATATGGTACATTTGGATGTATTGCGGACAACATCTTCCGTTTTATTTCCTGAAAACTACTTTTTAAGACAACTTATCAATAAATCTTGTAATGACTTGGGATTTCTCCCTCAGCCGACTTTTGAAATAACAACGATGGAATCTTTAATTGACATGGTTGAAAAAGGAGTAGGAGTGACTATATTGCCTAAACCTTATTTAGAGTGCCTTAACAATAATAAAATAAGAGTCATTCCAATTCTAAATTCTAATCTTTCCCGAGAAGTAGGAATCGTCTATAGGAAAGATAAATATATGGGTGCTGCTACACGTATGTTTATTGATCAGCTAAAGGCCACCACGATTAATTTGAATTATAGAACCAATAAAGATACTGATTAAAGGTTACCAGTTCATTATATTAGTAGCTGATCCTAACGAGGCGGTGATGCAATGGATAAAACAACAATGAATACTCTATACAAACCTAGTTAACATAAGGCCAATTTTTTTCGGAAGTTCCGAAATCAAAAACCCCTTGGTGCTTAAGGGGTTCCGAATTGTTCATTTTTATCGTTTATATATGATTTTATACAATGTTGATTATCAACATTGTCAGCTTCTTCAGAAGCATGGTAGCTGCATAAAAAAGGGGGGGTTATGCAACCCTTATTCAATATAAGCTTAAATGAATCTGACGCTGAAAATTGGAGGTTTAGAAGGGATTTACAAATTTCTTACCCTTTAAGATCGGTGTTGAGTTATTCTGACACAGGAATACCTTATTTAGCACCAGAAATAGTTTTATTATATAAGGTGAGAAATACAAGAGAAAAAGACCTTAAGGATTTTTTATCTGTTAAGGATATTCTTGATTCTAAGCAGCAAAATTGGCTTAGACAAGCCATAAAAATTCATGAACCAAAGCATGAGTGTCCATAAACGGGCGCAATTCTTAAAGATAATTTGTGCTTTTTAAGCAATAGGGCCAGCTTGTTGAATAACAAACTTTTATGAAATATTACCAAACGACGCAGTTTAGTTAAATAAGCGCGATCTCTCCTTCTATACCGTTATACTGGTGCATACTTCGTTACAACATCGGTACATCACCAGTTTGCTTGGTGCTAGAGAGTATATCCAGAACATTTGAAAGTGGAAACCAATCTACTATGATATGATTTAAGTAACTTTATTTACCAGGAAGAGTTTTTTAATGATGATAGGAAATCTAGCGATTGACGCTACAGTAGCAATTGCTACCGAGTTAATTAGATCCGTTAATAAATCAAAAACAGTTGCAGAACAAGAAGATATTGCTTTACTGGAGAATGAAGCTCGTCTGCAAGAAATTGAAAATAGAATTTCAGAGTACCAAGCTAGAGTTGCTCAAGAATTAGCAATCGCTAAAAGAATTGAAACAGCTGCTGAGGTTGAAATTGAAGAGTTTTACGATACTACGGGGTCTGGTGGTGTCGGGTTTCAAAAAATTTAAAGTGGCATAAATTTAGGTATTAATGGAAATGGTCGAAGAGTTGTAAAACGCGTCTATCGATTTAAAAGTGTAGCAGCACTTGAACAAGAAGAAATATCTACAGAACAAAATCCATCTGAAGGTCCAACAGAATAGTTCATCTTAATTCACGCTCTGGTTTTCTGTGGCGTGAATTTTCATTTCACTGAGAGATTTTTGGTATAATCAAATTTTTCTATTTGGCGGTATGATGGTCTTAACGATTCTATAACGATGGGAGTGTTAGGTATGAAGATAGTGATTGAGGCAATGACTCCAAGTATGGTAGCTAAACATCTATCGAGAGGTGGAGAAGTTCTTAAGAAGTATTCAAGCACTCTGGAGCATAAAGGTTATTCAATACCCCGTAACGAAAGGAATCATCGGCAGTATTCAAAGTGGGTGATTGCATGAAATATACTTGTCCTTGTTGTGGCTATAAAACATTACCAGAAGAGCCATCAGATACTTTCTATATATGTAAAATTTGTTTTTGGGAAGATGATGGGTTCAGTTTAATAACCCCGATTTCGAAGGCGGAGTGTTGGTTTAAAATAAAGTTTAATTAAAACCGTGCTACAAATGCTGATTTTGCAATAGAAGAAACCCATCCATTTTGAAAAAAGATTAATCAAAATGGATGGGTTTAATTTTGTGAAGGAGTTATTTTTTATAAAAAAGTTTGATTAAAACTCACTTAGAATTCTTACATCAAAAAGGGACAAAATGGTGCAACTTTTTTACAAACAGTAGAACTTTATTTTAAATCTATAGATACACAATTTTTGACATATTCTCCAATATTTTATATATTTAGATTGAAACACATTATTTACTAGTTTAATAGTAGAGAAAGGAGAGAGGTTATGTTTAAGTCTAAGATTGCAAAACTATTTGGAACAATGGCTTTATCAGGGGCTTTACTTCTTCCAGCAGTACCAGCACAAGCTGCTTGGTCAGATTGGCAAAGTGTGTCTAAAGCAGGAAGTGGTTGTAAAGTTAGAGTTTACACTGATGCTACTAACTATTCCGCAAAAACAACAACCGTTGGTGCAAAGGCTGAATCAAATGGGAAGTGTGGTACTTTATACTATGATATGAAATTAGCAGTGGGAAAAGCAGAATTTTCATCACACGATTATACAGCAGGATCTTTTTCATCGAATACACCAACAAAATCATTAAAAATAGGTGATGTTTACGAGAATGAGACAACTCTTATTATATTAGATTTATATTCAGATTCTTCGTACAAAACGTATGTAGGTACAGCTTACTCTTCTGACATTACATTAACAAAAAATAAATAAGTATATGTAATCCTTTTGTATGAAAAACGGAGAACTGCGTTTACTTGTTATTTTGTATATTAAGGTTCCAACGCATTACTATATTTACTAATTTAATAATACAATCAAAAAGGAGAAAAATTATGTTTAAATCAAAGATTGCAACACTGTTAGGAACAATGGCTTTATCGGGGGCTTTACTTCTTCCAGCAGTACCAGCACAAGCTGCTTGGTCAGATTGGCAAAGTGTGTCTAAAGCAGGAAGTGGTTGTAAAGTTAGAGTATACACTGATGCTACTAACTATTCAGCCAAAGCAACGACTGTTGATGCAAAGGCTGAATCAAATGGGAAATGTGGTACTTTATACTATGATATGCGATTAACATGGATGGGATCAGACTCTATGTCGCATGATATTACATCAGGATCTTTTTCATCGAATACACCAACAAAATCATTAAAAATAGGTGATGTTTACGAGAATGAGAAAACTTATATTAGATTATATTTATTTACAGACTCTGCATGGACAAATGATGCGGGGCTTGTAGTGTCTGATACAATTTATCTTACAAAGAACAAATAAATACGAATGTAAGGCCCTTCGGTATGTTAAAGAAGGGCCTTATTTATTGATTTTTAATGAAATTTGTTTAAAATACCTCGTAATTGTAGCTTTATAAAAAAAGTTGATAAGAAGTAATCCGAGAAGGCTGATTTACCAACTTTATAGGTTGTTGTTGGTTTAAAATAAAGTTTAATTAAAACCGTGCTACAAATGCTGATTTTACAATAGAAGAAACCCATCCATTTTGAAAAAAGATTAATCAAAATGGATGGATTTAATTTTGTGAAGGAGTTATTTTTTATAAAAAAGTTTGATTAAAACTCACTTAGAATTCTTACATCAAAAAGGGACAAAATGGTGCAACTTTTTTAAAAACAGTAGAACTTTATTTTAAACGATACATCTTTTTTATAAACGGTACAACTTTATTTTAAATCTACACGGAGCAAACGAAGTATCTTTAAGACAAGCGCAAAAAACTTTATTGAATTTGGAACATCAGAAGTATGCTTTGTTGAAAATGCAAGAAAACCAAATGAAGAGGATATTAAAGACCCTTATCGGAAATCGTTTATTTAGAAAACGGTATTAAACTAAAGGGGCGATTGTTTAATACGCTTCATTTTTCCTCTTTACCCTATGGAGGTTTTAATGCAACAAGGATTTATAACGTATACATAAATAAACCTAATAACGTTCCCAAATGAAAGTTTGGACATACACCAAAAAGTCACGAATGTTTTTAAATGTTTGTGACTTTTCTTATGAACATTAATTATATGGTGTTTATACACCTTTTTTATCAGTATTCTATCTATAATACTAGCAAGGTCAACGCACATAAGGACCAGGTGTGAAATGTAGCTTTGAAATAAAGTTGCGATGTTTATAAAAAAGATATGATGTTTAAAATAAAGTCGAGACGATTGTAAAAAAGTTGCGATGAAATAAACCTAGGTATTGGCTCAATGGGCCATCGGACAATACCAGGTACGTGCTTTTCTCCGGGCCACCGGTTACACCAGTTACTGCAGCTAAAATTAATTTAAGTGATCATATCAATCACGCCACGTGCTCAGCTGGGCATAATCAACTATTAGTGAAACAACAAATTAAACCTTTTATAAAAACCACATACTTAGTTAGAAATATCAACTCCATTTTGATCAATCTTTTTTCGAAATGAAGTTTTTCCATTCAGCTGATAAAAAAAGGTTGAAAGGGATTTTTTAATCAATCTTTATTCTAAAACTACACGGGCCATTTAACGGAACAAATAGGTAACTTAATTAACCTTTATCCGTCTAACAATCCAAGGAGGGATAACGTGAAAGTGTCAAGATTATTTTTGGGTTTGGTTATTTTCGTTTTATTAACTGCTGTTGGATGTTCTAATTCAGATAAAGGTAAAGTAGAAGTTTATACAACTGAAAATCCTAATGCGGAAGAGATTTTAAAATTAGATCCTGAAGCCGATATATTTCAGTTCAATGGAGTGATTTATCAGACTGGAATTGATTGGGTTGAAGAACTAACCTTAACAAAAGACGAGCAGGTAGGAGAAATAAAAACAAAAAACGATACAGATACAAACTTTGAAGACGAAATGTCGAACAAATTGCCTGTTGGTGCAAAAGTCTTTTCGGTTAAAGAAAAAGAAGAAATTGGAGGACCAATTTTACTCGTAGAATCAGAAGGTAAACTTTATAAATACTATGGGCTTGTTGAGGGGTAATCAATTTTCATATATCCGCAAAAGGGCGCGATTGTTGAGCAACACAGGTAGAAAATAATCAAACTTTTTTATAATAACCTAACTTAAAACTGCTAAAGAAGAATCCCTTTTGATCAACTTTTTTCAAAAGGGATTCTTCTTATTTATCGTAAAATAAGGGGTTGCGAGGTATTTTTGCTCAAACTTTATTTCAAAGCAACAGTAATAATCAGCGAAGCAAATAGACTTTAACTTCTTTCAGACGATTCCGGACGCAATTATACCGAGGCATAATTGATTATTCAATTGAGACAGTTAGTTTAAACTTTGAGCATTGTTATTTTCTTTACTAATATCTTCTTTCTTTACGTTTGCAATAAATACACCTATTAAAGTAATCAAGCCACCTGTAATGGCAGAAAAATGCGGAACCTCATCAAGCCAAATCCATGCGATAAGAAATGCAAAAACAGAGGTTAAATAAAGTGTACTAGTTGCTTCAGCTGCTCCAGTACGAGAGGTAATATAAGCTAGCGTAAAATAAGGAATGATTGTTGGGAAAATTCCAAGATACAAAGTGACTAATGTTGCATTTAACGGCGCATCTATAATTGCTTCACCTAGGCCAGGCGAGAATAGTAACATAAAAATAGTACCTGACCAAATGGCGTACATCGTAAAGGGAATAGCCCCATATTTTTTTAGATAATGATGTTGAAAAACAAAGTAAATACTTTCTGAAAGGGATGCTACTAAAACTAGGATAATCCCAGTATTAAAAGCAAAGTCTTCAGTTGAACCTCCTACAGAAATAAATGCTACACCACAAAAACCAACAAGTGAACCTACCCATCCCCATAATCCAAGCTTCTCACGATAAAAGAATACAGCTAACAAAGCGGTGAATATAGGGGTTGTGGAAACAAGTAAACTTGCAACCCCCGCACTAATCGTTTGCTCTCCGTAATTTAGTGCTACTTGATACACGGTGAAACCTAAAAAGCCAAGTAATAAAATAATGGGGATATCTTTTAACGCAGGTAAAGGAGTTTTTATAATAACTGCTATGATTATTAATACGAATGAGCCGACTAATAATCGTAAAAGTGATATATGTTCAGGTGAATATGCCGTCAATGCCACTCGTATTCCTGGAAAAGCTGATGCCCATAAAATGATTGTTATGAAATGAGCAGAAATAATCTTAAAATCTAATGTTTTTAACATGAATACACCTCGTTCGTTTTACTTTCTAATCCAACCAATTAAATTTATGTTTTTAATATTAATAGGATTTTGGTAAAATTTCTGCAACAGGTTATAATGAAAAAAACCAACCAGTTCAGAAAAGGGGGTACTTATGAAAAAACCAAAATATCAATTGATTATTGATTTTATAAAAGAAAAAATTGCTAAAGGAGAGTGGGCGATCGGAAGTCCCATACCCAGTCAACGTAATCTGGCAAAACAGTTTGAGGTTAATCGTAGTACAGTCATAACAGCATTAGAGGAACTAATGGCGGAAGGCCTAATTGAAGGCAAAGCAGGGAAGGAAACTGTCGTCACCAATAATACTTGGACTTTGATGGGGGCAAAATCCTCGACGAACTGGAATGAAAATGTCACTTTAGGCATTCATAAACCTAGCGTTACTATGGTGCAGGAGATTAACGAAGCGGAATCGAATGCGAATCTTATTCAATTGAGTAAAGGGGAATTATCACCAGAGATGTTCCCTTTAGAAGAGATGAAATCCGTTGTTCAAAAGGTTTCGAATCAATTGACCACTTTTGGCTATGAAGAGCCAAAAGGAAATATAAAATTACGCCAAGCAATTAGTGATTATTTAAAGGTCAGAGGAATCGAAGCATCTCCGTCGTCCATCCTTGTAGTTTCTGGTGCGCTCCAAGCCTTACATCTTATTTCAATAGGACTCCTAAAAAGAGGTTCAACGGTATTGCTAGAAATGCCGTCCTATCTTTACTCGTTGACTGTTTTTGAGTCTGCGGGGATGGAGTTGCAAGGATTAGCGATGGACAATGAGGGGATTATAATAGATTCCATTTATCCGATAAATGAAAAAGGAAAGAATATTTTATATACGATTCCAACCTTCCACAATCCAACAGGCGCCTTAATGCAAGAAGAGAGACGAAAGAAATTAATTACATACTGCGAAAGAGAGCAACTGCCAGTTATAGAAGATGATGTGTACCGTGATTTATGGATTGACAATCCATCACCTAAACCACTGAAAGCAATGGATCATTACGGAAATGTATTATATGTTGGGAGTTTATCGAAAACCCTTAGTCCAGGATTACGAATTGGTTGGATAGTTGGCTCGGAATCAGTCATAAATCGATTAGCAGATTTAAAAATGCAATCCGATTATGGATCAAGTACTCTTTCACAACTCGTTGCTGCAGAGTGGCTATCTAGTAATTTCTATGATGATCACCTTGATAAAGTAAGAGAACAACTTAGCATTCGTAGAAAAGTTGCTTTAGATGCACTGGACAAATATTTGAGTCCTTACGCTACGTGGGACATCCCAAAAGGTGGATTGTTCATATGGGTTAATATTAAGCCAGAATTTAAAGTAAAAAGACTATTTGAAAAAGCATTATCTAACAATATTCTTCTAAATCCTGGTAGTATTTATGCTGAAAAATCAGGACTGTTTATACGAATCTCCTATGGGTATGCTTCACTTGATGAAATGAAAGAAGGCATATTCCAATTAAGTGAAATTATTAAAAATCAATAGATCGTAAAATGGAGTGGTTAAATGAAAATACTAAACAAATTGCCAAAAAGTAACCCACATTTACATGTAGACTTAATTAAAAATGGCTGGATTCCGATGAAAGAACCTAAGAATTTAACAAGTGCTATATTTTTATCTATCCCACTAATGATTGTCGCTTCAATGATCTCTATTGGGGTAATAAATATTTTTTCTAGTATTTCTTTGAGAGATTTTGGATTTACATCTGGTGGAATATCAATAACCATTAACTTAAGCGTTATTTTGGGGATAGTCTTACTATTAATAATTCACGAATTACTTCATTTGATGTTCATTCCTAATTTTATTCAATCAGAAAAAACTTCGGTAGGGTTTACTCTGTTCGGAGCTTTTGTAATTACGGAAGAAGAGATTTCAAAATCAAGATATATCGTCATTACGGTTGCTCCTTTTATGATACTTTCAATAATTTTCCCACTAATTTTAAGTGTATTTGGACTCTTAACAACGACATTAAAGTTCTTGGTCCTACTAAACGCAATGGGATCGTCAGTTGATTTACTAAATCTTCTTCTTATAAAGATGGTTCCCTAACTCAAGAGGAAGCAGATAAACAACTGAAAGACCTTGGAGTATCACTTCCAATCCATAATGAAAAAGACGAAAAATTCGCGAATTTAGATGATGAAACAAAAACACAGGTACAAGAAATAATGAAACAAGTTAAAGAGGGTTCTTTAACTCAAGAGGAAGCGAAAAAACAACTAAAAGACCTTGGAGTATCACTTCCAACCCATAATGAAAAAGACGATAAATTTGCGAATTTAGATGATGAAACAAAAACACAGGTAGAAGAAATAATGAAACAACTTAAAGATGGTTCTCTAACTCAAGAGGAAGCGAATACACGACTAAAAGAACTTGGAGTATCACTTCCAACCCGTAATGGAAAAGGCGGAAGATTCGCAAATTTAGATGATGAAACTAAAAAAGAGGCTACAAAATTAATTGAGAATGCAAAAATACAAATAGAGGAACTAGGAGTTGATTTTCCTACAGAAAAGTTTAATCAATTAATAGATTAAACTGATGCAAAGGGAGGATAAATTAGCGCTAACCAATTTTACGATCAAAAAAATGGTCCTAAAACCCCTGTTTACCAGGATTTTAGGACCCCTTTTTATTCCTATTTAGGCTAGACCTTTAATATATTTCGTAACATTCCCCAAACAACAACTACCTTGAGGATTGTTTACCTCGCAGCCACAACGGTTTTCTTTAATATTTGCACGAATGTGTTCTAACGGATTAGGCGTGAGTTCATTTTCAACATAGTATTTAATTTTTTCTTTAGTCCAATCAAAACAATAACAAACCGGTGTACTTAATGAGTCATCCTTTTGATGCACGCCTACCTTTATATCAGATAGTGAGTACTCCTTATTACTCGTATCAAAATAAACGACATGACAATCTTTAGTCGAACAAAAATAGTGATTTTCCATAGCATTTATTGATCCTAATACAGATGGTTTTATCATTGATTTAATTGTTATTAGTTGTACATTTTTAGCTTTATTTTTGCAAGAGGGACAAACAATAGTGTTTTCATTAGTATTTTTTTTTAGGTTGCCACAACAATTTTCCATCTTCATTTCACCTCGTACATTTTATTTTCAGTCGATGAAGTATCAATAGTAGGACATTTGTACTTTGGTTAGGACTCATAGTACGCCATACATAAAGTATAACCCATGTAAGAAGGTGAAGGGGAAAAGGACACTTATTTACTTTATTAGTAGAGTCATAATATCAACAAGAAAGTGAACACGCAAAAAAAGAAAGGCCACGAGTGAAAATTGGAATTCATTTTTGTAAATTATCAAACTTTATTTACAAAAGAAGAAAGTTATCATACAAATAAACTAGGCGTTTATAAAATGAACTACATCCCAATCGTTAGCAGGTCTAACAACTGGGATGCAGTTCAAATTATTGTCTTAGTCTTATAAAAGAAAATACTTAAAGGTGATACATATTATGTTTGAATGGTTCCCTAAAAAATGGGGGAAAAGAAAAGTTTCTGAACGTTTTAATCAAGCAAAATTTACTGAAGATGGTAAAGGGATTACGATTACTACATATGCTATAGATTTATATGTACTATCTATTCCTTTAAAAGTGAAAAAATACAATTCACTGTAATTTGCGAGTGTCAACAAATTTTGTTGACATTTTTTTGTAGCTACTTTCAATGATTTAGAGAAAAATACAATTTATTAACTTGAAAGGGACGTATTCAAATATGTTGTTTTTGTCTTAAATGCGAAAACAAATAACATCCAATAATAACAATCAATCCCCCAATCCCTTGCGTCCAAGAGATGCTCTCTCCTATAAATAAAAACGCTAGAAGTGCCGTGAAAATCGGATTGAAATTAAGGAAAACACCGGATGTGGTAGCTCTTAATTTTTGAATACCAATGCTCCAAAGTACCATACAAACGACAGTGGAGATAAACCCTGTATATAGAAGTGATAATATAAAAGAATGATTAACGTTAGAAATGGTAAAATCCTTAAGGTTAAACGGTAATAGTACAAGAAGTCCAAATATTCCTGAATACAAATTAGCCATTAGTGGCGAGGTAGTTTTCATTGCCCATTTATTACAGACGGAATAAATACCCCATATACATACAGCTGCAAGCATCCATAAATCTCCCAAATTAAAATGAAAAGACAATAATAGGTTGATGTTCCCCTTTGAAAGTACAAGAAGAACACCGAACAACGAAAGTAGCATTGAAAGTGCTTGGAGTATATTAATCTTTTCTTTTAGAAAAATAAATGAAAAAATGGCAATTGAAATTGTATTTAATGTTGAAATGAGGCCAACATTCGTTGACGTAGTTCTTTCTAATGCTAAAAATTGAAAGATATTGAATAATACCACACCTGTAATGCCCATTAACAATAATGGAAGAAGGGCATTTCGAGTGGGAAGCAATCTTTTTTCTTTCCACCAGACCATTGGAAGAAGTACAGAGACAGCAATGATCCATCTTAAGCTCGTCAATGTTAACGGAGAGGCATGATCAACAAGAGATTTGGCAACTACAAAATTGCCTCCCCAAAGTAAACTGGTTAAAAGCATTAATAAAACATAAACATTCGGCAAATCACGATCTCTCCTTTGATTCTAGTAAGTGCAATCGAGCATTATATTTGATAAAAGAATCATAACATTTTCGCTTTTTACGCAGTATAATATTTTGTACAATGAATAAAAATCGGAATAACAGTAAGAATAATAGAGTTTTGCAGAATAAAATTAATTATAATCATCGAATGTAGCTGAATTTTCGAATAAAAAAAGGAGAGAAAATAGCATGAGAGATGTTGATAGAAAATTATTAGATAGCGTTGATACTCAAATACTAGATATTTTGCAGAGAGAAGTTCAAATAAGTAATGCAGAGATAGCGAGACGGGTGAATTTGTCCCCACCGGCAACCCATACGAGAATAAAACGTTTAGAAAGTGAAGGATATATTGACAAACAAGTGGCCATTTTAAATCATGAGAAACTGGGATTCGATTTACTGTGCTACGTTTTCATGAGTACAAATATTCATCAAGCTAAGGAGTTAGAAGCTTTGGAAAATGCCTTAAAAACAATGACAGAAATATTAGAATGTCATTGTTTAACAGGAGAGTATGATTATCTTTTAAAGGTTGTTATTAGGGATCGAAAAGAATTAGATCGCTTTATAAGAAAATTAAATAGACTGGGCATATCTCGCATTCAAACGAACTTATCTTTACGAGAAGTTAAATATTCAACAGTTTTACCAATATCAGAAGATGAACAGTAGAAGTTCTTCCGAGCAATATGGATTTTTAGCTTCGTCACATAAATACTTTAGGTCTAAAACTCAAGCACAATAGGAGGCATTATGAAAACATTCATATATATGGTACGCCACGGTGATTCACCAAAAGACGGAAATGAGAGAACGAGAGAATTAACAGAAAAAGGTCGATTAGACGCTCAACGAATAACTGATATTCTACAAAAAGAGGGCATTGATACTGTTATTTCAAGCCCGTATAGTCGTTCAATCCTAACTGTTCAGAAAGTAGCTGAACAAATAGAAAAAGAAGTAATTGTATTTGAAGACCTTAAAGAGCAAATATTTATTGCTGGAGATAAGCGAATCTCTGACAAGGAATTATTCCCTTTATTACATAAGTCATTTTCTGACCCAACCTATGCTATAGAGGGAGGTGAGTCAAATGCTGCCTGCCAGAAACGTGCTATAAATGTATTAAAAGAAATAATAAAGACATATCAAGGACAGAAAGTAGTAATCGGCACACATGGCGCAGTTATGACTTTAATGATGGGGTTTTATGATAGTAAATACGATTTGAACTTTTTATTACATACAACAAAGCCAGACATATACAGAATGGAATTCGATGGGCAAGAGTTGGTTGATGTAAAAAGATTATGGGAGATTTAAGGAAGGGCATTGAAAAACTTATGAATTGCTAAAAAAATATAGTAACTTATTAAGTATAAAAAGTCGATTTGCACTGAAAATTTTGGTGTAAATCGACTTTTTTCAGTGGATTCGAATAAAGGGTCTGTGTTTTTTTTATAAATGTCTTATCTAGAATTTTGAATAAAACGAACAAGTTTAAAGTTAGGTAATCTGTAAAGACTAGTAACATTTATAGCTTTTGGATAAGAGATAATGTACATTACACTAAAAGAACAAAATAATTCATAACTTTAGTAGAGGTGAAAATTATATGGAGGAAAAGCTAAATAAGAAAAATGAAATAAACAATTATATTAAAAAACAAATTAATAAAAATAGTTATATTTTAGGTGTCGCTGCTGGTTCTGGAATGACAGCTAAATACGCAGAACAAGGTGGCGCAGATTTTATTTTAGCTCTAAATTCAGGACGATTCAGATTAATGGGGGTAAGTTCATTAGCTGGTTTCTTACCGTATGCAAATAGTAATGATGTTGTCATGGATTTTGCATGTAAAGAGATCATTCCTATGATCAAAAAAATTCCAGTTTGTTTTGGTTTATGTGCAACAGACCCAACAATTGAATTAAATAGCTATATTGATTTAATTAAGAAAAAAGGATTTGCGGGTATTAATAATTATCCAAGTATAGGTCTAGTAGATGGGCTCTTTAGAGAAGCTTTAGAGGAACAAGGGATTACTTATGAAAAAGAGATAGAAGCTATTCGTCTCGCTAGTGAAAAGGGATTGTTTACTGTAGCCTTTGTATTTAATGAAGAGCAAGCTATATGTATGGTAGAAGCTGGTGCAGATATTATTTGTGTTCACTTAGGTTTAACGAATGGTGGATCGTTAGGGGCAAAAAAGATTTTATCTTTACATGCCGCCAAAAAGATGGCGGTAAATATATTTAATAAATGTAATGAACTGAATCCAAACATTATTAAAATGATTTACGGAGGTCCGGTTAATAAACCAATAGATGTTCAATATATGTATGATGATACTACTATTATGGGTTACATCGGAGGTTCTGTTTTTGAAAGGATTCCAAATGAACAAGCTCTCATACATATAACCAAATCATTTAAGCAAACGAACAATTTCCAATTGGATGATTTAATCAGTAAAATTACTGATGGTCTAGGAAGTCAAGCTGATTATATTAATTTTATCAAGAAATACATTAGTCTGCATTATATGGATGAAATATCATTAAATGAAGTGGCAGAAATATTGAATTTGTCTCGTTCTTATTTAAGCACATTATTCAAAAAAGAGGTGGGGATTTCATTTACAGAATATCTTATTAATTTTCGACTTAATAGGGCAATTGAAATTTTAAAATTTGAAAAACTACCACTAAATAATATTGCCGAAATGGTAGGTTATCCCGATTATACTCAGTTTAGTAAAATATTTAAAAAATATAAAGGTGTGTCACCTAGAAACTATTTAACTTCTTTCAGCAGGTGTTTGGACACCCTCTGAAATAGAGGAACTCAGTCTAAGAACGCCACGTCCTGTGGCAACGACTGAGTGACCAACTTCGTGTTGGCCTAAAGCCTCCGGCGGATGTCATGGAATCGGAAAGGAGTTAATAAATGATGTTAGCCTAATATCATCGCATCCATGCGATAACGGCTAACTGACCTGCATCACGCAGGCCTAAGCACAAGCCGATTCCAGACGCAATTATGCCAAGGCATCATTGATAATATAACAAAGAGACAATTTTATAGAACAAAAACACATTAACTCTCCCAAAAGAAAACGTTATTATGGAATGGAGTAATAAATGAAACCGCTTTCTTAAATGATTTTAAAGATCAAGAAGGGAGAGATTTGATATGAAAACAATTGCTTTGGCTGGAACATTTGATTCAAAAGGAAAAGAATATTTATATGTAAAAGAGTTGATAGAATCGTTAGGTTTCAATACTTTCACGATTCACACAGGTGTTTTTACCCCAGTTTTTGAGCCTGACGTATCAAATGCTGATGTAGCCGTTGCAGCTGGAGAAGATATACAGGAAATTGCAGCAATAAGAGATCGAGCAAATGCGACCGCAGTTCTTGCAAAAGGGATGGAAGTGCTTTTGCCGAAATTGTATGATGAAGGTAAATTCGATGGTGTATTATCCTTTGGAGGTACTGGAGGGTCTTCTATTGTAACAACTGGCATGAGAGCATTACCAATTGGTGTTCCTAAAGTAATGGTTTCAACAGTCGCTTCCGGTAATACGGAGCCATATGTAGGTACTAGCGACATCATTATGATTCCATCGGTAGTAGACGTTGCTGGTTTAAATGTAATTTCAACAAAAATATTTACAAATGCAGTATTTGCGATAGCAGGTATGCTTAACTTTGAAAATAAAAAGATCGTGAAAAAGAAGCCTCTTATTGCTGCAACTATGTTTGGACTGACAACACCTTGTATAAATCAGGCTAAAGATTTCTTAGAGGCTAAAGGATATGAGGTATTAATTTTCCATGCAACAGGTGTTGGTGGTCGTACGATGGAGAATTTAATAGCCAATGGATTTATTGATGGAGTCCTTGACATCACGACTACTGAATGGGCTGATGAGTTAATTGGTGGCGTATTGAAAGCTGGACCGCATCGTTTAGAAGCAGCTTCCAAAAAACAAATTCCTCAAGTAGTATCAGTGGGTGCAATAGATATGGTTAACTTTGGTCCATTTGATTCTGTCCCTCATAAATTTGAAGGAAGAAAATTTTATAAGCATAATCCAACAGTTACTTTAATGCGCACATCTGTTGAAGAGAACAAGCAAATAGGTGAAGTAATTGCAGAAAAATTATCTTTAGCTAAAGGGTACACGGCATTATTTTTGCCGCTAAAAGGGCTATCAGGTCTTGATGTTGAAGGACAGCCTTTCTACGGTTTAGAGGAAGACAAAATGTTATTTGATACATTAAGAGAAAAGGTTGACCAACGTAAAGTGGAAATGGTTGAAATCAATGCGGATATAAATAGTGAAGAGTTTGCACTAACTGCAGCGGAAAAATTAATTGCATTAATAGAAAATAAAGCGAGGGACAACGATCATGTTACAGAGACAAGAAATATTGAATCGTTTTAAAGAAGAAATTAATAAAGGAAATATTCTTCTAGGTGTTGGCGCGGGTACAGGAATTACAGCTAAAAGTAGTGAAGCTGGTGGAGCCGATATGTTGATTGTCTATAATTCAGGTCGTTATAGAATGGCTGGTCGTGGTTCTCTAGCAGGTTTATTATCATATGGTGATGCGAACCAAATTGTTGTTGAAATGGGTAATGAAGTATTACCCGTTGTAAAGGACACCCCAGTACTAGCTGGTGTTAATGGAACAGACCCTTTTAAAGTGATGGGTGTTTTCCTAAAGCAGCTGAAGGATCAGGGGTTTAGTGGCGTTCAAAACTTTCCTACAGTTGGTTTAATTGACGGAGTTTTTCGTCAGAATTTAGAGGAAACAGGGATGGGCTATGATTTAGAAGTAGATATGATTAGAGAAGCACATCAATTAGATTTGCTAACGACTCCATATGTTTTCGATGAAGAGCAAGCAAAGAAAATGGCTGAAGCGGGTGCAGATATTTTAGTGGCCCACATGGGATTAACAACAAGTGGAACGATTGGTGCACAAACAGCATTAACTTTAGATGACTGTGTCGAGCGAATCCAAAAAATTATTCATGCTGGTAAGTCTGTAAATCCTGATATATTAGCAATTTGCCATGGAGGTCCAATTGCAGAACCGGAAGATGCTGCCTATATTATTGAAAGAGTAGATGGAATTGTTGGATTCTTTGGTGCATCTAGTATTGAGAGATTTGCCGCAGAAAAAGGAATTAAGGAGCAAACCGAAGCTTTTAAGGGTATAAACAATAGTAATTAATTTTCATATCGAAGACAATTTCCTTTCTCGAAAGTCTGAGAGAGGCTGGAACATAAGTATATTTTTAAAGCAAAATTAAACAATTTTACATCATAAAAGCGCGAGAAATCAACGTTTCTAAAATTGATTTCTCGCGCTTTTTAATTAAGGAAAGCATGACATTGATTGCTATGGGCCTTGAAGTAGGGTGGATATTTGGAAGAAATTGTGCATCGAATAATAAAATAGAGTTATATTTTAGTATTTTTATATTCCATTAACAAAGCACTTTCATTATTAATTTTTTTTACTTTTGAAAACCCGCATTTTTCGTAACATCTAATAGCTCTTTCATTAGAAATTTCAGGGTCTAATATTATGATATCAGCGTCAGTAATGTTAATAATGAGTTCAATAAATTTACTAACCATAATCGTTCCATAGCCTTTATTATACAGTTTAGGGATACCGATAAATTGGTCAATTCCAAAAATCACTTGATTATTTAAATATCCTAATTCTTTTTGTTCTTCTTCTTGAAGTTTATAGTATTGCATAAATCCTATTGGGGAATCGTCTAATTCAACAATGAAAGGAAAAACTGGGATTTCACCATGAACTCGTGGTTCATATTTTTTCCTTACTTGTTCTATTGTAAATGGTGAATTTATATCCCCATAAAATTCTAAAACTTCTTTTGTACTTAACCATTTGGCCATTAAATCATAATCATTATCAGTCATATTCCTGATGTATATATTGTTTGTATCCAAAATATGTACCCCTTTCAAAATTTTGGTATATCATAATATACCGAAAATTGTATGTATAGTACAGACAATTACTGAAGAATTTTAGTAAATCTTAAAACCATCGGGTACTATAGATGAGCCGATGATGATAGATAAAACTGTTCAAAATTATGAAACAAGGTAGATGATACTGAACAATTTGAGGAAAGTAACTAAAAAGGGTCACCAGACTGGGGGCGACCCTAAAATCGGAAATGTTAATACTCTCTATGCATGAAAGTAGCGCCGATAATAATTAGAAGTATAAATAGAACAACAATTAAGGCAAATGTTGAACCATTACCATTTCCGCCACCATAGTAGCATCCATTATTTATACCACCAACGTTTCCGTAGTATCCCATAAAATATCCCTCCTTTCTACAATCTATAATATGTAAGCTGTAGAAAAGGAGTGGGGTGTTAAACTATTCAGCTATAGGCATTAAAAAATATATTTTTGTGGGATAAGACAATAAAAAAGGGTCACTTGGGATAGGAGTGACCCTTAGAAAAAAGTTTCGGAGGTGTAAGGCTAAATTAGCTTTACCTTACTATTATTATGATGTGATAGCTATGTTTGTATAGTGAATTGCCTGTGAAATAGATTTATAAAAAAAGCCGTAGCGTTGTCACATGCTACATTAAACTAATGAATAATTTGAGGAAAATGTGCAGTAAAAAGAATGGATCAATAAGAAAACAGCCCCTTCTAATTTGAAAGGACTGTTCAATAAAAGTAAACTACTTTAAATTCCATATAACATTGTTAATAGGGGGCATTGTTATACAAATTTAATGAGGGGCTTTCGTTTGAAGCAACTTAATCCCCATACCAATAAATATCATTCCAGTTATCTTATTTAGGATTGTCCCTACTTTTTGGTTTCCTCTTAATTTTTTAGTAACGTACGAAGAGAAATAAGCAACAAATAAACACCATAGTAGTCCAGTCGCTGTAAAAGTAAGTCCTAAAATTAAAAAAGGAATAGGACCGGATGCTTTAACATCTATAAACTGTGGGAGAAACGCAATAAAAAATAAAGAAACTTTTGGATTCGTTAGACTTGTTAAAAGTCCCTGTATATAAATTTTTCTTAAGTTTAATATATTAGATGACGCTTCGAAACCTATGTTTGACTTATCCAGTATCATTTTAATCCCTAGATAAACGAGATAAATAACACCAATAATTTTAATGGTATTAAATAATACAATAGATTTTGTAAGAATTAGCGATAAGCCAAAAGAAACTAATAACGTATGAACTAAGGAACCAGTAATAATACCAAACACAGAATAAATACCAGCTCTTCTACCTTGTGAAATACTTCTACCAACAATATACATGGTGTCCGCACCAGGGATTAGATTTAATAAAATCCCTGTTAATAAAAACATTTCATAATTAATAATACCGTACATTTTAGCACCTCTATCTCTTTTTTGGGGGTGCCCTTATCGATATTAAAGTAAATGAATGAAAAACAAAAGCTTTTTTTATACAAGTGGATTAACACTAAGGAAAATATAAGTGGTTCTACTGCAAAAAGCTGCGGAGTTTACATACACTACAGCTCAGAATTGGTTAACCTTTTACGGTTTGCAGTAAAAAGAGAAACCATTATTTATTTCACCAGTTACATAAATTATAAAGAAAACAAGTGAACCAACAGATTTATTTGAATATAATGTTTGAAACTAAAAGAATAAGGGAGACGGTGTTGTGAGCGAAATAGATAAACGAAACAGATTAGATGAAGAACCATTTGCTTATCAAATAACGAAAAAGGGAACGGTAGTAATATATTACGAAGGTAAACAAATTAAAATTGTAAAGGATAGGGACGCCGAGCGTCTTATCGAAAGAATCAATGAAGTTGAAGATAATATAACTGCAGTACAGTTATTGTTAGCTAAAATTACGGGTAATTTTAAACGTGGCAATGAGAAATTTGGGAAAAATAAAAGAAAATAAAATAAACTTATTTGCACAGATAGGGAGAGTGAAATTGAAAGAAATTGTGCAGTAAAGAAAAAATATTTGGTTATCGATTAGTTCTTATTTTAAAAAAGTTTGAAGTTAACAAAAAAGCCATTCCTATAAAAAAGTATATAAATGCTACAGATTTGTTCGGAATAAATGAATTGTAATTAAGTGGACCGAGTGACGTTCCAAATCCACTCATAAACATAAAGAAGCCTATCCAATAAATGAATTTTCCAATTGTAGTATGAGTCTTCAATATATGAACCTCCTAAAATGTGGATTGTTGCTTGTCAAAGTACAACAAAATTAGGGGATTTTTAGAACTGTGGTTTGATTTTTTTACTGAACAATTTTGAAGAGAAGGAGAGTTTTCCGTTTAAAATGAGGATTTAGTTTAATCCCTTCATCATCTTTATTCATCAATCTATATCTAATTATATTTTACAGTAACTTCCTGTCTATAATTGTGTGGAGACGTGTAATCAAACGCGTATTTTATCACTAATTCATTTGGTTCTTTCCAAGGGTAAGTGAATATTTGAAAGAATGCGTAGCAAAGGTAGCTTTAAGAATTCGAAAAGTGACTGAGCAAAGCTATTGGTATGCAGACCAAATAGAGTTGAATTTGATATGGTTCAGCGAGGCACATCTAAACACAAAATATTTTTTAATTAAATAGCAAAAGGCTGACAATTATGCTCAGCCTCTTGCTAGAAAAATAATAAGAAATAACTTTTAATACAAAAAGGATAGATTATACTTACAGCCTTAGCCCTATAACGGGGAATATCCGAGCTTACTAAGAGCTAATGCCATTTGATAGTATCCCCTACTATTAGGATGAACTCCTCCTGATGATATTAAAGCTTTTTCATTTCCCTTAAATACACTATAGATATCAGCTACTTTAACATTCAATTCCCGACCAAAACTGTTAATCGATGAATTAAACGCTCTAATCGCCTCATCTGCTATAGGGATATCGCTAAATGGATTGTATAAATTCTGTAACCGTAAAATATATTTATCTTGTTTGTCTAGATGGTGAATTCTTTCTAATATTTTTGAGATGTTATTTCTTGATTGCTTACTAGCACGAGCTATACTTTCTTCGTTTTTATTGATTAGAAATCCTTTAGCAGCGTTTATTAAATCATTTCCTCCAGCTGTGATCGTGATGATATTTGCACACTTTACAGCTTCCGTGACAATCGGGGCATTAAGCATAGTTAAAACATTCTCTGTCGTTGCTCCTGACCTTGCATGTTTTTGATAAGAAATACGCTTTTTTAAAATTTGCTGGCTTAGACATCTGTAATATTCAACAAATCCAGGGTCCAAAAACGGAACACCGATACCAACAGTAAGGGAATCGCCTATCGCAAGATAACGTAAATGATTGAAATCCATATTTCACCTCTACTAATTAGTTATAATTCTTATAATATTCAGCGAAATATGAATGGGGAAGCATTAAAAAGAAGGGGGAAACGATGCCTAGACAGGATTGTCATTATTAATTGTTGGAATTATAAATGTCTTGGTGGTTGGTACAGTGAGCTTTATACAGAATAACTATTGAACAATTTGAGGGAAAATGTGCAGTAAAAAAGCTGATTAGAATATTCAAATCAGCTTCTGGTTTTTAGCTTTTTTCTGTTTCATCTTTTTTACTTCTAAGTAGTAATGCCATGAATAAAAAACTTGCTACCCAAAAGGAAAAGAGAAAATTTTCAAGCAAAGGCAAATTACCATTTTTAAAATAATCCCAAACAGTAGTAAATAAAAACAGTGTTACAAAGAATGCGATATATAGGCATTTTCCGAATGTAGTCAATTAAAGCACCTCTATATGTAATAATAGTAAATTAAAATTTTAATTTGTAGCTGTAGAATAGAAAAAAAGGTCACTGAAATGAATGAATTACCCTAAGTAACAAATGGGGAGGCCGTGACGGTCAACTAACGCCACAACCTAATAAGTGCGTGCGATACACTCAATATTAATTTGTGCAAATTGAGGATACCTATACATTAAAAAAGCCGCAACGTTTGCAGAATGCCGAATCGTTTTTTCTTTTGAATTTTAGATAAATGACTAAAGCACAAGTGAAGAACTACTTTTAAGTTATATAAACAAATGAAAGTTACTAATTAGTAAAGTGACTATTTTTACTTGATAAAAAAGCCACTCATTTTGTAGTGAACCCCTAGTTGTACCCAAATTAAGTGGGGTACAACGGGTAAAAACGGAAACCAAAATTTATTACCAAATGTTTTTCTAAATTAAACTTTTGATTTTTGTTAATACAGATTTTTTACTTTTTCTTAATCAATAGAGTAAAAACCCCGCTAAATTAATATTTTTACGCTATAATGTAGGACGAGGTGAAGAAAATGTTTGTTAGTGAGAAACAAGTTGAAATTCGATATGCTGAGACCGACCAAATGGGTGTGGTGTATCATGCGAACTATATCATTTGGATGGAAATAGGTCGCTCGCAGTTAGTAAATGATGCAGGCTATGAGTATGCAGCATTAGAAAAAGATGGTTATGTATCGCCGGTGATGGATTTATCCATTTCGTACAAGGCAGCTATGCAGTATGGCCAAGTGGCAACGGTACGTACATGGGTGGAAAAACACGATCGTCTACGTACAACATATGGCTATGAAATTTTACATGAAGATGGCACGATTGCAGCGACTGCTCAGTCCGTACATATTCTAGCGCACAAAGATACGTTACGTCCGATATCTTTAAGTAAAATCAATCCGGCATGGGATGCGAAATACAAAGAAATCGCACGCGAGACGAAATAGGAGAATCATACATGGAACTTTTATTGGCGATAGGAGCAATTATGGCTTGTCTAGGTGTCGTGCTTGGCGCTTTTGGGGCACATGCACTAAAAGAAAAATTTGCGTCACCACACTATGCAACCATTTGGGAAACTGCAGTGCAATACCATATGTATCATGCATTAGGTTTACTAGGGCTTGGCATTTTATCGAGTGATGCCCTTTTAGGAGCCTCTAGTATGCTTTCTTGGGCAGGATATTTAATGTTGGCGGGTATCGTGTTTTTCTCCGGTAGTTTATATGTATTGGCCGTTACAGGTGTGAAAAAGCTTGGAGCGATTACCCCAATCGGCGGTATGTTATTTATCGTTGCCTGGGTTCTTGTGGCTATTTCCGCATGTTCTTAAGAAACGCTAAGATCCACTAAAAAACGATATAGCATTTACAATACGAGAGAGGTAGTTCCTATGGAGCTATCTCTTTTTTATAAAGAAGTTAAAAAAAATGAAACAAATTGTTCTTTTTATGCGTACTACATATTGAATAAATTATTTTTAACTTCTTTCACCGGGTGTCCAAACACCCACTGAAATCCGGACGCAATGTTTATCTGCACGACAGCGTAGCGACGGCGGTAATTATGCTGAGGCATAATTGATATGATAAAATAAGTCTTAGTATAAAAGTTGAAGGTGGGAATAAATATGGGTTTATTAAAAGCAGGAGTTGGGGCATTAGCAGGTGTTCTAGAAGATCAATGGCGTGAATATTTCTATTGTGAGTCACTCTCAGCGGATGTTCTTGTGGAGAAGGGTCATAAACGTACTTCAAAACGAGGGTCCAATAAAGGCAATGACAACATTATTAGTAACGGCTCTATTATTGCTATCAATGAAGGGCAATGTATGATGATTGTCGAGCAAGGGAAAGTAGTGGAGTTCTCCGCGGAGTCTGGAGAGTATGTTTATGATACATCAACAGAGCCTTCGATTATGTATGGCAATGATTTGTCTGAAGGCATTATGGAAACATTCAAGCAGATTGGGAAACGCTTCACATTTGGAGGAGAACCTGCAAAAGATCAGCGTGTGTACTATTTTAATAAAAAAGAAATCGTAGGCAATAAATATGGGACACCAGCACCGGTTCCTTTCCGTGTTATCGACCGTAATATCGGCCTAGATATTGATATTGCTATTCGTTGTCATGGCGAATATTCATATAAAATTGTCGATCCATTATTATTCTATACAAATGTATGTGGAAACGTAGAGCGTGAATTTACAAGAGATGCAATCGATAGCCAATTAAAAACGGAGCTGATGACTGCGTTACAGCCGGCTTTCGCACATATTTCAGCAAGTGGAGTACGCTATAGCGAAATTCCTGCACATACGGTTGCTCTTGCAGATGCCCTTAACAAAGTGTTATCAGAGAAATGGCTAGCAACTCGTGGTTTAGCAGTTGTGTCCTTTGGCATTAGTTCTTTAAAAGCATCTGAAGAAGATGAAGCAATGATTAAACAACTACAACGAAATGCAGTGATGCGTGATCCAGGTATGGCTGCGGCTCAATTAACAGGTGCTCAGGCGGAAGCAATGATTGCAGCAGCTAATAATGATGGTGGAGCAATGGCAGGATTTATGGGCATGAACATGGCGACACAAGCAGGCGGTGTTAATGCAGGACAGCTTTACCAGATGAATGAGCAAAATAAACAGGCAGCCCAGCAAGGTCAACCAGCGACGAACTCGGGTGCATGGAAATGTGCATGTGGCAACGAAAACACTGGTAAATTCTGCTCAAATTGTGGGACACCAAAACCTGCAGAAGAAGGATGGACTTGTACATGTGGTGCTGTCAACAAAGGCAAATTCTGTAGCGAATGTGGTGCTAAAAAACCTTCAGAAGCATTACAATACGTTTGCGATAAATGTGGTTGGCTGCCAGAAGATCCTGCAAACCCACCAAAATTCTGTCCAGAATGTGGCGATGTGTTTGATGAGAATGATGTTAAGTAAGGAGATGACTAATGATGCCAACTCAAGATGCTGAAAATGCTAAACAAGTAAAGCTTGATTTTGACGCTGAGTGTCCATCATGTAGTGCATCCATTGAATTTAACCCAGCAACTGGAAAGCTAACATGTCCTTATTGTGGTTATGAGACTGAAATTGCAGCCCCAGAAAAGCAAGAGGAAAAAGTTGCCCAGGAAATGGATTTTGCAATGGCTGAAGAACGTGGAAATTTTAACTGGGGTGTTGAGAAAAAAACAGTCATTTGTAAATCCTGTGCGGCAGAAACGATTTATGATGCATTACAGGTAGCTGATAGTTGCCCATACTGTGGTTCTAATCAGGTTATGGAGGCTAGTGCTGAAAATACACTAGCACCGAATGGGGTATGCGCATTTGAAATAACAGATAAGCAGGCGGGAGAGAACTTCCAAAGTTGGATTAAGGGAAAATGGTTTACACCGAGAGCAGCAAAAGATAGTGCAAAGCCTGATTCATTTAAAGGGGTTTATCTTCCTTATTGGACTTTTGACACGAAAACAAGTTCAAGATATTCTGCAAGATACGGTAGACATCGTACAGTTACAGATAAAGAGGGAAATACCCGAACTGAAACGGATTGGTATTCCACAAGTGGTTTTTATCAGGAATTTATTGATGATCATTTAATAAGTGCGACAACCCGTTATGATAGAAATATGATGCGAAAAGTAGAACCCTTTAATTTACTCAATAATAAAGCCTATAAACCAGAATATGTAACAGGCTTTTTATCAGAACGCTACAGTATTGGTTTACAGGACGGGTGGAGTCAGGCGAAGAGGGAAATTTCAGATCATCTGAATGCACAAATTACCTCAAAAATACGTTGGGAACATAATGCGGATGTAGTATCCAATGTACATTTCTCAACAACTCATGATGATATTACATACAAATATCTAATGTTGCCGATTTGGCTTTCTTCATTCCGCTATAAAGAGAAAATTTATCGATTTATGGTAAATGGACAAACAGGTCGAGTAGGTGGGGATGCCCCAATTTCACCACTTCGTGTAACAATTGCTGTCATCTTATCATTAATTGCAATTTCAATTATTTGGTATTTCTTTATGTCAGAATAGTCATGAGCAGTATTCCTGTAGGGTATAATCCATACTTTGGAATACTGCTTTTTTACTAAATAATTTGGGGTGGGTGAATGGCTGAATAATTTTAGGATATAGGATGAAAACCTTTAGTTATCATGGCATTCACTTTGAATTGTTGCATAAGTTATAATGATAAAGTTTTTTATAGCAATACATGAAAAATTCAGTGAATGCATATAGGGTGACTCAAAAATAAATATGCGTACTTAAGCAACCTATTTTATGGGAAAGTCGTTATTAGTGATGAATTGTCAGAAAAATGCGCTTTAGCACAAGCATAAGTTTTATTAATAAATCAGTTAGGTGGAAGTTTGTTAAATTTCAGGACAGATTTATTCCATAAAATAACGCCATGTGAAGTTGCCAATTTACTTTAAACAAATTATTATACAGTCAGAGAGTTTTTTTCATGTAATGAGCTGTGAATGTAATGTTATTCTTGGATAACATCATGTATGGAGGTTTCGACAATGGATGCAATTGAAGTTTTAACAAATTTAGATCAAATACATGGGTATTTTCAACCTATATTTAGCGCAGATGCGCATACTGTTATTGCCTACGAAATTTCCGGACAGTTACAAATCGAGGGTCAACAAATTAATTTAAAAGATTTTGTGAATAACGAAGATATTCCAGAAGAATATCGTATTGACATGGAACATAAAATTTTACACGCTGCATTAGCCAAAGTAGAAGAAATCGGACAGGATATTGATATTTATATTCCAAGTAACCCGAACTTACTGATGCAGGATTTCGGTGAAAGTCATTTTAATATTATTCAACAATATATAAGTGAAGAGGATTTACATCGTATTGTATTAGTTGTTTCTGAGCATCGTTTTTTAGGTGACATTCAAAAGTTGCACCATGCAGTACGATACTTTACGACTTTTGGTGTCAAAATTGCCGTTCAGGAAGTAGGAGCGGAGAGTCATTTAGAGCACATTGCTCTATTATCACCACAAATATTAAAGGTCAATATTCGAGACTTAAATTATGATTCTTGGTCTGCACAGTCAGATATGATTTCGGCAATAGGTAGCCTCGCTTATAAAATCGGCGCAAATCTCTTATTTGAAGGAATCGAAACAGTTTATCAACTACAGTTTGCTTGGAAGAATGGAGGCCGATTTTATCAGGGCCGATACTTGGCAAACCCTGCATTGATATTCGTAGAGAAGGATATTTTAAAGGAGCGTTTTAAAGAGGAGTGCCAGCAGTTTATTACCTCTGAAAAGAAGATATTAGAGGCGCAATATTTTGAGTTAAAGAAGTTGAGGGAGGAGCTAGAAGCGATTGTCCATCGTGTTAAACCTTCTAGTGACAACATCACACATTTAGCGCAGCTATTGGATTGTTATTCGTTCCGAGTATATATTTGTAATGAAGATGGTTTCCAACTATCTCCAAACGTAATGCGTATAGATGGACAGTGGGAGTTGCAGCCAAGAGCCATCAATAAAAACTGGAGTTGGCGTCCGTACTTCCTACAAACAATTATAAAAATGCGCAACGATCAAAGCGGAGAAATCTCAGAGCTTTATCGAGATATCGAGACAGGGGAAATTACAAGAACATTTTCAATTGCTATTAACAAGCATGAGTATTTGTTCGTTGATCTTTCGTATGATTACCTATATGAGCACAATATATTTAGATAGTCCTACAAATGCTTATACATCAAGGTTTAATGGGTACAAGAGAAATAACTTGTACCCAAAAATTGTGTAGAAATGATTAGTTCTATAGCTAAAAAATGAATACATCCCGTTCCAACGCTGGTCGGCTAGTAATAACCGAATCAGCGTTTTTTAGTGCGTTTGCACAACAGGAAGTATTTAGTGTGAATTAGATGTTGAAAAGTACGTGATTATCGCTACTTTAGACAGTAGAACAAAAAGTATCTGTCATTCAAGAGACGGAAAGATGTTTGAATTAGCAGATTTTGCACCGGTGTGACAGCCATTGTAAACGCAAAGCCCAATTCGTTTTCTACCTTCGATCAATTTTCTTCGGACAGAAAATCGAGTGAAATGCAAATTAGCCTTCAGGAATCGAAAAACTGGTTCTACATCCATTTTTCGTTGTCGATAGATGGCACCCGTTTTTCTTCTGAAAGCTTTGTTCTTACATATAATATTTCAGGGGTACAAAAATAATTTGTACCCCGATTTGTTCTCTATCTATTATTTTAAAGGAATTCCAAGTCCTAAGGCAGAAGCTATGGATACAATAGAGCTAATAACACCTAGTATACTAGTTAATTTCTCTAATGGTTTTTTAGCTTTCTCTTTATCTCCATTTTCTATATGAGTTTGAAGGAGTTCAAAATTAGCTTCTGCAATCTCTCGTTGTTCCTCTGCTAGGTGTTGAATTTCTTCGTGAAGCTGTTGTAAAGCATTGATAATGTCATTAGGCAAACTAGCTATCCCTTGATTGAGTGTACCATTGTTTTCAATAGTTATATTACCTTTGTTTTCTCCAAAAGTTAAACCACCATATTTACTAGAATCACCCATATAACCATCTCCTAAGATAATAGTAACTTTCCCAAGCTTTGATACTTTATCTAATAATTGATCAGAATTTTCTTTGGCTAAAATATCGATAATTTCTCTTAAACTCTCAGGTTTATTTTGATACCTTAACCCGACATTTTCCTTTTTGTTATTAATTTTTTTTTTGAAAAACTTTGTCTGAAATCATCACTTAATTCGATGATTGGAATAGCGTTTAAAGGATCAAAACAATTTTCTGTACCACAATACTTGCATGGAATGGAATCAATATTTTCAAGTTCAGATTTATTAGCAGTTAAAATACTTTTATTACATTCCTCGCAGTGAAATTCTAATTGTATAACGAGCGCTTCTTTTTTTTCTAATTCAGATAATGTATCGATAACTACTCCAAGAGGTAAGTTAGTTATTTTTGCAATATAACTATGGTAAAATTTTTCTATTTTACTAATAGCAATTGCCTCAAGTGCATTATCTATTTTTTGAGAAATTTCCCATGGCTTTAAATTGCTCAATACTTTTACCTCGCAGAATAAATTTGGTAAATCAATTTTTCTCTAATATAATCCAATACAGGTTCAGACGCAAATACATTGAACTTAAATGTCTTTGTATTTACGCCGATTCGAATAGAATATTCTTGTTTCACGCCATCAACACTATGTTCAAACAGTATGGACCCTTTTTGTTTGGATAGATAAGGTTCTAAATAATTGTATAACGGTAAACCTCGTAGTTCTCTAATACTACCCAATCCTATTGTTTCAAGACCACTTAAAAGTAACAAAGTAAAAGGTGTTGTTTCTAAAATGCCGGTAATATCTTCACTATTTAAATTTTGCTCTAGAATTGATAATTCACCATTAGTATAGTATTCGTCAATTGCAGAAAGTATACTCACAATTGATTGACCCTGTGTTTCTTCAAATGTATTGACTGATCCTGCTGGTCTACCTGTAGCATCAATAAGCTTTCCTTGAAGGGTATCAGCTAAAGACTCAAGTGTACCACCATATTTCTCTAACAAATCATACTGTTTGAATTCATATTCTTCATCGACAATTTTATTTAACCAAGCCATAATTTTTTTGGCAACAGCTGAACTTGCTCGTACTTCAATTATTCCCATGTCTTCATCAATATAAACTGTTGTAATTTCGTGCTTAATGTATTCTCTTCGGTTAGCTAAAAAGTAATCAACATTAACACCAGTTCTATGAATAAATCTTAAATAATATGCTTGAGAACCTTCAATTTCAGCAGCGGCAATAATTGTAGGATCAATAGGAATATTTTCGCTGTTTGGTGTAACTACTGTTTTGAAAGGGTTAAATGGCATTTTATCAATAATACTTTGTTTAAATCCTATTAAACCAGTATTATTTGTCGCCTGGTACCAAGCTAAAGAAACTGCTCCAGAGAAAATATTATTGCTGATCATTTTAAGTACGTCTCCATCTAAATGCTCAAAAGCGTCCCACACTCTACTTGATAATTCATCTACATTGCCAGTTGATTCTAAAGTCATTTTATTACAAATCTCTTTGAGTTGAGTTTTGTTTAATCTATTCAAGTCTTGGGGGAAAATTAAAGATTTAATTGTATTCATTTAACACCCTCCAGAATTATATTCTGTATTCGATGAAAATATGTCGTTTTATTAATAAATATAATAGTATATGTTTGGAATACCCAAAAAATGACATAAAAGTGTTGATTGACATGGAAGTATGAATGAATTGGAACTTATATGCGTCAAAACGAATAAAATCAGTGTAGTTCTTTATTCTTATTTTGTGTCTAAGGTTTTTGAAAGAAATAACTACTACTTATTGGGGGAGTGAGCTTTTGGGTGTCATCTTCAATTCTTTTTGTGAAAAGTGAATAGAGCGGGGGAATTATTAAATTGAGAAGTGTCTTGATCAGGGGAGAACAAAGTAATTGGATTAAGATTCTCAACTTGTTACTTAAGTATTCAGCATTGTGTAAATGGGGGTACAAAGGAGAAGTTTAATCTCAAATGTACCCACTTGATTTTCCTTTATATACTTTAAACGAAGAATGGTAGTAAAGATTTGTTCCTACTATTAAAGAATCTCCGTTAATTCTGAATTCACAAACCTTTGGGCAGTAATTAGAACGCCTGAAGCTGTTCTTCCGTATACACTATATAATCCGCCAGTTTGATTAGGAACGATTTCAACTTCATATTGAGCCGAATTTCCTACACTTGGAGTTACAAAAGTAGAAGCATTGGCATTTGCGCTAAATGCAGTTGTTGATAGTAATTGTCTTGAGCCGTTAAGTCTAAAAACTCTTACTACTCCAGTTAGTAAACCTCCAGTTAGATTGAGAATTTTGATACGAACGCTAGCTGCATTAGCTGGTTGATTCCCTGTATTTTCAATTGGACCAGTAGTTAAAGGCAATTATTCACCTCCTTCAAAATAAAAGATTTATAATATTTATAATCTGCAGATTACATACTCATAGTATTCAGCATCTATTGAAATGCTCTAAACGTATTAATCAAGTTTCTATAAAAATATTGAAATTGATTAATAGAACTATTTAAATCTTTCTGCTTTAGCAAGTGATTGAGCTACTTTCAACCTTTCAGAAGTATCTCTTATATTCTCTCTACTATTTTAATGATGGTGTATTATGGATATATTTGAATCTTCAAGAACAACTTCACGTCTAAGGAAATATGGAGGTGAAAATATTTTGAGGAAGATAGTTACAATATTGTGTATATCCTTGATTTTGATATTGAGCGGATGTAATCATAATTCGATACCAAAAATTTCAGAAGAACAGGCAAAATCAATTGTGTTAAAAAGCCACGCAAAAAACATTGGTAAAGTTGAAATTAAGTCAGTTAGTCATAAAGGAAACGAGTATATTGTTAAATGGGAAAATAAAGAAAACTGTGAGAACGGAACGGACTATATTAATGACGAAAACGGCAAAATAATAAATGGTGAAACCTCAATATGTTAATTTCACTTGCAATAGACCTCTTAGTTTAGTTCTAAGTTATTGCGAGTTATAAGAGTGACTGAAATCGATAACAATACGTGCAACACTTCCCGATGCTTTATTAAATAGGGCAGGGATAATGATACAATTCAACGATCCTCATATTGATAGGAGTTCCTATTCTGGTATAATTAACTGAGAGAGAGGATGATCAGTATGAGCAAAAATATCGTTGTTATAACAGGGGCTGGCAGTGGTTTAGGTGCAGCACTTGCTAAAAAATATTCGTCTTTAGACAATCACATTTGTTTACTCGGTCGAACGAAATCAAAGCTTGAGAATACGGCTAAAACTTTAACCGATAGCTATTCTATTTATGAGGTTGATGTTACTTCGAAACAAATGGTCGCTCAAATAATTCATTCTATACAAGAGGATTTTGGATCAATTCAGTTATTAATTAATAATGCTGGTGTTGGCTATTTTGATATTGCTGAAAACTTGAATGAGGAATCAGTCCATCAAATGATTGATATTAACCTAAAAGGAACCATTTTTTGCACACAAGAAGTGCTAAACGGTATGAAAGAACGAAATGAAGGAACAATCGTCAATATCGTTTCTACAGCTGGTCTAGAAGGAAAAGTAACGGAGTCTGTTTATTGTGCTAGTAAATTTGGTGTACGAGGATTTACAGAGAGTCTAGCACTAGAATTAAACGAAACTTCTATTCATGTATGTGCTGTATATATGGGTGGTATGAGAACAGAATTTTGGGACGGAGTGTTTTCTGAGGAAAAAACTAAGACATTAATGGATCCTAATGACATCGCGGATATTATTATGGAAAATATTAAACCAAGAAAAGCGTTAGCTGTAACTGAGGTTGTTATTAAAAATAAACGATAACGAAAAGGGTATGACCAGGCACTGCAATTAATGTTGAGCCTGGTCATTTTCTATTTCATTTAATAGTTCTATAAAATTACTAAGATACAGTAAATGTCTTAAAACGCAATCCATATTTCGATGAAAATTGAAATATTTATCTTGTACTATGAAAATTGAAAGTACGGATAGGAGGAGATAAAATGACTCAAATTGCTTGCACAGAAATGATTAATCCAAAAATTTTATACTACGGGACACCTGTGATTTTATTAACTACGCAAAATGAAGATGGCACAGTAAATATTAGCCCACTTTCATCATCATGGGCGTTAGGAGATTATATTATATTAGGAATTGGGCTTGGGGGAAAGGCTATTGAAAATTTAGAACGACATCCTGAATGTGTCATTAATATCCCAGATCCTTCATTATGGGAGAATGTAGAAAAATTAGCTCCTTTTACAGGAAAAACCCCCGTTCCTGAATATAAGAGAGCGAATGGATTTACATTTGAAAAAGAAAAATATGAAATTAGTAATTTAACGCCAACCGAGTCTAAATCAGTAAAACCTACAAGAATTGCAGAGTGTCCAATTCAACTTGAGGCAAGAGTAAAACATATTCAAATCCCTGAATATGCTCCTTTTTTTGCCATTGTTGAGACACAAGTAATACATGTACATGCTCATAAGGAAATTATAGTTGATGAAAATTATATTGATCCAAATAAATGGAGCCCACTTATTTATAATTTCCGTCATTATTTTGGACTTGGACACCAGCTGGGTAAAGCTTTTAGAGCTGAAATTTAAATCCTAATTGCTATCATTAACAAAGATCAGTTCTCATTTTTTAGAATGGGAATCTGGTCTTTTTGTGTTTATTTAAGATTCTAAGTTACAAAACTGTCATATTGTGATGTTATTAGTCATGTAAAACGATGGTTGTAGTATTAATTCCTTGTTATAGTTAAATTAAGGAATTTAATAACCTTGTACCTAGCTTAAAGGAGAAATGAAAATGAAGCCATCATTAAAAATCTATACGTTTATATTAGCTATGATTGTAACCTTATATAATTTAACGCCAATAATCGTAAATGCAGATTCAAATGAAAAAATTCAAAAGATTGATCAATTTGTTAAAGAGCAAAAAGAAATTAGTAAAATTCCAGGAATATCGTTAGTAATTGTAGAAAAGGGGAAAACGGTTTATGAAAAAGGCTTTGGATATGTCGATGTTCAGTCAAAAACACCCGTTACCTCTAATACATTATTTGAACTAGGATCTACATCGAAAGCATTTACAGGATTAGCAATTCTACAATTGGAAAGGGAAGGCTTACTAAAACGTTCTGATGATGTCCAAAAGTATATCCCATGGTTAAAGTTAAAATATAATGGAAAACCTCAGTCAATTACTATTAATCAATTACTGTATCATACAAGTGGAATAGCTACTAACACTATATCTAATATCCCAAAAAGTAACGAACCGAATGCACTTGAGTTGACGGTGAAAAAATTGCTTGATCAGCCATTAGATAGACAACCAAGTAGCTCATTTGAATACGCAACAGTCAATTATGATGTTTTGGGACTCGTTATTGAAAAGGTTTCAAAACAACCCTTTGATACGTATATTAAACAGCAAATATTAAAGCCGATCTCTATGAATGATACTTTTGTTGGCATTCATCAAGTTAAATCTAATGAGATGGCCACGGGTTATAAAATAGGACTGATGAGAGAGCAGGAATATACACCACCGATCTACCGTGGAAATGTACCTGCAGGTTATGTAATAAGTAACGCAAGCGATATAGCAAAATGGTTAAAGCTACAGTTAGGAAATAGCCAAATTGATTCGATTGATTATAAAATTATTCAAGAATCGCATATCCCAGATCAATCTGTAGAGCCTTTCGATAAGGACACATACTATGCAAGTGGATGGGGAGTTATGGGAAAAGAAGAACAATATATATCCCATGCTGGTGAAAATCCAACATTCTCATCTTATTTCATCATGCAGCCCGATGAACAATTAGGAGTAGCCGTATTATCCAATATGAACTCGAGCTATACAACTGCGATAGGGCAAGGTGTGATAGATTTGTGGGAAGGGAAAACGGTAAATACTATTCATTCTGACATCTTTCAGAATTTGGATAAAATTATTTCACTTATATGTGTTATTGTTGTAGGCTTGGGAATGTTTTTAAGTATTCTATTGCTTACAACCTTAAGGGAAATTGTTAAAAAACAACGAATTAGAGTATCTTTAAATATAAAAAGAACTTATTTATTAATCTTTCATTCTTTAAGTGTTGCAATAATTTTTGCACTTATCATTATGTTCCCGAAACTATTACCCGAGGGATCAAATTGGGAGTTTATTAAAGTATGGGGTCCGACTTCAATCACTGTGTTATTTTATAGTGTTATAGTATCGGGTGTGATTTATTGTTTATTGGGATTAGTGAAGATTTTCACCAAAAAGGAAAAAGAAATAAAAATGTAGAGATTTGATTGTTTTATGAAAAACATGGTAATATGAAAATAACTTTAGGTGAAAGGGGAGAATCCAAATGAAAAAAAGATCATTACGTTTTTTAAGTATGGGTATTGGGTTCTCAACTGCTGTTTTTTTCTAAAATTAAGTTTATAGGGACGAGTCTGCCCTTTTTTAGAAAAATAAAAACCTAGAGGAGATTAACTATGAATAATAAAATAACACGTAAAAATCCAATCCAAGTACCTAGCCCTGTTGGCAATTACAGCCATCTTACAATAATTCCTAAAGATGCAACAATATACGCATTATCTGGACAAATTGGAGTTGGGGTAAACGGTGAATTGCCATCATCACTAACAGAACAGGTTAAGAATACATTAAAAAATATTCAATTAATATTGGAGGCAGAGAGACTTAACGCAGACAATGTGGTGAAAGCCAATATTTGGGCAACTGAAGAAATAGATTGGGATGACTTCGATCAACAATGGGAAACGATGTTTGGAAATCCTTATCCTTCTATGACGATAGCTTATATTACTGCTTTAGGACTCCCTGACATTAAATTAGAAATTGATATTTGGGCTGCTAAATAAGCAGAGTAACCGACAAAATCTTAATGATTTTGTCGGCTTTTTAGATAAAGTAAATTTTTGAGAGTATTTGAAAAGAAAAAAGGTCACTTTCCTAAGAAAAGTGACCAAAAAATAAAAATAATGATGGGGGTGTGTTTCTTGCCCATTGTATGAGCAAGTTGGAAGCGAATTAGGTACATTACTATATTATGAAGAATAAAAGCTTTCTGTTAGGCGTTCGCCATTTACTAAAATTATACAGTTTCTACTTAGTGATGTTCCTTAGAATTTGTAGAAGTTTTTAACAATGAAGGTACTGTCCAATAAGTACCCATGCGCCACAACCATTCTAATGGACCTAATTTAAAGAATTTCATCCAAACCTTACTAAATAATAATTGGAAAATGTAAATGCCTATGCAAATCCAAAGAGATTGGATAAAACGAATGTTGCCAATAAGGTGAAAGGCATTGCCAATTAGTAAGATTAGCGCTGTTTGTCCTAAATAATTTGTTAATGCCATTCGGCCATAGGCATTTAACGGTGAAAACAATTTCTGGCTTAAAGGATGTTGCAGTAAAAGTATTAATAATCCTACATAAAATGCAGATACAAATGGGCTAAATTGAAGCCCGATTAATGAAAACTTTTCAATGTTTGTCACATGTTCTGTAAATTCATCCTTGCTCATATTGTCAACGTTTACCATTGCCTCTGGGACATAATGCCATTGATACAACAAGCCCCCTATGCTAATAAAGAACATTATAACTGTAAAGATAAATATGCTTTTACGCTTGTCATTGATCTTTTCAAAGATTCGATGCTGCCCAGCAGCTAATCCTAGTAAAATAAGTGGAAACGGCATAACAATTTTGATGCCATAATAAGCTGTTACCGCTAATAGTATAAGTCCTATAGTTACGTTTATTTCTTTACGAACTTTGTAAAATGGTAACGCAAATAGTCCAAATATTGCATAGACGGTTAATGCTTCTCCAGGTTGGAAATAAAAATGTACAAGACCGATTAACAATAATATAATAATTCTTCTAATAAATAATATATAGGCATTTTCATTTTTAGCCATTGCACGGGAAATAAAAATATAAAAGCCTACACCAAATAAAAATGAAAAAATCGAGAAAAACTTACCTTCCACAAATAATATTAAAAATCTATTATATGCAATATCTATAGATGTGTCCGGTGTATTAATCCATAATAACGCCGGAATATTTACTAAAATAATTCCTAATAAAGCAAATCCTCTTAAATAATCTAATGTATCAATTCGTTTGTTTAATTCAATTGGTTGCATGTTTTCTCCTCCTTACTCACAAAGTATAAGGAAATTGTCCATAAAGTAGTAACGATGAATGTTACGCCAATCTTACAAAATCGTCATATAGCATTAATCGTTTTCTGGATACATAGATAAGATGTTTTTTGCCTGCTGTCGTAAAATATTGATTAATTCTTTTGGTTCTTCAATTTGAGCATGCATGCCAAGTCGATAGAAGAGGGGGCTAATAAAATTAAGCTCACCTTTGTCTATAATAGAATCAATATAACCTGTGCCATCTTCTTTTATAACAACAAAATCTTCAAGGTTTGGATCGCTTTTGCATTGGCGCACACCTTCTCTGGATAATAGAACATGTAAACGAATGGGTTGTTTATTTTCATATGTGCTACCAAACCACTCCGCTAAATTTAAAAATTTCTCTTTGTTTTCTTCACTTTCTATGATGGAAATAATACGATCTACACGAAACAGTAATATTTTTTGTTTAGTGAAATCAAAGGCAGGCATATACCACAACCCATCATGTGCATAAACACCAATAGGATGAATATGTTTCGTTGTTGTGCCTGATTTGGATTCATATTGAATATGTAGACTTTTGTTTTCAATGGCTGCCTCTAAAACTGCTTTCAATAAAGGTGTTTCAATCGCTCGTTTAGGATTCCAAAACGCAATGTATGATTGAAGTTTCTCCACTTTCCGCTTTGCCTCCTCCTGAAGCGAGCTATAAAGCTTATGAGAAGCGGATTTAATTTCCGTATTAAAAGGTAAATCACGATAATAATGCAGTGATTGAAACGCAAAGAAAATCGAAACGGCCTCATCTTCTGTAAATAAAATAGGGGGAAGAAGTCGGTTCGTTAGGACAGAATAGCCACCGTTTCGTCCTTGTTCAGCGTAAATAGGCAAGCCCATATCACTTAAATCTAAAATATATCGATGAACCGTGCGAATCGATATATTGAATTCATCAGCAACTTCCTGTGCAGTAAACTTCTTTTTAGCACTAACAAACAAAAGGATATCTAATAAACGTTTTGCTTTTGACATTTTCTCACCTTTTTTCATTTAATCATGCCAGTAGTTGTCATGTTTTATGATTAGTATAAATATTGTTCATGAGTTTTACAAAAAAGAAAAGGAGATGACGTTATGTCAAGGGAAATCATTTTATATATTGCGACTAGTTTGGATGGATTTATTGCGAAAGAGAATGATGATTTACAATGGCTAGAAGAAGCAGAGGGGGAAGGGGATGCTGGCTATTCTGACATGTATCAATCAATCGATACTATTATTATGGGTAAGAAAACGTATGATTACGTTGTAGATCATATTGAATCTTTTCCATATCCCGATAAGAAATGTTATGTATTCTCAACGTCACGAAGTGGTAAAAACGAACATGTTGAGTTTGTGAATGAAGATGTAGTAGCGTTTACGAAAAAAATAAGGGAACAGGAAGGAACTAAAATTTGGATGGTTGGCGGAGCGAGAATTCTCGATGCCTTTATGAAAGAGCAGTTAATAGATGAATTAATTATTACGGTTACGCCGCATCTTTTAGGCTCAGGAATTCCATTGTTTAAGGATAGTAATCCATATCAGGATTTGAAGTTAGTAAATACCCAATGCTATGGGCAAATGGTGCAAATGCATTATAAGGTGAAGAAAGAGGCTTAATGTTCCAGCCTCTTTTTCTGTTATTAGTAAAGTGCATGATAGATTTCACCCATGATTCCCTTCATTTGATGCATACCTGTATCAGTATTAGTCATCATAACTATCCCTTTTTCGAGGTATGGAGAGGCTACTAGCATACATTGAAACCCAACACCCCAGCCAAGAGAGGAAAATTCGAGCTTGTCGTCCGTTCCATCTAGAAATACTCCTAGACCTGTCCATTCTTTACATCCCTGTGGGCAAAACAGTTCATTTACTTGTATTGAAGTAATGCCGATTTTACTTTGCCCATTGACAGCATTCATAATATCCAGTAATAATTTTGTTAAATCGCTTGGGGTAGTCCATAAACCACAAGCTGCAAGATAAGGATAAATAGAATAGTTCCCTGGAATTAACGCTCCATTTTGATCATGGCCACATGCGAAATTATCCAAATTTGATGTTGAAAGAGAGGTTGAAAATGTACTGTTTGTCATACTCAGTGGCTTAAAAATAAATGTGTCCATGAGATGAGTAAAAGGTTTTTGAGTTGTATCTTCTATTAATAATTGAATAAGACAAAAGCCTGCATCAGAATAGTGAAATTCACTTTCAGGCTCAACAGTCACTTTAATTGAAGTATCGCAATAAGGAGTTTTACCATCCAATATTTCTACTATGGATGGCATTTCCTTGAATGATTCTACGGGCATAAAGCTGCCTTCAGGGTCCACAATCCCAGATTGATGACATAGTAAGTTGCGTAATGTAACCTTTTTATGCTTTGTAAATGGACTGTCAGGAACCTTCCATGAAACTAGTTTTTCATTGACATCTTCATCTAAGTCTACGATCCCTTGGTCCACCAATTTCATCACTAAAACGCTTGTTAGAAATTTACTTATTGAGCAAGCGTTGAAAATGGAATTCTCGTTAATTTTTTTATTAGTAGCTGCTTCTAGTACACCAAAATGATCCGTCTTACTGATTTTTCCCTTTTCTATAGCTACTAGACTTAGGCCAGCTATACGGTAATGCTCCATGCGTTCACGAATGTTTATCATCTACTTATCTCCTAATTTTTTCTTAATTATAACAGATTGGTGAAACGTATGTTTGTGTTTTTGATTTTATTTTAAGGCTGTTTTCTCAAAGATTGTTGTTATCGAACTAACTAGGTAGTTTAGTGCAGGAAATTAAATGGTTTTTTAGGTAAAATATAGATAAATTTTGTATAGGATTTTTCAACTGTAGGAGGAGCCGAATTATGAAGTTAATGAAAATAGCATTTACAGGATTATTTGTAAGTGCTTTATTAACGGGATGTGCAAAGGAAGAAACTAAAATTGAAGAAGTAAAACCGGAAGAAACTAAAGTCAACAACGCGAAGGTGTGGAAGGACGTTTCAACTCCTGAAGGCTTCAACGATTATGGAATCGAACCAACGTTAGAAGCTTGGATTGCCTATCACGCCGAAGATATTACCAAAACAACCGACGTGAACGAATATTATCCGAATGCAGATCGACTCACTTCGGAAATGAAATATTTTCGGGTTCAAGGCGACGACCTTCAAAAGGACTTTGAAAATCTGAATGTGCTTCAAATTTGGATGGGACATCTTGTTTATGTTTTATCGAGACAGGACACGCTAGAGCCTGATAGGGCAAAGTTCAATGACGACTTAAAAAAGTCTTTTAAGTATTTCACTGAATTACTACATGATCTCGACATTGTAATAAATTACGATGGAAAGAGCGAAACATTCGGGCTCACACACCAATTAGACGGGAACAAGGTTAAAGAATTGGAATCGTACCTCTATGTAAATTAACGAGTTTTGAGGTCACTTCAAAGGGTGTGTTATATTCAAGGTCTATGTCTCTATATAAACGATTTAACATAAATTCAGTTTAGTATTTATAAAGGGGTTTTAATTGAGGGAGGATTTACTGAAACTCAAAAGACAAAGAGCAAGTTAACCTACAAAATGTGTAGAATCAACTTGCTCTTTATGTTTTAACAGCAACAATCTATACGAAAACAGCCTATTTTAATAACCGTGCGTGTACAATCATAGCCGGACTATCTTTTGTGAATTCACTTTTTTTCCAAGAACCGTATATGTGTAACATTTCGAACCCATTTTGTTCTAATAGCCTCTTCATTTCCATTGGATATGTATAGCGAAGTCGAATTGAATCTTCGAAAATAGCGTGTTCTAGTTTATTTATAGAACGGCAAGTTAAGATTTGTGTGATAGGGTCATATTCTTCACGATGCTGAATAGTTAGTTTTTCACTTTTGCTATTGACTGAACTTTCTTCGTATTCATCCACGATAGCCAGTTCGCTTAGAAGAGCATTTCTCGTATCGAATAAAAATTCTCCACCTGGATGTAAGTGCTTTTTGACGGATTGGAATAAAGCATTTTGACTATCATTACTTAGAAAATGTTGAAATGCATTTCCTGTCATATAGATGAAATTTGATGAAATAGGTAGTTGAAGCCGCGTGCAATCTTGCGCAGTAAAATGTACGTGTACATTCTGTTTTTTCGCTTTTTCAACTGCCAATTGAAGCATCCCTTCATGGATATCTACTGCATAAACATTGAATCCTTGCTTGGCTAGCGGAATAGCTAATCGACCTGTGCCACAGGCTAATTCAATTATCGTACCGCTATTCTTCTAGAGATGATTTTCAATAAAATATAAATCCACGTTATAATTTTCATGAAGTACATCATATTCAATAGGGTTTTTATATTTCTCTAAATTTCCACTAAACTCATTTTGATACATACAATTTGCTCCTTTAACTTTATCTTAGAGATATTGTATAATAAATCCAATATTTGCACAAATTAGGATCGCACCATAATTATGTGGTTGATTTCCGTTCCGGCTGAACGCTTTCCTGGAGGCGTCCGATGAGTCGTAAAATTAATAAACTATAAAGAATAGGAGGGGTCGTTTGAACAAAAAATTCCCACGCAAAATACATATCATTGGCTCTGTTGGGAGTGGTAAAACTACTTTAGCGAAAGAATTATCCGCACAAATCAATTATGCCCTGGCATAATTGTGTCCGGAATCGGCTTTGTGCTTGCACAAAGAACTCCTTTCCGATTCCGTGACATCCGCCGGAGGCTTTAACTTCTTACAGTGGGTGTTAGGACACCCGCTGTAAGAAGTTAAATATTCCTTATTATGAATTAGATAATGTTGTTTGGATCAGACAAAATTCTGGTGATATTAGAAGAACCGATCAACAAAAAGTGGATTATTTGAATGATATTATTCTGACGAAAGCGTGGATTATTGAGGGTGTTCATAATGAGGACTGGGTAGCGCAAAGCTTTTCGAATGCCGACTTAATTATTTTTTTAGATACAAATTATTTCATACGAATCTTTCGAATAATAAAGAGATTTACGTTACAAAAACTAGGTATGGAAAAATCCAATTACAAACCGACCTTTTCAATATTTATAAAAATGTTTAGATGGAATCGTTATTTTGAGGAGATTGGAAAACCTAACTTTTATCAGAAATATGGCATATATAGTGACAAGTTATTGGTCGTAACAAGTAAAAGGGAACTTCTTTAAAAAAAGCATATCCACAAACAATGGATACGCTTCTTAGGTAGGTAGGCATTTTAAGCATTTTTCTTCGTTTTCGTTGCTCGTTTTTTTCTCGTTGTTGGCTTTTTCGTTTTTTCTAAGGAAGCTTGAAGTGCTGTCATTAAGTCCGTAACATTATCAGGTACTGGCCGTTTATCGCTAGTCGAGATTGTATTCGTAGCTTTTTTCTCCTCGATAAGCTCCATTAAAGCATTGCGATAATCGTCTGTATATTTTTCTGGATTAAATTCTGTTGTTAATTGATCGACTAGCATCAGTGCGGTTTCTAGCTCTTTTGGAACAATGTTTTGTTCGCTTGGAACATTTGGAACATCACCAACACTTCTTACTTCATCAGGGTAATGAATCGTTTCCATCACTAAAGCATTTTGATAAACACGGACAATCGCCAATTGCTCTTTTGAACGGATAATAATTTTGGCCACACCTATTTTTCCGGATTGCTCTAATGTTTGACGTAAGAGGGAATAAGCCTTTCCGCCAGTCGTATCAGGAGATAAAAAATAAGTGCGTTCAAAATAAATAGGATCAATTTCAGTTAATTTTACAAAATCAATGATTTCAACGGCCTTATCTTCATTTTCCTTACGCAAGTTCTCTAATTCTTCTTGATCTAATACGACAAACTTATTTTTTGCATATTCATAAGCCTTCACAATATCTTCATCTTTTACTTCTTGGTTACAGCCTTCACAAACTTTTTTATAGCTAATGGGTGTATGACATTCTTTATGAAGCTGTCGCAATTTAATGTCTTTATTTTCTGTTGCGGCATGAAGTTTTACCGGTATATTGACAAGACCAAATGAGATACTGCCTTTCCAAACTGTATGCATCTGTATCACCTCGTTTTTCTTACTATGATATATTTTGCTTATTTTTATGTATCTTAAAGTGAAATCGTCAAAAACTGAATGTAAAAAGCAAAGTAGGTATTCAAATGAAACCAATGCTATTAACTGAAGTGCTTGAAACGCCTATTGGTGAGGATTGGATGTACGAAACAAAATATGATGGATTTAGGTGTATGTTAGTCTGGGACGAACAGCCGATGTTAATAAGCAGAAATGGCAATAACTTAAATCACTTGTTTCCAGAGATACTTGATTTTTGTAAGAGCTTATTTACTAAAATTAAAAAGTTTTTACCATTAACGTTTGATGGTGAATTAGTTTATTTAACGAATAACTTCAATTGTGATTTTTCGCTTGTCCAAAAAAGAGGGCGCATGCAAAATAAAGAAGTTATTGCTACTCACGCAAAAGCTTTTCCTTGTCATTATATTGCGTTTGATTTACTGAGCTATAAAGGGGAGTCGTTGACAAATAAATATTTAAAAACACGCAAGGAGCAACTTTCTAAGCTTTTTACGACTTTAAAGCTCCCTGTGACTGTAGACTATGAGGATCAATGTCCTTTGCAAGTGATTAGTTGTGTGGGACATAGTGAGCCTCTTTGGCAGGCTATTAAGGTTTACAATGGAGAGGGAATGGTTGCAAAGAAGAAAACAAGCAAATGGATAGGAGATACACGCTCGACACATTGGTTAAAAATAAAGAATTGGAGATATGTAACGGTCATAGTCACGAAATATGATCATGGAAATGGTTATTTTCATGGCAGTATTTATCAACAGGGGGAGCTAGCTGAAGTAGTTATTTTTAAACATGGAATGTCAGAGGAAGAGCGGAAAACACTCATTGCTTTTTTCCAAGCAAATGGACAGATGAATAATGAAACATGGGAGCTAGAGCCATCTATTTGTCTTGATATAGCCTGTATTGATTTCGATGGAAGCAAATGTCGTGAACCACGATTCCATGCATTTCGACTGGAAATGTTGCCAGAGGACTGTCATTGGCAGCACATGCAGCGTCAACTTTTCCCTATTCCAGATACAGTTCAGGTTACGCATCCCGATAAGTCTGTTTGGCCAGAAATTGGTATTACGAAGGATGGTTATTTGCACTATTTGCAAATGATTTCTCCGTATTTATTACCTTTTCTACGTAATCGCCCACTTACATTAATTCGTTTTCCGCATGGGGTACCTGGTGATAGCTTTTATCAAAAAAGTAGCCCAGAGAAAATACCTGAGTTTATTTCAACTGGATGGATGGACGATATTCATTATCTTGTATGTAACAATCTTGAAGCATTATTGTGGCTAGGCAATCAACTTGCACTAGAACTGCATATTCCATTCCAAACATTGCAAACAGAGTATCCGACAGAGATTGTTTTCGATCTAGATCCTCCTTCCGTTGAGCAATTTTCACTTGCTGTTACTGGAGCCCTGGATTTAAAGGAAATTATCGATTATTTTAAGCTACAATCTTTTGCTAAAACGTCGGGAGGTAAGGGAATACAGCTATATATACCGCTACCTGAAAATGCCTTTACTTATGAAGAAGTGCGAGTATTTACTGAATTTGTCTGTCGTTTTTTAAGTGAGCAAAAACCAGAATTGTATACGATCGAGCGTTTAAAGAAGAATAGACATCAAAAATTATATTTAGATTATGTGCAGCATGCAGAAGGCAAGACGATTATTGCTCCATATTCAACTCGTGGCAACGAAAAGGGCTTAGTGGCAACGCCATTACATTGGGAAGAGGTAAATGAGCATTTAACACCAGACCTCTTTACTATTCCTGCTGTACTGGAGAGAATGAAAAAAGTGAGCAACCCATTTAAAGATTTCCGTCAAGTAGGGGAGAGTCAGGATTTTCAATCAGCTTTAGAGCGTATAAAAGAGCAATGATGTGCTTACTAAGTATGAACAGGCTGATAGGAGCAAAACTTCGAATAAAAGCAAAAAGCATCGGCTTTAGTGTCGATGCTTTTTAACAAATTTATTATTTCTTTTTGTAATTTATGTTAATGTTAAATTACTTATAAGGTTGACTTGATTCACTTATTATTTCTGTTCGTTAAATTGGTGATTTTTTAGCGAAAATTAATAAGAAAGGTGGGATAACTCTTATGGTTTATCATGCAAAAACAGATATTATTTTAACAATAATTATATTCTTATTGTTTTGGCTATTTGGGGCTATATCACTGCTTTCGTTCACATCTTTATCAACTGTTATTATTATGTCAACGGCCTTTATTGTTTCAGTAGTTTTTATTTGGTGGTATGTAAATTCTATTAAGTTTGTTTTCTGTGAAAATTATCTTTTAGTTAAAGGTGGTCCATTCAAAAGTAAGATTACGTATCAAAGCATAACTAGGGTTTCTCCAACGACAGATAAGTATACTGGTTATCTAATTTCATCATCTGATAAGGGTCTTGAAATATTTTATAAAACAGCAGCTCACGGTAGTATAAAAATTTTACCAGAAGATAAAATGAAGTTTATTTTAGAGTTAAAAAAACGATGTCCTAATGCACAATTCCGCAAAATCAAAAATTTGAGTAATTAGTTAAATTTGTTTTATCAGTAATCCCTTATTGATAGGGAAGGAGCAGGATTTTCAATTTGTCTTGGATTATTTAAATGATTGAAAGAGAGGACCAAATTACTACGCCCTCTCTTTAATTTATATAAGCAACTGCTTAAATTAAGGATTTGTCAATTCTCTTAGTCGTTTTATATTTTGTTGGTAAATCTCCGGTGAACTCCAATCTTTAAAGATTTCAGGAATTGCTATCTCCTCATTTTGCTTGCTCTCTTCTGCAATAGTAATTAGTTCAGATATATAATTGATTATTTTGGAGATATCTTCTTTTGTACCTGTTGGACCGTGTCCGGGTACTGCAACGGCAATTTCTAGTCGTGCAACATTTTTTAAAATATTGCTCCATTTCACAGGATCAGACTCTTCAAAAAACGTTGGGTGACAATTCACAAATAATAAATCACCCATAAATATTACTTTCTCATCAGGAATATAAAGCATGGCATCACAAAAGGAATGGCCTCCTCCTAGCGTGAAAAGCTTTGCAATGCGTTTCGTTCCTTGTAAGGTTATTTCATTGTTAAACGTTTGGTTCGGTAATACTAATTCCAAAGTTGGTAATGATTCTTTTAATTCATTTAGAGAATTTATTTGGTATTGTATAGTGGGGTCGTGGGTTAGATTTATCTGGTCTTTTAAGAATTGAATATAGTCTTTTAAACCTTGAATATCATTTTTCTGTTTACTGAATCTTGAGGGATGAACGTCTCTTATTTTTGAGTATGTAATTTGGCTGGAAATAATAATTGTGTCTTTAAATGTTTGGTTGCCTCGAATATGGTCGCCATGAAAATGACTGTTAACAACCCATGCAACAGTACGGTTTGTTATTTTTTCAGCAATGAGCCTTAAGTCCTCAGATGCTTGTTGTGTGTTAAATGTATCAAAAACAATAACTTTATCACCTAAATCGACAAAACCTGCATTTGCCACAGCTCCGCCACCTTCTTTGGCTATTGCTGCAAAGCTACTATTACTAATTTGTTCTAGCTTAAAATGTTTACTATTAAACACATCGTTCATTCATCTCACCTCATCTCACCTCACCTCACCTCACCTCACCTCTTATTTAATTACTTCCTATATTTTCTATATTCGATATTGATTAAAACAATACCTCTAGATATTAACAAAGCAGTCTGTATCTTAATAAAAAGATTTATAACCTACTTCGTATTGCAAATATATGAACCTTTTAAATTGAGTATAGTCTATGCTTATTTATCAGAGGAGGGCAGAAAGCTTGCTCTAGATTGAATCTTTAAAGATTGTGGTAAGCAAACCAAGAATAAACGCAAAATAGTACAGTGCAATTTCGAGAAGATGGCTACATAGAGTGATAGAGTTTATATTTGAAAGGCAGGAGATTCAGATGGAAGAAAAGCATGACATCACATTCCCAACTAAATATGGTGTGTTCAATATGAGGGTAGGCGCAATCATTCTCCGAGATGATAAAGTGCTGATGGTTAAAAATAATCGTGACTCTTACTACTACTCCGTTGGGGGAAGAGTGAAATTACAGGAAACTTTAGAAGAAGCCATCATCCGCGAAGGCTTTGAAGAAACCAAAGTGCATTTTGAAGTTGATCGTTTAGTATTTATTCATGAAAACTTTTTTCCTGTTCAAAGTGGTACATATGGAGAAACGCAATTTCATGAAATATCATTCTTTTATTTAATGAAATCAAATGAAGTCGAAGTTATGTGTGAAAGCTACACCAGTGATGGTATTGAAGAAAGGTTAGAACGGTTATCTATTTCGAATCTTCAGGAAACCTTTCTATTCCCAGAGTTCTTTAAATCAGAACTCACTTGCTTGCCTGCTGAAATCAAACATATCGTAACAGTTGAAGAAAAAAGAACATAAAAGAAAACAGAGAGGATTTCTCCTCTCCGTAAAGTCTAAGCACATCACATCAGTACTGATACTTTAATTATTGGCATTCTTTTTCTCTAAGTAATCCAGAATCCCCATTGCCGAAACAATTGTATCGAATGGGATTGTTTGATAAATCGGATGATTTTCTGCGATGCCATTTTCCTGTAAGTAGTTATACAAAAGCTCCTTTAAGCGACTATCTAAAAATTGTACTTGTTCTTTAAAATCATTAGATAAAGTTAACGCCTTTTTCCCTTCAGCTAGAAATAGCGGAGTCCAGTAGCGCACTTGTCTATAAGCTTCAACAGGATTTTTATAAGCACCGAAATGACCAAAATACAATTCTGTAGCATTTAATTTTTCGTAAAGCTGGATAGATTGCTCCATTGTATCTGGATCATACTGATTCGGTGAAGTGGAGGGAATAATTAAATCAATTGATTCGTTCTCCATTTCTGGATAACGTACACCAGTTGTATCTCCTACAAACAATCCATTCGTAGCCGAATAAAGCATGGATACATGATGCTTTGCATGACCTTCTGTATGATAAAACGTTAGCTGATGTTGACCTAAAGATAGTACCTCCTCATGTCCAATTTCTATAATGCGTTCAGCATTGATAGGTAATATCGGATCAAATAGACGATCGAACTCCGCCCCATAAACACTCTTGGCACTTGCAATTAGACGACTAGGATCCACCATATGAGATACACCTCGTGGATGTACAACGAATGTTGCATTTGGACAGCTTTGTAAAAACAAGCCTGCACCTCCAGCGTGGTCTAAATGGATATGAGTAACAATTACATATTGAATATCCTCTAGATCAATATGTAACTCATCTAAACCTTCTACTATATATGGCATAGAAGGACTAGCAGAAGTCTCGATTAATGTAATTTTTTCATCGATAAGTAAATAAGAGCTTGTACGCTGTTCCCGATTTAAATCGTGTGTATCAATACAATAAAAGTTTGGTGCAAGTTGTTGGACTCTCCCCATTAAATTAATCCCCCTCGGTTTCTGATGTGCGCGAAACATTCTCTAATATTCATATTTTATCTACAAAATGTAATGTTTGTACTTAATGATAATAGAAAAATATACTGAATGTCCATTCGTTTTTTTAGAGGGGAATATTAATGGAGAAAAAGATTCGCTACGACACAGGAAAAGTACATCGTGTTAATTTAGCTATCATTTCAATTTTGGCAGTGCTAATTTGTGGACCGTTGATATTTTCAAGGGCAATATGTTCTTTAATCGGTAATATAGTAGCTATGATTGTTGTTGTCGTAATTGATGTACTTACACCTGATAGTTAATTTGGTTACTAAGAAATCATTCTAGTGAATTGTAATATCGAATTTGAGAAGGAGCTATGATGAAAATAAATTGATTTAGAAATTATTAATATTTCAGACGAAAGAATGATGTAAGAGGGTTGTGGTTTTAATATACTATTTCATAAATAATGATGGAATAGGAGAATATTGACATGATAAAAGGTTTATATGAAGCACATTTACCAGTTAGTAATTTAGAAAACTCGATTGTATTTTATAAAAAATTAGAGTTAGAACTCGCCTATAAAAAAGGAAAAGTTGCTTTCTTTTGGATCGTTAAAGGAGAAAGCTGGTTAGGTTTATGGGAAAGTGATAGTGTTCATGTAAACTACCATCCATCTATCCGACATTTGGCGTTTAAAATTGAAGAAGAAGATCTTGAGTATGTAAAAGAGTGGTTGTCTTCCATTGGCATTGAAGTTCGAACAGAATTTGGCCTTACTTCTGAACATCAACCTTTAGTACTATCAAATTATCCTCATGCACATGCTGCAATTTACTTTTCAGACCCTGATGGTAATTCATTAGAATTAATTACACCATTGAGACTAGATGATGTTGAGAGTTTTAATGAGATGTCTCTTGAAGCGTGGAGAAAACGTTATTCCGTTTAACCTTATAACGGATTTTGGGTAATTCTTTGGACATTCATTAGTAAATATTTTTATTACAGCAAAAGAGCCTTATACCTTGAAAGGTAAGGCTCTTCCTTTTACAAGTATAATTTCAAGTAAATCACTGTTTCATAGTTGCATTTTTTATTTCATTACTATCATGCTTATATTTAAAAGTTATTGCAAAAATGATTGCCAAAATGAGCGTATACGCCCCGAAAACCAACCAAATATATTGCCAATTTCTCACTCCGTCAACTGTGAAATAATCAACTACTTTGCCACTAATGACAGCTCCTAAATAGGCGCCAATGCCATTGACCATTGTACTAAATAATCCTTGAGCACTACCGCGAATTCGATGATCGACTTCTTTTTCCACAAAAATGGCTCCCGAAATATTAAAGAAATCGAAGGCACAACCATAAACAATCATTGATAACAACAATAGTAAAAATCCTCCGCCGATTGGGCTTCCATACCCAAAGAAAACAAAACGTAATGTCCAACCTACCATACTGATCAGTATTACTTTTTTAATGCCATACTTACGTAAGAAAAATGGAATGGTCAGAATAAAGAATACCTCTGAAATTTGTGACACTGATAATAAAATAGCTGGATATTTAACAGTAAAGCTATTTTTATAATCGGGGTTCAACGCGAAGTCGTGTAAAAATGGATCACCAAATGTATTGGTAATTTGAAGCGCAACACCTAATAGCATTGCAAAAATTAAAAACAACGCCATTTTTTTATCTTTAAAAAGAACAAAAGCGTCTAGTCCCAAAAGGCTGATCAACGACTTGTCCTTAATTACATTAGAAGTTGGGCAGGCAGGAAGAGAAATTGTGTATAGTGCAAGTAGCAACGAAGAGCCGCTAGCTATAAATAGCTGAATATTGCTTAATTCAATTTTGGCAAGACTAATAATCCACATCGCAAGAATAAAACCAATTGTCCCATAGACACGAATAGGTGGGAAGTCCTTTACAACATCAAAGCCTTTGTGTTCCAGGTAAAAATAAGAAATTGTATTCGATAAAGCAAGTGTTGGCATATAAACGATTGAGTTAAAGAGCATTACCCAGAACATCATTGTAGGATCTGAAATTTGAGCAGCAGTAAATAGGGTAATTGCACCGAGGAAATGTAAAATTCCGTATAACACATTTGCTTTTACCCACCGATCTGCAATAATGCCTATAAGACTTGGCATAATAATGGCTGCAAGACCGTTAGAACTATATACGATTCCAACTTGCGCGCCAGTAAAGTTCAACGTATTGATCATATAAGAACCAAATGTAACAAGCCAAGATCCCCAAATAAAAAACTGTAGAAAAATCATTATTTTAAGACGTAATTTTATATTCATTTTTTCCTCCTAGAGAAGGTGATGGAATTATTTTTATTTTTTCAGTAAAAATAAATTAACAAGGATGTTATCCTATAATGTCTGTTTTAATGAATACATTATGCATTAATTGTTCAATTAAAATTTTTTGTCTTATTTGAGAAAATAAGAACCATAATCGCTACATTGGACTCTAAAACTGTTGACATAACTAAAGCATTTGCTCCTAATGTCAGATTCATACGAATTTTAATCGGATTGTCGTCATGGTGAAATTTGGGTTTTGGCAACATAGGAGGAAATATTGAGTGAAAAAATGGTGGAGTAACATCTTTTGAAGTTAACTATTCTGTATGAGTACATGGAAACAGAGAAATTGAGATACTTTTAGGTGCTAAATCGCAATAGTATGTGAGCTATTGGTAAGCACATGAAGCTTTATAATACAACTATATTAAAGTGAAGAACAATATTTTGGTTCAAATGTTGAAGTAGTCGAAAGGCTGCTTCATTTACCCGAGCCATTCCAAGCGCTGGATTCTTGGATACAATCCTTCCAGAGTGTAATGCAAGAAAGATTCGATAATTTAGATGAGTATTTGAAGGAATTGCAGAAAAAAGAAAAATCATAAAACCATAAAACCATTTCATCATCAAGGAGGAATTACAATGTCAAACAATTCAATGGTATCGAGAGTAGACAACGATCGCGTACTTATACTGGAGCGCGTTTTCGATGCACCACGAGATTTATTATTCAAGATGTTTAAAGAACCAGAGCATCTGAAACGTTGGTGGGGGCCGAGAGGATGGGAAATTCCAGTCTGCATCGTTGATTTCCGTCCGGGAGGCGTATGGCACTACTGTATGAAGTGCGTCGATGAAAACCTAGGTGAATTTTATGGTATGGAATCGTGGGGAAAAGGGATTTATAAGGAGATTATCGAGCCTGAGAAGATCAGCTATACCGATTACTTTTCGGATGCTGAAGGTATTTCGAATGACTCCATGCCGTCGACCGAGATTACATTGGAATTCATCGATTTGGGTGGAACGACTAAGTTGATAAACCGTGCAGAATATGTGTCTGCAGAGGCACTTAAGACCGTAATGGATATGGGCATGCTACAAGGCATCACAGAAACTTGGGACCGTTTGAATGAGCATGTGCAGTCGCTAAAGTAATAGTAAAGCTTTTTTAGATAAGTAAAGTTTAAGAACATCTTTAAGGGAGTGTAAAAATCAATGATTAATAAAGTCGGCCAAATCATGTTGTATGTTAATAACCAGGATGAAGCAAAAGAGTTTTGGACAGAAAAAGTAGGATTTAGTGTAATTTCAGAGGAAGATAATGGTCAAGGAATGAAATGGATTGAAATTGCTCCAACTAAAGAAGCGGAAACAAAAATTATTCTCCATAATAAGGAATTAATTGCTAAAATGCAACCTGAAATGAATCTTGGTACACCTTCTTTGATGTTTTTCTCGGAAGATATCGACAAATTATATAATGACTTATTAAACAAAAACGTTATCGTCGGAGAAATTGTAAATATGCCTTCAGGTAGGGTATTTAATTTTGCAGATAATGAAAATAATTACTATGCAGTAATGGAAACAAAATAAATTATTAATCAATTTATGAGTGCGATGCTTGAATAAAAGCATCGCATTTTACATGCTTGATTATGTTGTTGGTGATGCATGAAACCCTCTCCTCCAAAGAAGTTAGAAAACGTATAACAAAATTAATTATTTATAGGATCACATTTATCTATTTTTCAGGTCGTATAACCTAGTGTTACGTCTATTTCATTATTTCTAAAAAAAATATTATGAAATAGGGGAGGAGGTGATCCAATGAAATTTAATAACTTTCAAAGTGGGTTAAACGGAGAAACAGGTGCAACTAGACTGCAAATAATAGAGGGGAGAATTGGAGCAACAGGAGCAACTGGGGTTCAAGGAATAACAGGGTCAACAGGAGCAACTGGGGTTCAAGGAATAACAGGGTCAACAGGAGCAACTGGGGTTCAAGGAATAACAGGGGCGATAGGAGCAACTGGGGTTCAAGGAATAACAGGGACGACAGGAGCAACTGGGGTTCAAGGAATAACAGGGGCGATAGGAGCAATTGGGGTTCAAGGAATAACAGGGACGACAGGAGCAACTGGGGTTCAAGGAATAACAGGGACGACAGGAGCAACTGGACTTCAAGGAATTACTGGTGTATCAGGAGTAACTGGCTCTACTGGTCCAACAGGTTCGAATGGTCCAGGACTAATGGAAGTTTACTTAAGTACAAATCAATCAGTTGCAAACAATGATTTTCTTGGGATTGGGAGTGCCTCAGCTTCTTTCATTAAAAATACATTTGTAGTTCCTCAAAATGCAGTTATAACAAGTTTAACTCTTAATATACGAGATCATAATTTAACTGCTGGAGATACTGCATCTGCACAAATATATTTAAGTACAAATTGTGGTTTTACTGCCCCGATAGCAACTGGTATCATAGCAACTATTACAGGACCTAGTTCATCTACTTCACCAAATTGTTGTACAACTACAACGTCAAATTTCTCAGTAAATAGTTGTACTCTTCTGTCTGTAGAAATAACAACTTCTGGTGGATCTTTTGCAAACGGTGTATTAGCAACTATTCGATATCATTCACCTTAAGGGAATTTTTACCCGATGAAACCTTTAGAGGAAACAAATTTAGAAAAGAGTTTTGAAAAAGCCGCAATAACGTGGCTTTTTTACATATAATTGTTATTATCATTGTATAATGTAATTTGATTTATTTGCTTACGTTCCTACTATTAAATATTCCTGTCCAGAAATTGAGTGAAGCAATGAAAATTGCCGTTCGAAATCCAACGTATTTAAAGGATATTAAAAAACAAGCAATGAAGACTGCTTACAGGTTTGGAATTAAGACTCTTCTGCCAGTTAGCTACGCTACTCAGAGTGCAATATATGCTACTGGTGTTACTAAAGGATGGAACCATTACGATAAGTACAAGAATTTGAATTATTATAATTTTGCAAGTAAGGTATATAAAATATATGGTATGTCATGGGCATAGTGGTAATTAAAAGAAGATAGAAATTGAATATAAAATTAATAATGAGTGTAATACTTTTATTAACAATGAATATCGGAGGATTATATATTTACAGAAATAGCAAAGGCTGTTTAGTTACCCTAATGAAAGCATGGAATATTTTTGTATAATCGGTGCCATTGTTATTGTTTTAATTGCAGTAAACGGATGGTGATTTAAGTTATTGAAAGTCTAATAGCAGTAAGCATAAATCCCAATTATGTATAGAAAACTTTGCTCTTAAGTAGATGATTTTAATAGAGAACAAGGAAGATTTGGCTCTATTTAATTGTCTAAGCGTGCTTTTTCTTAACATCATAACAATGGCAGGTTATCGCTATGACGAGGACACATAACTGTATTATTTAATGGTACGTTACTATAACCCTGATACAGGGCTATTCCTATCACTTCGCAACTAGACCACTCATATCTAAACCTTTTGTTAAACGAAAAAGACGGCCGAATTCAAATTCGCCAAATTCGCCGCCTCTACTATTTATTTTGTTACCATGTCATAACTCCAATCAACCAAGTTCAAATCATCTGCGGAATAGACGTTCTAAATCCGCTCGATCATTCGAGCCAGACGGTAAACTATGGTGAGTTAAAACCGGTACATTTACTGGAGCTGAAGCAGCCAAAGAAGGGTCTAATAAAATAAAAACAGCTAAACTTGCGCAAGTTGCAAATGTTGTAGCTGCATAATAGAAGATGACCAGCAAAGCTAATTTAGCCGAGCTGGTCTTTTTAATTTACTTTGTCCTAATCAACCATAAGTCTTTAGCCTGATATGGTATCAGTCTATCACTGTATTTACGAGTAAATAAAACTTTGATATTCTATTTATGGAAAATATTTCTTTCGGAAGGGAGTGATCAAGGTGTTAAAGTGAACAAAAAAATTTTATTTGTGAGGACATTAATTATTGTTTTAGGAAGTGTATATCTAGAAATCAAGGAGGCATTTCTTTTATGAAAAATAAACTATTTGCGGTGCTAGCTGCTACATTAGCGTTAACGATGAGCCTACCAACAGGGGCGGTGGCGTTTTCTAGCAGTCAGACTACGGTTGTAGCTAGCCAAGAAGTAGCTAGTCAAGAACTGAAAAAGATTGCGGCAGAGAAGGCTACCCTACTCACGAAGTCCTATGAGACGACTAGCGTGCAGTATGCGCTAATTGATAATGGCAAACTTATTTTGTCGGGTCAGACAGGCAAGAATGATATGAAAGGGAAACAGCCGCTGACCAAAGATACACTATACGGGATTGGTTCAGTCAGTAAAATGTATGCGGCGGCGGCTGTGATGAAATTGGTTGACGAAGGAAAAGTCGATTTGGATGCTCCTGTCGTCCACTATGTTCCTGATTTCAAGATGAAAGATGAGCGTTACAAACGCATTACGCCACGTATGCTGTTGAACCACTCCTCCGGCTTGCAAGGTACTATGTATAGTAATACATTTTTATTTAAAGATAATGATACCTATGCCCATGATAACTTGTTGCAGCAATTGTCCGACCAGAGCTTGAAGGCGGACCCTGGCGCGTTCTCGGTATACTGCAACGATGGCTTTACGCTGGCCGAGATTATGGTGGAAAGAGTCAGTGGTATAAACTTTACCGAATTTATACATCAATGGTTTACAGAACCCTTAAAGCTAAATCATACAAAAACGCCGCAGGATAAATGGGAAGACGATAAGCGGGCTGGACTTTATTTTCCAACGTACCAAGGGCAGCTTCCTACTGAATCGGTGAATGTGATTGGTACGGGAGGGATCTCTTCCACAGCAGAAGATATGGTGCGATTCTCACAACTATTTATGGGACAGGGAAAAGGAATCCTCTCTGATAAGGCAGTCAAGGCGATGGAGCAAGAGGAATATAAAAAAGGAATGTGGCCAGGGGATGGAGATAATATTATCAACTATGGTCTTGGCTGGGATAGTGTGAAACTATATCCATTCAATGAATATGGGATAAAGGGCTTGGCTAAAGGCGGCGACACGGGACTGCAACATGCTTCACTGGTCGTACTTCCTGAACAGAAGATGGCAGTGGCTGTGTTGTCATCCGGCGGTAGCAGCACTACAAATCAACTGATGGCGACTGAATTATTGCTAGCTGCGCTTAAAGAGAAGGGCACAATTAAGGATATCAAGCCGAACAAATCCTTTGGCAAGCCGGTCAAGGCCAAGATGCCTCAAGACGTAGCAAAGAAAGCGGGTTTTTACGGCAATAGTTTCAGTCATTTCAAAATAGAAATTACGAAGAATGGAGAACTGATCTTACCATCTAATCCAGCAGAAAAATATGTATATACTGCGGATGGAAGCTTTATTAATGAGACAGGTACCTCCAAGCTCAACTTCGTCACAGAGAAGAATAGACGAACATATTTGAGAGAGAGCACATTTATATCGTTGCCAGGTTTAGGGCAAGCAGCGGCTACTCAATATTTAGCCGAGAAACTAGAAGACAATGTGCTATCGAAGGAAACCACTGCCGCATGGGCGAAGCGGGAAGGCGTTAAGTTCTATCTCGTAAACGAGAAATATAGTTCTGCTCAATATCTCTTACCAATGATGCTTACAACACAAATTAATCGCAGTGAAGGTCTAGAGGGCTATTGGGACGGCAGAAAAATTACAGGCCCAAACACGGCTGCGCATCAGCTTCAGATCCCCGTGATGACAGGCCGTGATGCGACGGAATCTCGTTTCTATACAGAAGGCGGTAATGAATATATGGAGATGTCCGGATTGTTATACGTAAGTGGAACCAACGTGAAACCACTTGATGCAAACCAATCATCCAAAGTTACGCTACAAGCAAATGGGCATGCGAGATGGTTTACGATCCCGCAAGCGGCAGCGGGGAAAACGATGACCGTGACGTTGCCATCGAAGAGTTCATTCGCGGTGTATGATGAGCAGGGAGTATGCGTCAATTTTACCGTTGTGAGCGGCAATAACAAAGTTAAACTGCCGTATAGCGGAACGGTTGTATTTGCTGGCGCGCCGAACTCGGAATTTGCAATCACGTTGAATTAACTATCATTCAAGAACGGCTTCAACAAAAACAGTACGACACAGAAATGACTCGAGCTCATTTGACTGCATTCTTAACTCGGAAATATGTAGAAGATAATAAATAATAAACAAAAGCCACTAAAAATGAACTATACCCCAAAAGTTAGACCAAAAATCTAACTTTAAGGGATCACTACCATAGTGGCTTTTTTATTTTAGAGCTTATATAAAAATAAAATGGAAATAAAGGTTACAAAACCTAGTTGTTGTAAATTATTTTCTTTGATAAAATTTCTACTATATAAAGTACCTGTCCAAAATGATTTTTATAAATATATAATTTTTTTGTTGGGGCACCATTGCACCATTTAAAAAAACAACGAGTGCCCCAAAAAGTGCCCCAGTTAAAAACATTTATATACACTTCATAAAAAGGTATAAAAACTTCTTTTTAGCGAAACCTTCATATTATGCACATCAAAAAATTAAATACATTAGGCTACAAACCAAGGTCATAAGGATTACTTATCGAAAAAGATAATATTAATGTAATTTACTTATGAATATAAATGCGCTATCATGGGTATTGGAGAAAAGATGCTTTAAAAATTTATATAGGCCTTTTCAAAAAGATATTTAGGGGGATCCGCAAATGGCACAAGGTAATTTACACAACAGCCGCGCATCATTCGAAGTTAATGGTAAAACTTATAATTACTATGACTTAGCTGCGATTGAAAAAGCTGGCGTTGCAAAAGTTTCAAACCTTCCTTACTCAATCAAAGTATTATTAGAATCAGTTTTACGTCAATATGATGCATATGTTATCAAAGAAGAGCACGTAAACGAATTAGCAAAATGGGGTAACGGTGCAGATCCAGAAGCTGAAGTACCATTCAAACCTTCTCGCGTAGTATTACAAGACTTTACTGGTGTACCAGTAGTAGTTGACCTTGCTTCTCTACGTTCTGCTATGAAAGAAATGGGCGGCGACCCAAGCAAAATCAACCCTGCTATTCCAGTTGACCTTGTAATTGACCACTCAGTACAAGTAGACAAATACGGTAATGCATCTGCATTACAAGCAAACATGGACCTTGAATTCGAACGTAACGCTGAGCGTTATAACTTCTTAAAATGGGCTCAAACTGCTTACAATAACTTCCGTGCTGTACCACCAGCAACTGGTATCGTTCACCAAGTAAACTTAGAGTATTTAGCTCCAGTTGTACACGTAAACGAAAATGCTGACGGTACATTCGAAACTTTCCCAGATTCAGTAGTAGGTACTGACTCACATACAACAATGATCAACGGTATCGGCGTTCTTGGATGGGGCGTTGGTGGTATCGAAGCTGAAGCAGGTATGCTTGGTCAACCTTCATACTTCCCAATTCCAGAAGTTATCGGTGTTAAATTAGTTGGCGATCTTCCAAACGGAACTACTGCTACTGACTTAGCATTAAAAGTAACACAAGTATTACGTCAACGTGGCGTAGTTGGTAAATTCGTTGAGTTCTTCGGACCTGGCGTAACTAAATTACCACTAGCTGACCGTGCGACAATCTCTAACATGGCTCCTGAATATGGTGCTACATGTGGTTACTTCGCAATTGACGAAGAATCATTAAACTACATGCGTTTAACTGGTCGTGACGAAGAGCACATCGCGGTTGTAGAATCTTACTTAAAAGCTAACCACATGTTCTTCGATCCAACATTAGAGCCAGTTTACACTGACGTATTAGAAGTAAACTTAGATGAAATCGAACCAAACCTTTCTGGTCCAAAACGTCCACAAGACTTAATTCCACTATCTCAAATGCGTACTCGTTACAAAGAAGCAGTAGTGGCACCACAAGGTACACAAGGTTTCGGTTTAACTGAAGATGAATTCGCAAAAACTTCTGTAGCTAAATTTGCTGAAGGTGATGTTGAAATCCCAACAGGTGCTGTAGCAATCGCTGCGATCACTTCTTGTACAAATACATCTAACCCATACGTATTAATTGCTGCGGGCTTAGTGGCGAAAAAAGCTGTAGAAAAAGGTCTAACTGTGCCTAAATGGGTAAAAACTTCTTTAGCACCAGGTTCTAAAGTAGTAACTGGTTACCTTGAAGATTCAGGTTTACAAACTTACCTTGACGAAATTGGTTTCAACACTGTAGGTTACGGCTGTACAACATGTATCGGTAACTCAGGTCCATTACTTCCTGAAATCGAAGACGCTATCAAAGATAACGACTTATTCGTAACATCAGTTCTTTCTGGTAACCGTAACTTCGAAGGTCGCGTACACCCACTTGTAAAAGCTAACTACTTAGCTTCTCCACCACTTGTTGTTGCTTATGCACTTGCTGGTACTGTGGATATCGACCTACAAAAAGATTCATTCGGTAAAGATAAAGATGGCAACGAAGTATTCTTCGCTGATATCTGGCCTTCAACTGAAGAAGTTAACGCTGTATTAGGCACTGTAGTTAACCGTGAATTATTCCAAAAAGAATACGAAACTGTATTCACAGCGAACGAAAAATGGAATGCAATTGAAACATCAACTGAGTCTCTATACACATTTGATGACAAATCAACTTACATCCAAAACCCACCATTCTTCCAAGGTCTTGCGAAAGAGCCAGAAGCTATTAAAGGCTTAGAAGGCTTACGCGTTATGGCGAAGTTCGGTGACTCAATTACAACTGACCATATTTCTCCAGCTGGTGCAATCGGTAAAGATACACCTGCAGGTAAATATTTAATCGAAAACGGTGTTGCAATCCGTGACTTCAACTCATACGGTTCTCGTCGTGGTAACCACGAAGTTATGATGCGTGGTACATTTGCAAACATCCGTATCCGTAACCAAGTTGCTCCTGGTACAGAAGGTGGTTTCACTACTTACTGGCCAACTGGTGAAGTAGAGTACATCTATGACGCATGTATGAAATACCAAGAGCAAGGTACTGGCTTAGTAGTACTTGCTGGTAACGACTACGGTATGGGTTCTTCTCGCGACTGGGCTGCTAAAGGTACAAACTTACTTGGTATCAAAACAGTTATCGCACAATCTTACGAGCGTATCCACCGTTCTAACTTAGTAATGATGGGTGTTCTTCCACTTCAATTCATGCCAGGTGAATCTGCTGATACTTTAGGCTTAACTGGTAAAGAAGAAATCTCTGTTAACATTACTGATAACGTAAAACCACGTGAAATCTTAACAGTTACTGCTAAATCTGAAGACGGTTCAGTTAAAACTTTCCAAGCTTTAGCTCGTTTCGACTCAGAAGTAGAAGTAGACTACTACCGTCACGGTGGTATCCTACAAATGGTTCTTCGCGCGAAAGCTGCTCAGTAATCATTTAAATAAAAAACCGATCTCTTAGGAGATCGGTTTTTTTCTGTAAAATGATGGATAGAAGCTCCGAACCGTCAATGTGATGGATAGCCCCACCAAATGCATAAAAAAGACTTCAATATAAAGAGGTCTTTAGTTTTAAAATCTTTACTCTTCTACAATTTCCAACTGTTTGTAATAGTTCTCTACAATAGGATAAATATCTGGGTTTGAATCACAGTAGATGTTGTCAATTTCACTTAGTGTGAATTTAAATTCTCTTTTACTATCAAAAAGAGTAATATCATATCTCCATCCAACACGTTTTCTTGATTGTCTTGCGGAGTAAACTTTATATCTTTAATCAGAGAAACGAATTCATTGATTTGTTTTTGCTTAGTTATCGTTTTTGAAGCACCAGTTGAACCATCTTGGATGATCACTTTAGATATACTTTCAATTTTTGCATCCTTATAAAAGGCTTCTAATGATTGCGTTTTTCCATTTGTACAAGCAGAAACCAAAAACAGACTTACCAACAAAATTAGAAACAAAATTTTTTTCATTAGACTGCTTCCAAAAAATTTCATTCTATTGCCAATTAGACGAACTAAATTACAAATTGTTACAGATTGTAGGAGTTTCTATTTAATATATTGTGTTTTTCAATCAACGGCAACTTTAAAATGTACCTTTGCAAAGGATATTTAGGAAACTTGTTAAAGCTGCTGTATGTACTTTGCAGGTGGTAGCTTTTCCAATGCCATTGCCAATGGTTGTAATACAAATACATCATATAACTCTTAGTGATGGATAACCCGGCTGAAGTGACGGATAGAATCGCCAGAGCGACGGATGGAACCATCGAAGTGACGGAAAGAACTGCCTAAACGACGGAAAGAATCTCCAACGACGGAAGGTCCCGCCGAAGTGACGGAAAGAATCGCCAGAGCGACGGAAAGAAACGCTAAAGCGACTGAAAGCCCCACCCTTAAATGATAGGATAGAAACACAAAATTGCGATTCTAACCATCAAAATGACGAATAGGATCATCGAATCAACAGTTAGAATCGCAATTATTAAATAACGCTAAATTTGTTCTTCAAACTATAGAACTGTAAACAAATTGCGAATAACATAGAGATTATCGCAAAATAAATCAATATTACTGATCCCATCTGCAAGGACAGTACAATCCCACCTAAGCTTGCACCTATTGCACTGCCTAAATAATTAACAGAACTGTTTATTGCAACTACCGAACTCCCATTATTCGGCTGATATGATAGTAAAATATGTTGTTGAGGTGCTTGACATGCCCAACCCATTGCTCCCCAGACAAAGAACGGTAAGTACTTTAATATCGGTAAGTTAAGCATTAATGGTATACAGATAATGGATAAAGTTAAAGTGATTAAAATGATTGTAACTAAAGCTTTTGGTTTCCCGAAATAGTCGATCAAGTAACCGATCATTAAACTTCCAAACAAGCCACCGAGTCCCCATGCCCAAAGATACATCGTTAAATTGCTGGAGCTTGCCATTTCTTCTAATAGGGGAGATAGATATGTGTATAATCCTAGGCTAGCAACACTGGAAAAAAATGTTATACATACAGTTATTGTTACTCTTTTATCTAGGAACATTTTTAATCGTTCGTTTAGTGCAGGGGGAGGTGTTGTAGGAAAATTGGGAAGAAATATATACATACATAATACAGAAATTACACCAATCATAACTAATAGCCAAAGTGTTAATTTCCAATCAAATAAGCTGGATATATAAATACCCAAAGGTACCCCAAGCACTGTTCCCATACTCATTCCTCCAATAGTCAATCCTAGAGCTCGCCCTCTCCTCCCACTAGAAACGAACTTTGAAGAGGCCGATACTGCTAATGGTGAAAATAAACCAGCTCCGGTCCCTGCAATTGCTCTCGATAGTAGAAGAATAGAAAAGGTCGGCGCTAAAGCTGTAATGCTATTCGCTATTGTGAAGATAAGCATTGATCCTATTAAGATTTTTTTAATTGGTTTTCCTGCAAGTAAAGAAGAAAATAATGGCGCTGAGATAGCGTAAAATAAAGTGAAAATACTCACAGCTTGGCCGACTTGTGATGTACTTTTTTGATACGTATCGCTAATTCCTGGGAGAAGCCCTGCGATTACATAGGCATCAAAGCCCAAGGCAAACATGCCAAAGGATAATAATAAAACATTTTTCATTTATTGAACCTCCATAAAATTAAAGATGCAATGTATAGATGACCTATAACGTTATGTTATAATCGAAGCACCTTGTATATTTAATAGGTTACTAAAAAAACCAAGAATATGGAACAATCACTATTTTATAAGGATATAACAAATCGTTATAGGGTATGGAGGGATATAATGAATGTAGAATGGTTACATAGTTTTATTGCTGCTGCCAATCAAAAAAGTTTTTCTAAAGCTGCTCAAATCACGAATCTTTCCCAACCTGCACTAAGTAAACATATAAAAAATTTAGAGAATAATCTTGGCATCGAGCTATTTCATAGGGCATCCATTGGTATTGAATTAACAGAAGCTGGCGAACGTTTTTACACTCGAATTACACCAGTTTTGACTGAATTAACAGCTATTCGTGAAGAATTGCAGCAATTTAACCAGAGCAATCCAATTGCCATCGGTGGTCTGCCCAGCTTAGCCACCTATTATTTGCCAAACAAAATGAATGAACTTAAGCTACTAGATCGACCTATAACGTTAATGATTCAAAATACTTCAAATGAACTGTTGCAATCTTTACAAAAAGGTAGACTTGATGCAGTATTTGTGGATGCAAAATATGCGGGGGAATCTTTGTGGAGTTGGGAATTGTTTACGGAGCCTTACTATGCTGTGTTTCCGTTGTATCATCGTTTTAATTCAAGAACAGCAGTTGACCTTGCAGAATTGTGTGAGGAGCCACTTATTGTTCATCAAGCTCCTTGTGATTCAAGGAAGGAGATAATAGAACAAATACAAGCGCTTGGCTATAAGCCTAATATCATAAGCGAAGTGAGCTTTGGGGATTTTATCTTTGGAGCTGTAACTTCTGGTATGGGAATAACGATTGTACCAGAGTTAATGGCTAAAAATATCGGTCATCTTCAGCTTTTTGCCTTACCAATTAATAATTTTGGAAGAACAAGAACAATTTCATTGGTTGCAAAAAGCAAAGAATTTGGATCGAAGTTATATCATTTATTATCAAATTAATGGAATGAAGCTGCCTTAACGCATTGAGGCAGCTTCATTAAATTACTTAAACCCCATTAAATCCTTTACCTTTTTTGTATTTTCCTCAGATGTCAGCATTTCTAGTAAGCTAAAGGAAACGTCGAATGCAGTGCCAGGATTTGAGGATGTAATAATATGTTCAGTTCGAACAATTCGTTCGTTGACGATGTTTGCACCATAGGATTGTAACTGTGATAATCGTTTACTAGTTGGATGATTATAAGTAGTAGCTTTGCGATTATGTAGTACTCCGCTTTGACCTAAAATTAGGGAAGCTACACAAATCGTTGCAATCGGTTTTTTGTGTTCATCGAAATGACGAACGACCGCCTGGAATTCCTCGCTAAAGGCATCATCATAAAATCCAGCTTCCTCAAAGCCTCCAGGAATCGCAAGTGCATCAAAATCTTCTAATGAAATTTCATGCAGCAATTTTTCGGGAGCTACGTTAAAATTCCATGTACATTGCAATTGCGGATGCAATCCAACGGTCACGACCTCTGTTGTACCGTCGCCCTCCCATTTATTCCAACCAAGTACATCTGTAAAAACACTCGCCTCTACAGCCTCAAAACCATTTGCTAATAGTAATAATATTTTTTTCACGTTATTAATGCCTCCTTTATATGTTTAATTGTAATGAATAAGGCTATTCAATGACAGAATCTGTATAATGTAATTTAGATGATTTGCTTTATAATAAAAGGAATTTTATTAAATCTAATTTATTAAAAAAGGTGGATACATATGGATCAAATAGATACTGAAATTTTACAGCAATTGCAGCGAAACGCAAAAATGTCGATGAAGGAATTAGCGGCGATGGTTCATTTATCATCTCCAGCAGTAATTGAGCGTGTTAAAAAATTAGAAGAGCAAGGGATTATTGAAGCTTATAGTGCAAAGGTAAATTTAAAAAAGTTGAATCGCGACATTCAAGCCATTATTTTATTTAAATCAATTGATTGTAAAAGTCTATCGGATTTTTGTAACGCACATCCCGATGTCCTTGAATGCTATCGTGTAGCGGGTGAAATAAGTTATATTGTAAAAATTGCAACCAATTCAGTGCAAACATTGGAGCAGTTTATTGATGAGGCAATGCCTTATGGAACCCCATCAACAAATATTGTACTTTCTTCAAATGAAAAAGCGGTCATTGCGCCTTTTTCTGATAAAAATTAGAATAAGTGAATTCGGAGTTGCTCGAATAATGAGAGGAACATAAAATATATTCCAATTAAACCAAAATCAAGATCTTTATTTAAAAAAATACAAAAAAAGCAAACCTCTATACCGTGAGCACCGTTTATAGGGCAGAGAGGGGGAGAGATGTTGCTTGAAATTAAAGAACTCGAAGAAATAATGCAGCAGCATACAGAAAGGCTCATCCGACTTGCCTTTTATTACGTCAAAGATTTACAAAGTGCTGAAGATATCGTTCAAGATGTATTTATTAAATTTTACGATAATCAGCAAAACTATGAAGAAAGAGGAGAGTTACGGGCATATTTATCGAGGCTCGTCATTAACAAAAGTAAAGACTATTTACGCAGCTGGACATACCGTAAAATACAAGTTCAACAGAAGATCTTTGCCAAGCAGGCTGTCACGAAAAGGGACATGCTAGTGCAGCAGGATGAACAAACCTTAATTGAAAACGCCATCTTAGCACTACCATTAAAACAGCGTGAGGTCCTTATTTATTATTATTTTGAGGAAATGCCTGTCATTGAAATTGCCGAGCTTTTAAGTATTCCGGAGAGTACGGTGAAAACAAGGCTACGTCGTGGACGAGAGCTATTAAAGCCAAAGCTACAGCATATTGAATGGGAGGTACTGCTGCATGAGTAAAGTCGATGTAAAGGTATTAAAGGATTTAAGCGAAAGTAAAAAGCGTGTTATGACTAATGTTGTACAGCATTTAGAACAGCGTGAGATGAAGAAAAAATCTTGGCGTTGGCAATATAGTGTATTATCTATTATATTCACAGTTTGTATTGGCATCTTTCTATATACTCAATACAGCGGAAATCAGGAGCAATCAGCAAGTATACCGACTCTATTTGATGAAAAGTATTTATACTTCTATTTGGAAATAGATCCTAATGCAAAGGGTCAGAAATTGACAGCTGATGGAAAGGAGCGATTTGAATCCTATTTACAGTGGGAATCTTTATATGCTTACGCACAATCAAAGGGGGTAGTGCCTACTCAAGAAAACATCGATAAAGAGCTTGAAGTCATGCTAGAATCAAGTATAAAAGCTGAACAATTGAAAAAGATGAATCTTACAAAAGAAGAATATATTGAACAATTTACTAAACCAATGATTTATAAATTTGTTACTATCAGTACATTACTAGAGCAGGAAAAAAATCGATACAAAGACGTAGAAAGAATGATGCTACTTTTCCTAGTGGAAAGAGACGCTTTGAACTATTTTGAGGAACATTATAGTCAAGAAATAACATACCTACGTGAAAAATATGATATTCCAGTTAAGGAGAAGGGAAGTCGTTCAAAAGATGGGGTAGTCGTAGCCATTAAGGAACATGAATTTTTAGTAGTTTCTCATGTCGATGAATCGAATATTGGTGAATTATCTGTAGATGAAATCGTAAAAAAATATGGTAATGGTATGTGGTTCCCATTAATTGATACTCCCAAAACATTATCACTTGGTGATTATGTAGAAGTTAAATATAACGAGGATAGAAACCAACATGATGTAAATATAGTAAGATTTGCTGATATAGACAGCGTAAAAATACTAGAAGAGTATAAATAAATCAAGGCTAGACATTCAAAAATTTCAAGAATGTCTAGCTTTTTTTTAGCTGTTTTTATATTTGGATTAGTGTACAATTATTGTAAGTATTTGTATAGTCAAGGGCGTGGTAAAAGATGATTATGCAAATTCACAAAAAGGTAAGGGAGAAAGATTGGATATGATACTAAATAAAAACCTACTTAAGGAAAATGAATTAAAAAAAATACTAACAGACATAAATAGTGGAAATAAAATGTGGCAGCAAGAGGACCAAACTCATCTCATACAATCAATGATGCTACATATCGGTTCATTAGATAGCGAACTGAGAGATGACTTAATTTATGGATCGTTTTATGAATTGATCCGTGAAAAAAACTTTCTAGAGCATTCACTTTTAACGGAGCTTTTTGAGGAATGTTTAAATAATTTATTATGTAAGGGTATTACAGAAAGCGAATCAGATTTAGTTTTTACCCGTACATTTACGTCGCTTTTAATCGCACTTATTTTATTTAGGGAAAATGAAGATGATTTTTTATCTGAGCACAAAATAAATGATTGTAAAGATCAATTACTAGCTTATTTATCAGCTGAAACGGATGTAAGAGGCTACGTGCCGGTGAAAGGTTGGGCTCATAGTGTTGCACATATGGCTGATGCAATGAATGAATTAGTGAAAAATCCAAAATTAAATAAAACTTCTTATATTGAAATTGTAAGCGCATTATGGAACACCGTTTTGCAAGAAAATTATGCTTTCATACATAATGAAGATGAACGGATTTTAGTACCTATTTTCACAATGCTTGAGCATGGTTTAGAGGAGCAAGAGATCACTAAATTGCTGCAAGAATTACCTGCTACTTTAAACGTAAGAAAAGAACAGCTCGATGTTCAGCATCATAGAATTTTACTTTTTAACTGTAAAACCTTTGTAAAAAGCTTTTATATTAAAACAAATAGAAAGCCTAAGTTCGCAGCTCTTCATAAAAGCATCGAAGCATGTCTCAATGAATTATAAGGAAATCACTACCAATATTAGTGCTTTGAAATTATTGACAGACAAAAATTAGTTTGTTAAGATGAGTGACAATAAAAGCATACAAATTCGTTGATGAGAAAAAGTAGTGTTTCATTTTGTTCTACAGAGAGCCGACATATTGGTGGAAGTCGGTGTGCAGGTGTTACATGAAGATCCTCTCTGAGAAGATTGGCTGAACATAGTAAGCTAATCCGGGTGTCTACCGTTAAAAAGAACACGTATGATTGTACGTTGCTAAGTGCTATTGAACGTTGATTCAATAGAATTAGGGTGGTATTCGCGGTTAACCCCGTCCCTTACTTGGGACGGGGTTTTTTGTATGCCTTTTATACAAAATTAATTGTATAGGAGGAACTAATATGCAAGCAGAACAGAAGAAGGAAACAACGGTTGAACGAGAAATACGGATTCGAGCATTGTGGGAGCAAGAAGGCACGTTTGCAACATCTGTGACAAATCGTGTTGGGCAGCAGCCTTTTGTATTTTACGAAGGACCGCCAACAGCGAATGGTTTACCACACGTAGGTCACGCATTTGGCAGAACGATTAAAGATGTCGTGGCTCGTTATAAAACGATGCAAGGTTATTTGGTTGAACGTAAAGCTGGTTGGGATACACATGGTTTGCCTGTAGAGTTGGGCGTAGAAAAAAAGCTAGGCATCTCTGGCAAGCAAGAAATTGAGAAATATGGTGTTGAACAATTTATTCAAGAGTGTAAGGGAAGTGTATTTACCTATGAGAAGAAGTGGCGCTCCTTTACAGAGCAGCTAGGCTATTGGATTGACATGGATGACCCGTATTTAACGCTAAGTAATGATTATATTGAGTCCGTTTGGAATATTTTAAGTCATGTGCACAAGGAAAAGCTTTTATATAAGGGGCACCGTGTTTCACCATATTGCCCTAGCTGTCAAACATCATTAAGCTCTCATGAAGTTGCACAGGGCTATAAGGATGTAAAGGATTTATCTGTCACGGCTATGTTTAAGCTAAAGGATAAAGATGAATATTTTCTTGGCTGGACAACGACTCCATGGACATTACCTGCCAATGTTGCCTTGGCAATGAATCCTAAGCTCGTGTATGTTCGAGTGAAGCAGCACGATAAAGTATATATCTTGGCAAAATCATTAGTGGAAAAGGTTTTTACTGAACCCGTTGAAATATTGAGTGAGCATAATGGTCATGAATTTGAAGGTGTATCGTACATTCCACCTTTTTCATACGTAACCGTTAATAAAGGTCATGTCGTTGTGCTGGCCGATTATGTCACAGAGCATAGTGGAACTGGTATCGTCCATATCGCTCCTGCATATGGGGAGGACGATTATAAAACGGTTCAGCAAAATGGGCTATCGTTTGTCAATGTTGTTGATTTGAAAGGCTGTTATACAGAAGAAGTTCCAGAGCTTGTCGGTAAATTTGTGAAAGATTGCGATGTCGACATTATTAAAATGCTCTCAAAAGATGAGCTATTGTTTGATAAGGAAAAGTATGAACATAGTTATCCTCATTGCTGGCGCTGTGATTCACCGTTGCTTTATTACGCAACTGACAGCTGGTTTATCAACATGTCTACATTGAAAGATAAACTTTTACAAAAAAATGAACAAGTTACATGGTATCCTGATCACATTAAACACGGTAGATTTGGTAATTTTTTGGAAAATCTAGTGGACTGGAATATTAGCCGTAATCGCTATTGGGGTACACCGCTAAATGTGTGGGTTTGTCAGGATTGTGGTCATGAAGAGGCGCCAAATTGTATTGCATCTTTAAAAGAATTAGCGAAGGGCACTTTACATGACATCGAACTTCATAAGCCGTATATTGACGAGGTTGTGTGTACTTGTCCAAAGTGTAGTGGTGACATGGAACGTACACCTGAAGTGATTGATGTATGGTTTGATAGTGGATCTATGCCATTTGCGCAGCATCATTATCCTTTTGGAGACCTTACGACTTTTAACAATCAATTCCCTGCTGATGTTGTCATCGAAGGCATCGACCAAACACGAGGCTTTTTCTATAGTTTATTAGCGGTTTCGGCTTTATTTACAGGAAAGGCACCTTATAAAAATGTCCTTTCTTTAGGGCATGTTTTAGATGAGCATGGGCAGAAAATGTCGAAAAGCAAAGGAAATGCATTAGAACCAGTTGAACTGATAGAACAGTATGGAGCGGATGCTTTACGATGGGCGTTCTTAGTGGACAGTTCTCCTTGGAATCCTAAACGCTTTTCTGAGAAGATTGTGATGGATGCGAAATCAAAGCTAGTCGATACACTCGATAATACATTTAAATTTTATCAGCTATATGCAGAAATAGATGGTTTCCAATACGATGCAGAAAAGACTGGCACGCGTACAAAACTAGATCATTGGATATTATCTCGATTACATCATACGATCCAGCTTGTGACAAAATCTATGGACGACTATCAATTTACACAAGCAACACGTGAAATTGGTAAGCTTGTAGAAGAGCTAAGTAACTGGTATATCCGTCGCTCACGAGCAAGATTTTGGGCAAATGGGCTGACAGAGGATAAACGGGGTGCCTATAGTACACTGTATGAGCTGCTAACGACAATTTGTCAATTACTAGCACCATTCACACCATTTATTGCGGAGGATTTATATCGACAATTATCAGGAAAAAGTGTTCATTTACAAAACTACCCAACATACAATGAACAACTATTGAATCCAAAGCTTGAAAAAGAAATGGCGAATATTTTAACAGTCGTAGAGCTTGGCCGCAGCATCCGTAATAGTCAAGGAATCAAGGTAAAGCAGCCGTTAAGTGAAATGATTGTCTCTGTTGACGGTGAGATAACAGATTATCAACCATATAGCGAGCTCGTGAAAGATGAACTAAATATGAAAGAATGCATTTGGACAAATGATTTTTCAGCATATGAAACCGTTCATTATAAGCTTAATTTTAAAACGGCTGGTGCAGTATTTGGAGCAAAAGTCAACAAAGTAAAAGATTACGTAGTAAATTTAAATGACGAGGAGAAAATTATATTACAGCGAACAGGTTCAGTTGCGTTAACGATTGATGGGGAACAGTTATCATTGTTAAAAGCGCACGTGTTAACAGAATCCATCGTAAAGGACCAGTACATCTTAGCAGAAGATGCTTCGTGCCGGGTCCTTATCAATGTTCATCTGACAGCTAGCTTACTTGAGGAAGGGCAAATTAGAGAACTAATTCGCACAATTCAAGATACACGCAAACAATGGAAACTCCCTGTTGAGCAATATGTGTCAATTTCAATTGAAGGAAGTACCAAAGCAATAACTATCATCCAGCAGCATGAATCGTTATTAAAGGCAAATGTGTTGTTAAATGATATTCATTATGTGAGTGACAATCATGGTGAACGATATATAGAGACAGAAGTGTTTGATGAAAAAGTTTCTGTTTATTTTAAGATGTAAAATCTTTATTGCTCAGGTAAACCCAGGAACTACTCTGGTCAACAGAAGAAGTGATCAAGTAAATCCCGGTAACTGCTTAGGGGTAACCAAAAGAAACGCTCAGGTACCAGTATTTTTAAAAGTCAAGAGTTAAAGTAATGCACTTAAAACAATGTGCAACATTATAATATGCTATTTTTAAGCTGAACTAATTTTGATATTAGTTCAGCTTTTATTGTGTTTAAAGATATAGTTTGAGTATATTTAATAAAAGTATAGTATCTGTAAATTTTTTTATCCGTTATTCAACTAACAGTGTAATATTAAATTACATCACTATATTGAGTGAATATCTGAAAGAAAATGTGCAGTAAAATCGAAATGGAGAAATAAAGTTTTTTTAGATCAATTACGGTGACCAATTCGCAGATGATATACTGGTATATTGTAGTAACAGATAAGGAGTAAAACTATGAATAAATTTAAGAAGACGTTAGCATATGTAAATGAATTACTTTATGAACCAAATCAATTAACTATAAAAAATATCCAAGAAGAAACTCAAAATTCAGATTATGGGGCTGGGATATTTCAGTTGAATTCTAAATCGGTTAGATTTAGAGTTGCAAAAATAACACCTACTAAGATAGGACAGTTTGTTTCCTTTTGGGAAAAGAATGAAGCTAATAAAAACCAAGCATTCTCATATGATAATGCCACCGATTTATTGGTAATAAATACTTTTAATGATAATGGTGAATTTGGCCAATTCGTTTTTCCAAAAGAGATTCTTTTAAAACAAAACATTCTTAAAACCGCTAATACAAAGGGAAAAATGGCAATTAGAGTTTATCCTAGTTGGGATACTCCCACTAGCAAACAAGCGATAGCAACACAAAAGTGGCAATTACCATATTTTATAAATTTGGACGATATTAATAGTTTACCAATACATGAACTATTAAAATTGTACACTAACTAAAATTGATATCTTTAAATTTTGTCATTCAAATATTTACTGCACACTTTGAGGAAATTAATAAATAAGGATCGACTACTTTTTATGAATATTAAAAAAAGCCTGAAGAGTGAATGTAATGAGGGTACTACGGGATTTTGCAAGGGTACTATTGGAGTTCATAAGAATGGTTTTTTTACTCATAATTTTTTATTTGATTTCAGGCAATATTGTTGCTTATATCTACCAAAAGTTAGGAACTAAAGATTCAATTACTTATGGAATTATGATGGTAATCTCAATTTTAATTATATTTACTGTTTTATATCGGAATAACTTGCAATTTAGTGGATGGTATAAAGGAGATGTTAATGATAAACTCTCAAAAACATTGTCAAAACGGCTGATTTCAATCGCACTATTATTATTGTTATTACCTCCTATCCTAAGTTTCTTATTCCACTCCCATGAAAATAAAATCTCTGGCACAAACAAACGCGACCTTTATATTCAAAAAAATGGTAGCGCCTAAAATAGAGATCTGGTTTAGATTATATTAGGAAGCACCAAGTTCAGTAATGGTCACATTGTAACCCAAACTTTCAAGTCTCCGAACAGAATTTCGAATAATGGATTGTTCTTTTTGTTTATCAAAGTAGTCTTCGCCCAAGTCTACATACATTTCTTTCCGTGTTAAAAGGTAATAAGCAATGCGTAAGATGGCATGAGCAACGGATATTCCAGCTCGTTTTTTACCCTTTCGAGCTGCAGTCCGTCTATATAATGCGCCTAGATAGGTTTTACATCTGATACAACAGAACCAAGTTTAATATTCGCACCTTCGAGTACCTTTTGAATGCGTTTATGTTGTCTTGCGCGTTCTTCAATCATACTCCGACGATACCGAACTAATTCTCGCAATTCACGTTGGGTGCGGTCTGGAATGAAGCTAGCTTTGAGTAATCCATGACGAAGTAACTTGGCGATCCATTCCGCATCTTTAACATCAGTCTTACGACCAGGAACCGCTTTGATATGTTGGGCATTCATTTAGCAGCAGAAGATTCCTATCAACAGTATGTATTTTGCCCATCACCTAAATTTGTAGTAGAATTCGTTGAACCTGACTTAATAACCATTGCTTGGTAACAGGTGGTTCTTGATTAATACGTTTCACTAACGGCGCAGGTTGCTATAAAAAAACAATAGCAAGAATGGAGTGAATGACGATAGATTTAGGTCAATATTTACATAATGCTTTTCCAGGACTTACTTTGGCACCTAGTCTCTATCATCAATGGGATATAGGTATTCACTTTGAATTGGGGGCTGGATTTTATCAATTTAAAGATGATGGTAGTCTGAATCTCGAAATGTTTGACTGCGTATACAGTCAAGCATTGTCTATTTTCAACGACCTTTTTTCTGATTTAGATGAAATTTTTCTTGTTACAAATGTTTATCAGCACAGGTCTGATGAAATTAAGAAAAAGCGAATAAAGGTTTATGATCGCTATATAAAAAATAAAGATATAAAATTCCATTTAAGACAAGAAACTTTGCCGTATGTATTTGATGCTGAAGAAGCTGACGATGATTATTATACTTCTCAATTTTCCTTAAAGTGCCGCAAACAAAAGAACAATTATTCTTGCTATGCACCATTATACAGTGGACATGGCTTAACGGCAGAAAAACTTTTCTCATATAGACCGTCAGATTGGTGGCAAGATGTACTAAACGGTTACCAATTGTTGAAGGATGAAGGTTTTGAAAAAATAGCTGTGGTTGGTCTTTCTCTTGGTGGTGTGTTTGCATTAAAAGTTGGTCAAGAGTTGGAGATAAATGGCGTTGTGACAATGTCAGTGCCAATACACAGGGAAGCTACTTTTCTACAAAAGCGTGTCTTGCATTATGCAAAAGGATACAAACAAGGGAAAAATGAAGAACAAATAAATTTAGAAATGAAACGTCTTCAAAATATGTCTATCGATTCACTAGTTGAGTTCCAACAGCTAATTGATATAACGATGGATAAATTAGCACTATTAACGTCACCAATTCGTATATTATATGGTGAATTAGATGAGCAATTGTATAAAGAGAGTGCAGAGGTAATTTTTCAAAGCGTTGCGACGAATCAAAAAACAATGAAAGGGTATCCAAATTCTAAACATTTAATGACATTAGGTACGGACATTGACGACGTGAACAAAGATATTCTTACATTTTTAAATGATTTAACTTGGTAGTTTTAATGAATCTTCAACTAACCAGGTGCTTTACTTGCAGAACATTAAGTTGCATGTGCAGCTCTTTTTTATTGAACTAACGAGACAGATTAGTTAATAAAGACTGACTAAAAGCTGATCTAATATCAAAATTAGGTCAGCTTAAAAATAGCATATTATTACGTTGCACATTGTATATAGGATCCTGAAATATTAAGTGCATTACTTTAACTCTTGTCTTTTAATAAAAACCAGCATCCTGAGCGTTTTTTATGTAAATAGATTACACTAAACCACTAAGAAGGTAGAGAGCGGTTCCCCAAATAAAAATCGCTGAGCATTTATTAAAAATATTCATAAGCTTCCCGGAACTATCAAGTCTTTTCAAGGATGCTCCAGCAATTATAAGACCGAAAAACCACAACCAAGAAATTAAAACACATGCTGCAGTGAACAACATTTGTTCCCTCCCACTATATTTTAAAGCACTCGTTCCGATAACACCTATCGTATCTAAAATAGCATGTGGGTTTAAGAGAGAGACAGAAACCGCAAATAAAATTTGTTTTTTTACAGGAAGTGGCTCGTTATTATCGGCAGATGCTGGATTTGAGCGCCAAATTGTATAGCCCATATAAAGTAAGAAAAGTAAACCAACACTCATCAAGGCGATACGTAACCACTCAAATTGCAATACAATTATTGATAAACCAAATACTGCAAGAAGTATCAGGAGCGTATCACAAATTGAGGCAGTGATGCTGGCGGGTAAGGCACGAACTAGATGTGGCTGTGTTGCACCTTGAGAAAAGACAAAGACATTTTGTACGCCTAAGGGCAAAATAAGTCCAAATGCTAAAATCATACCATGAAGAAATGCTTCCAATGAAATTCTCTCCTTTCATTAAATATTTTAGATATGTTATAACTAAAAGAAAACGACCAATTGGCTGGTTTTTTAGCCACCCAATTTTAGGTGGTAGAGGTGAAACGAATGAACTGGCAGCCAAATAGACAAAGTGAAATGACATTACAGCAGCAAATTGTGACATGGGTTTCTGAGCATATAGAACGAGGAGATTGGGTGGCAGGAACAAAGCTACCGACACAAAGACAGCTAGCAATGCAGCTTGGGGTCAATCGTAGTACTGTTCAGCAAGCGTTAGAAGAATTAAAGGCAACTGGAATATTGGAATCGAAGGTAGGATCCGGTATTTATGTAGCTGATAATTCCTGGGATTCATTAATTACACTAGCACAGCCAAATTGGCAAAAGTACATAGACACAAGTCTTCATAAGCCCAATTATCATACCATTCAATTAATCAATGAATACGAGCAGCGCGATGATGTCGTCCGATTGGGAACTGGAGAGCTTGCACCAAGTTTATTGCCGACTGCTGAAATTGAAGCGTCATTGAAAGAGCTCTCTTTGCAGCCGAAAGATTTAGGCTATTCATCACCACAAGGTAGCGATAAACTTCGAGAAGCGATTTGCGAATACGTGAATAAACGAGGGATCCAAGCAAAGCCGCAAAATGTTTGTATTGTATCTGGTGCACTTCAAGCATTGCAGCTAATTGCTGTTGGACTACTTGAACAGGGTTCTATCGTATTCCAGGAACAGACGTCTTATTTAAATTCAGTCCATCCTTTTCAGTCTGTTGGTATGCAAATGATAGCTATCGATCGTGATGAACAGCTTGCACAAACCTTAGCCCAAAAGAAAAGAAAAAGGCAGGCTGTATTTTATGCTGTTCCAACGTTAAACAATCCGACTGGTGGGGTATGGAAGTCGTTTGAAAAAAGGCAACTTTATCAAGCGTGTAAAGCATCTCGCATCCCCATCATTGAGGATGACGTCTATCATGAATTGCTCTTTGAAGCGGCAACGGCTCCAATTAAATCAATGGATGATAGCGGGCAAGTCCTTTATATTGGGAGTGTCTCGAAAACATTAAGCCCCGGACTTCGTATTGGCTGGTTAATCGGTCCAACTACCGTGATTGAGCGGTTAGCAGATATAAAAATGCAAACAGATTACGGTTCAAGCGCCATCTCACAGGAAATTGTGCTGCATTGGCTGCAATCAGGGAAGTATGAAATGCATATTAAGAGTTTACGGAAAGAATTATTGCGGAGAGCCAATTTTGTAGAAGGGATATTACAAGAAAGTTTTAGGGAGATTGCTAGTTGGGATAAGCCGAAAGGTGGCTATTATATTTGGCTAAAGTTTCATGAGCCAATCGTTGATAAAGAGTTATTTACTAAGCTTTTGCATCGACAAGTTCTCATTAATCCTGGCTATATTTACGATCCTCAAGATACGCAGCATATTCGATTATCATATGCCTATGCAACATATGAAGAGTTGAAGATTGGACTACAAATATTATATGAGTGCGTTGTTGAAACGGTAGTAAAACGACATAAAGAATAAAACATCGCACCTCTTGGGGTGTGATGTTTTTGGTAAATTACCTTTTAACCCTTATTAAATTGTATTTGAATAATAGGGTCATTCCGATATTCATCAAAAAATGCACAAGAAATGGTACTAAAATATTGTTTGTTTCAAAATAGAGCCATCCGAAAATTAAACTTGAAACAGTTATATTTATTTAACATTATAGGTTTTTTGAAGTATTGAGTATGCATCCCTAAGAACAGTAAAGTTGTTATTATAATTGCAGTCCACTGGTGTTCTAGAAATACCAGAAGTAAATTTTGAATAATTCCCCTAAACAAAATTTCTTCAAATAACGCCCCTATAAAACATAAAGGCAACAATACTTAACAACGAATAGTCTTGATAGCTTTTGTTAGTTTCGTCCATGTATTTCGAGGGCATATACAATGTTAAAATTACGTCAAACAAAAGTAGACCGAATGAAGCGAGGACTACACTCAATATCATTGTGAATGGCTGATCAAATGATAGGAAATTTTGTATTGTGAATACATCATAAACTATTAAAGCGAAAATGATAGCAAAACAAACAAATGTAAAAGAAGAGAATACAAAAATAGCGTCTTTTGGGGTTTGTCTTTTATATGCTCCATATCATTCCTTCTTTCTGGAGGATTTAGAATAACAATATTTTACCATAATTTTGTGGTAGAAAGTATAGCCTTTGTTTAAGAGGTTTTTTCGATATGGAGCTGATTTTGTTTAATCGTGGTTACTTTTATGTTAACTAAATATTATTCAAATTCATGTATTCCAAAATTGGTTAAGAGAAGCAAAATGTTGACCGAAAGAAAATGGTTTTTAAATTCTTGTTCAGATGATGTACAGAATTTACCGGTTAGATTCTGTTCTTTTGCTTCTTACCAGTTTCAACACCAACTTCATAAATAAAGAGGATCATAATAAAGAAAAGCGTAATTTTTATAGTAGAGTTAGCTGACCAAAAGCGCAAATAATACATGAACACAAGAAAGATAGATAAAAGCGTTTTAACAATTTTTAGAGTCATTGTGATACCTCCTGATATTTGGGTTGGTGGATTATGGAAGGTTAACATAGTCAGAAAGTTTTTAGAACTATGAATGGATTCGTTTATTGAACAATCTGATGAAAGAAACTAATAAAGGGTCACTAGGCTGGAAGTGACCAAAAGTTTAACTATAAGAGACTATATAAACTTATCAACTTTCTTAACTTTCATTGAGGCTACTTCTCCGCAATTCGTACAAATAGTCAAAATTAGTGGTGAACTCGAAAAATGGAGCATATCGAGCTTAATGGGTTTTACTTTTGCCATAGATCCGCCTAATTCACCTTGTGCGAAGGAATCATTACCACAAGCCTTACAAACTAATTTATTGTTTTTCATATTATCACCTTGTTATGCCGATTTATGTAAATTTTAACATAAAAAAAGTCGCAGCGTCGTCACACGCTACAGCAAATTAATAACAATATGGGTATTAAACGAAAATAGAGCGATTTATACATCGCTCAAAAAATATAATTTATTATTTAATTTTTTTCTACTAACTTTTTTAAAATTAAAATTTGTTGAATATGCAATGACAAAAATAAAGATAGACTTTAGTAAAGCAGGAATAGATACTCCATTCATCGGCACAACTCCTCATTTTTATCTTTATTATAATATGAAAAGCCGCAGCGTTTGTATACGCTACAGCTCAGATTTAAAAGAGAATCAACTTACATTAGTTGATTTCATAAACGAATGTGAACGGTTTTGCGGCTTTAGATTAATATGAGGAAAATTAAAAAAATGGTGGGATAGCAAACTGCAATGACGTTTGGGGCGATGCATAATGTAAGCTATCCCGAAATAAATATATGTAAAGTAGTTTAATAACATTCCAACTGTAAATATGTTGAAAAAGAGATTTTTAAAATGACACCAAGTTAAAGCGTTAGCGATTACTATAGGTATGAAAGAGAAAATAAATTTTTCCAACTTAACGGTTCTTTTCAGGCGCAATCTTTCGAGAAAAGAATAATCCAAGTAAAGAATCCATACATATTTAAATAACGATTTCTTTAAGAAGAGGTGAATCATTGGAAAACATGCCAGATGGCTATTCATTTGTACCGCAACCTATTCGGAAAGATGGGGCGGGGTGGGTGGATAAAGGGCCGAGAGATATTATGAGAGATCTGGAAAACCCTGATATGCTTGTCCCTCCAAAAACAGATGCTGGACTTGTACCAAATTTAAAGTTCTCTTTTTCTGATACGCATATGGTATTAAAAAATGGCGGTTGGTCTCGAGAAGTTACTGCTCGTGATTTGCCAATTGCCACTACATTGGCAGGTGTCAATATGAGTTTGACACCAGGGGGAGTACGTGAGCTGCATTGGCATCAACAAGCAGAATGGTCGTATATGCTTCTTGGTCATGCACGGATTACAGCAGTCGATCAAAATGGGCGTAATTTTATTGCCGATGTAGGACCGGGGGATTTATGGTATTTCCCTCCAGGAATTCCGCATTCCATACAAGGTCTTGAAGATGGTTGTGAATTTTTGCTGGTGTTTGACGATGGGCATTTCTCAGATCTAAGTACATTTTCAATATCTGATTGGTTTGCTCATACTCCTAAAGATGTGCTGTCCTCCAATTTTGGCGTTCCTATGAGCGCTTTTCAACATATCCCGAAAGAACAGGTCTATATTTTTCAAGATAAGGTTCCAGGACCTCTAGACACACAAAAAGTACAATCACCATACGGTACAGTCCCTCAAACCTTCAAACATAGCCTGCTTGCCCAAACTCCTATTAAAACTCCCGGTGGCAGTGTCAGAATTGTGGATTCGACAAACTTTCCTATTTCTAAAAATATCGCAGCAGCGCTTGTCGAGATTAAGCCTGGTGCAATGAGAGAGCTACATTGGCACCCGAATAATGACGAATGGCAATATTACCTTCAAGGTCAAGGGCGTATGACAGTGTTTACAGCAAATGGTGTGGCTAGAACATTCGATTATCGTGCAGGAGATGTGGGATACGTGCCGTTTGCAAATGGTCATTACATTGAAAATACCGGTACTGAGACATTATGGTTCCTTGAAATGTTTAAAAGTGATAGATTTCAGGATGTTTCGTTAAATCAATGGATGGCCCTTACTCCATCTGAGCTAGTACAAAGCAATTTAAATATTGGTCCTGAACTCCTCAATGTTTTAAGAAAGGAAAAGTGGCCGGTTGTAAAATATCCTGGATTTTCGTATTATCCAAGGTGAGCACATAGAAAAGCAGGTGAGAAAAATCTCACCTGCTTATTTTAATATTGATATTTATTTCTTGTAGCAAGCAGAATACCGATTGCTGGAACAGTACAAACAAGCATTGCTGCAAATGATAGTCCAGGTGAAATCTCGTATAAATAGCCGCCTAAAAATGTAAGGATCGCTGTACTTAATCCCATTGCTAATGCAGAGTAAAGGCCTTGTGCATTTGGAATTTGCTCCTTCGGCAATGTTTTTGTTAAATAGCTGATAAAAGCGTAATGCGCGAGAGCAAAAGATAATGCGTGTAATGTTTGAGAAGCGATAAAAACCCAGACATTCGGGAATAGGTAAATGAGAAGCCAACGTAATGATGAACCACTTGCTGCTATAAGTAATAAGGAAGATGAGCGCCATTTTTTAAATAGTGTATCAGCCTTCATAAAGTATAAGATTTCGCAAATAACGGCGATGTTAATAATCATCCCCATATAGAATGGATCGACATGTAAATCAACTAAATATATATAGCCATAGCTGTAATAAGAAGCATGTGCGCCTTGCAACAGAATAACGACTAATAAAACAATAGGGAAGCCTTTAATAGTCCATAATGTTTTCATCGACAATGATTTTGCACGTTGTTCTTTTGTCGGTACAACGAGTAACTCTTTTGGTGTAGCCATTTGCTGCATCAACAGCATACCGATCAGGCCGACCACCATACTCCAAAAGATAATGTTATTGCCAAATGCACCTGTCAACATACTAATGATTAATACTGCAATGACAAAGCCAAGGGAACCATAGGAGCGGCTTTTACCATAGTGTACATTTCCATGCTGTACGAGCGTTGCCGCACTACTTTCAACGGCTGGTAGCAGTGCTGGATAGAAAACGCTAAATAAAAGGGTAACAATAAGAAGCGAGATAAAGCTCGTGCTTAGTAAGTAAAATAAAGTTGTGATTAGGGCACCTATTGCTAGAATACTAACGAGTCGTTTTTTGTGCACATATTTTGCAAGAGTCGGGAAGAAAAATAGATTTGAAGTTGCTCGTGCTAAAAGACCGCAGCCCATTACGACGCTAGCCTGTGAGACAGTAAGATGTTTGGCATCTACAAGCCAACCTGTCCAATAAGGTAAGAAAATACCCCATGTAATGAAAAATGCAAAGAAATTTTGAGAAAGCCATCGTTGATTGTTCATAAATTTTACGTACCTCCAATTTAACTATGTTGAATAATAGCACGTTCATCGATACAATAATGTGAGATATCTCACATTATTTAAGAGGAGAGAGTAAAATAATGCATATACTGACAGCTGAGGAACGTTCATACTATCTCGATAAATATCCAATTGATGATTTTTTCTCATTTGATATAAATCCATTTCTGGAGGTATGTAAGTTTGACAAAGGCGAATGGATTTTTAAAGAAGGATCATTTCCGGATACGCTATACTACATGATTGAAGGGAAAGCGAAAATATATATGACGCATAAAAACGGCAAGGTCTCGCTTATCGAATACCCAGAGCCACCGCGTTTTATGGGGGAAATTGAGTTGCTTAATGAGGCAAGATATACGAAGGGGATTCAGACAGTAACCGAGACGATTTGTTTTTCGATTACACAGTCCTGCAAAGAAAAGTTACTCACGGATGTACTATTTTTACGTAAACTTTGTGTGTTTTTAGGGGAAAAGGCGACCAAAATGACGTCAAAATATACACAAAATCAAGCGTATCCACTTGAAAATCGACTTGCAGCATTTATCCAATTATCGTCAGATCAAGGTATTTATAAAGAAAAGCATACCGAAATCTGTGAATATTTAGGGGTTTCTTACCGACATTTATTATATGTATTTGCACAATTTTGCGAAGAAAAAATTTTAGAGAAGAAAAAGAATGGCTACCACATTATGAATGAAAAGCGTCTTTCCGAATTGGCACAGGAAATACAGTGAACTCTCGCTTATTGTATTCACTTTTTTTAACTAACCAGCGCGCTATTTCCTTGCCGCTATGATAGAAATTAACCTCATTAACTCTTTGGTTTTGTACGGAGATAGTTAGGGTTTCTTCTATAACGCCAAAAGGTATAATCCCTAAACATTGGTGTGTGTTGGGTGGAATCTTTTTGTGCTTTACCTCAGTTTCAATGTGAGTTTTAGCAGATTTTTGTGCATTTCGGAATGGACAAGCAAGTAATTCTCCTTGTTCCAATGTTGTGCTTGGTGAATAACAATTACATTTCATTCAACATGCCCCCTTTGTCGTTAGTTTTATTGTACAAGACATACGGTCAGAATAGTCTTCATTTACAACGCTTTAACGAAAACTTAAAGGTTAGTCATTAATTTAATAAAATGTAACCGTATTCATACCATTTATGAATAGAAATCATAGAAAACTTGTATAATTTCAAGAGAAAAACACGTACTCAAACTATTGTGAATTTTCCTGACAAAACGTATTATTGTAATTAGATTTAACGTGAAAGGCTTCACATAGTCACGTAATCGTGAGGAGGAATTTTTAATGAGTGCAATTCGAGTAGGTATTGTAGGTTATGGAAATTTAGGGCGCGGGGTAGAGTATGCTATTTCCCAAAATCTAGATATGGAATTAGTAGCGGTATTCACACGTCGCGATCCTTCAACTGTAAACATTGCAAGTAATGCAAGCGTATATTTAGTGGATGATGCTGAAAAATTCCAAAATGACATTGATGTAATGATTTTATGTGGTGGCTCAGCAACAGATTTACCTGAGCAAGGCCCACACTTTGCACAATGGTTTAATACAATTGACAGCTTTGATACACATGCGAAAATCCCTGAGTTTTTCGAGGCTGTAGATGTAGCAGCTCAAAAATCAGGTAAAGTATCAGTCATTTCAGTTGGCTGGGATCCAGGTTTATTTTCTTTAAATCGTATACTTGGGGAGTCAGTTCTTCCAGTAGGCACAACGTATACTTTCTGGGGAGACGGTTTAAGTCAAGGTCACTCAGATGCTATACGTCGCATCGAAGGTGTTAATAATGCTGTACAATACACATTACCAATTAAAGAAGCTGTAGACCGTGTTCGCAACGGTGAAAATCCTGAGCTGACAACGCGTGAAAAACATGCACGTGAATGTTGGGTTGTTCTTGAGGAAGGTGCGGATGCTGCAAAAGTTGAGCAAGAAATTGTGACGATGCCAAACTATTTTGACGAGTATGACACAACAGTAAACTTTATTTCTGAAGAGGAATTTAAAGCAAACCACGCAGGCATGCCACACGGTGGATTCGTTATTCGTAGTGGAGAAAGCGGTGCAAACGAAAAACAAATTCTTGAATTCTCATTAAAGCTTGAAAGTAATCCAAACTTCACGTCTAGCGTTCTAGTAGCTTTTGCACGTGCAGCTCATCGCTTAAACCAAGCAGGAGACAAAGGTGCAAAAACAGTATTCGATATCCCATTCGGTCTGTTATCACCAAAATCAGCTGCTGAATTACGTAAAGAACTTTTATAATATTAAACTATTTAATTACTACCCGATTATCATATTATTTGATAATCGGGATTTTTTATTTTTAGCAAGTCAATTCTGTAAAACAACATACAGCATATGGTAAACTGTCAATAATTTGGCTCATCACCAAAAGCTAGGGTGAAGTTAACGACCACCACAATGCTAAAAAGATAAATGGCCGAAGTGCAGTAGTTTATGTAACTAAAACTGAAGGTAGTGCAGTTTCAAGAATAATTATTGTAAATTTTGCGAAGAATCCAGATGAAATATTTCATATTGGCGATAGGGTAAAATTGGGCTATGATGGTAAAATGAAGGATAAAGTACCAATTCGAATTACTACGCTTACTATAGAATTAGTTTAGTAATATCAACTAAAGTAGTTGTACAATGTAACGTTGCTGCTTTGTAAAAGATTGGGGAGAGTTTTATATGGAAAAAGTAATTTTTTTTAATAGTGAACTATTTCATAAAAATGCTGAGAAAACTTTTTTGATACACAAAAATAAAATAACAGAATTAATACCGGAGGCTGATATCCAGCATGTTGGTAGTTCAGCAATTCCTAATAGTATTACTAAAGGTGATTTAGACATCCAAGTACGTGTTAGTGCTGAACAATTTTTGATAGCAGTAGAACTACTATCAAATTTATATGAAAGAAATGAAGAAAGTGTCAAAACAGCTACATTTAGGGCATTTAAAGATGATACAAGTAATCCACCTTTAGGAGTTCAATTAACTGTAATTGATTCTGAGTTTGATTTCTTTTGGAAATTTAGAGAAGTTTTATTGGCAAATAATAAATATCGAGATGCATATGATAAATTGAAGGAAGAATACGAAGCCAAATCAATGGATGCCTATAGGGAAGCCAAAGACGTCTTTTTCCAAAGACTAATGGAAACTCCTGAGTTTAAGAAATATGATAAGTAATTTTTATTCTAAATTTCACCATATAAAGTTCTTGTTATTTAATAGAAACGTAATTTAACAATCACTTGCTAAAGTACTAACGATTGTTTTGGTTGAAAAGATTAGCTCAACGTTATGGTGATGGGCCCGTAATTTAACTACTCAAAAGATTTTAAGCTTTGAAGACTTGTAACCTTACATAACCAGTTGAATGGGGGTTATCTACAAATGACTACAGACATTATTATCCAATCAAAATGTATTCCACCGAATCCGTCCAATCATTGTATTAGTAGAGCTATTCTAATGAGAACATTAAAAAAAAGCCTAGACCATATTTGCACACTTATTCATAGTGGGGCGGGGTATGGCAAAACAACAATCCTTACACAATTTCTACATGCTCAATCAAATAAATTTTCTTGGTATAGTGTGTCGGAGGAAGATGATAATATATTGCCATTTTTAAGGCATTTATTTTTTAGTATCACACGAATTGTTCCGAGCTTCGGTCAAGAATTTGATGCATGGAATCAATTATCTCGTTTTCCGAAAATAGAGGAACTTAATCGTTGGTTTAAGCTATTTGTCAATAGTTTATGTGAAATCGAAGGGGCGATTTTAATTGTCATTGACGACTACCATCTCGTTGATCATGAATTTCATATTAATTATGTGATGGAAAAAATAATTGAGTTTTCACCACCTAATGTTCATTTTATCATCGCCTCTAGAACGTTGCCGAATTGGGATATTACGAGAAAATTAAAGATACAAAAAAAATTACTCGTTATTGCAGAAGGAGAATTAGCATTTTCTTCAGAGGAGATTGCTGTTTTTTTTGAGGATTACATAGCAGTGCATTTAACAGAAGATGAAATATCCAAGGTTTTGGAAATTACAGAGGGCTGGGCAATTAGTATTTCTTTATTAGCTGAACAATGGAACAATGAATCATTAGCGCATTGGCTAAATATCTCAACAAATGACCTTTTCACCTATTTATCGGAGGAAGTTTATTTTAAGATGTCTGCATTCGAGCAAGACGCATTATTAAAGCTGGCGATTTTCCCTACTTTCTCCGAGGAGTTTATCACACAATTTTATGGTACTGAAATAGCAGAGGCGTTAAAACTGTTTGTACAGCGACATTTATTTATTCAACCGATCACAACGGATGGTTTATATCGTTTTCATGCCTTGTTCAGTCGTTTTTTAGAGCTAAAATGGCAACAAAATGCTTCACAGTATATTGTATTGCATAAACAAGCAGCTTTGTATTATGTAAAACAAAACAATATACAAGCGGTTCTTCATCATACATTTAAAACGAATGATCAGGATTTTTGTGGTGAACTATTACAAAATCATGCTGAGAGTCTAGTCCGTGCTGGGCAATTTGAGTGGTTATTAGAAAAAATAAATCGATTTACAGCTAATGAAAAGTCGGAATATTACAAACTTTATTATTTTGAAGGTGAGTGCCACCGCTATCGTGCTTATTATGAAAGAGCGAAGCAGTGCTATGAAAATTGTGCAAACATCGCAAAAAGTAAGAATGATTATCTCTTTATGACGAAAGCGCAAGCAGGTTTAGCACATATTTATCTCGATACAATCCAGCCAGCATTGGCAGAGCCGCATTTAAAAAGGGCATTAGAGTTAGCGAATCATACACCGTTAAACGAAGAGGAACTTCTCGAATTGCAACGTCAGTATGCGGAAAATTTAGTGAATTTAGGGAAGGCGAAAGGAGCACAAATTTTTACGGATGAGGTTGCTTTGACGGAGGAAGTTCTACAAAGATCAAATGTCGATGTTCGAATATTGTTAAGAACAGGGCAGCTACTAGAAGCAAAGGAATTGCTGACGAAGAGATTGGAATTACCACCACAGCTTGTCGCGACACATAGAGAGAGCGAGCTGTTGGCATCATTTGTCTATGCGTTATTAGGGCTAGAGAAGGATGCTTGGTATGCCGCTCAGCATGGGATTCGTAGGGGGTTACGTGAAAAATCGGTATTTATTGAGGCTGTTGGCTATATTCGCAAAGCACATGCTTTATTATTAATAGATTTTCCTGATTATCAAGGAGCCTGTAATGCTTATGAAAAAGCCCTTACATTATTGAATACCATTAATATTTCTCGCGTAAAGGCCGAGCCGTACATGGGACTAGCAATTGTCAAACATGCGCAAGGAGATATTGTCTCTGCTAAAAAATATGTAGCCCTTGGATTACGGGAAACGGAGCAAGTACAAGACGCTTGGATGACCGCTCTTATATTAATCGCAGAAGTGAAAATCATTCTTTCTCAACATGAATATGAACGAGCGCGACAATTATTAATGAAGGCACAGCGATTATTCCAAGACTGTGGCGATCAAAATGGTGAGATGCATGTACTTTTCTTTCAATCTGTCATTGCCTTCAAAGAAAATAGTCCTCAACAATTCAATCATTATTTTCAGCAGTTTGCACAGTTATGCATCACAAATGGCTATGATTACTTTTTACAAAGGAAAACCATTCTCGGTCCACCGAATAGGATGATTTTTTATGAGCTTTTACAATTTAGTAGAAAGTGTGATGGGGAAAATAACGCTATTTTGATGATGCGTAGCTATTTTCAAGTTGAAGACAATATCGTTTATCCGCATGAGGAAGTACAGGTGAATTTTTTAGGAAGTCTAGATTTAGTAAGAAAGCATCGAAAGATTGAGGATAAAGAATGGCAGCGCGATAAATCAAAGGAGCTTTTCATCTTTTTGTATGGTCATCGCAACCGTTTTACGCCAAAGGAAGAGATTGCACAAGCGTTATGGCCAGAGCGGAATGTTGATTCGCTAGATCGGGATTTTAAAGTTGTATTGAATACGTTATTAAAAGTTCTTGAGCCAAATAGAAATGCGCGTCAGGAAAGCTTTTTCATTCAGCGTAAAAATAATATGTATCAATTGCAACATATCCAATTTTTGCAAATCGATGTCGAACGCTTTCTCTATTTTTATGAATTAGGGATGGAAGAGTTCGATCCACAATTGTCAAATGAATGGTTGTATCTTGCTGAAACAAGCTATACGGATGTTCTTTATGCTGAAAAAAAGCAGTTAGATTGGCTCATACAGGATCGAGAAAAGCTGCAATCATTATATATTGAAGTACTGGAAAGATTAGCACAAAATATGACGCGGCAACAAAATTATAAGCAAGCTATTTTTTATGCAGAAAAAATGATTCGTGAGGATGCATTATGGGAAGAAGGCTATCGATTGTTGATGTATAGTTACTATCAATTACAAAACCGTTCTCTTGCGTTAAAATGGTATGAAAAATGTGTGCAGCAATTAAAAAAAGAACTAAATACAACACCGATGGAATCGACGATGGTTGTCTATGATTTAATAATGGGTTAGTGTATATTTTGTATAACAACCATTTTTTGTAATAATGACTCATGGATTGTAGTAGAGACTGGGCGATCCTTGGGGATTAGCGGCTCATCGGACGCCCCCAGGAAGCTTTGCTCTGCGCGAAAGCGAAGCGTCAGCGACAAAGCGCCCAGTCGGAACGGAAATCCACTTTATAACAATATTGGAGGAACTACTATGTCATTTTGTAATGTAAGTAAGGCGAATATTTACTATGAAATAATTGGAACTGGAACACCAATCGTTATGCTCCATGGATATTCCCCAGACCATAGACTAATGAAGGGATGTATGGAGCCCGTTTTTGCAGAAAGGGAGGGCTGGAAACGAATCTATATTGACCTTCCAGGAATGGGCAAAACGACAGACTACGAAAAGATCAATAATTCAGATGAAATGCTAGAGGCCGTAGTAGAACTAATTCACTCATTAATACCAAATGAACGTTATTTATTGGCAGGAGAATCTTATGGTGGATATTTGGTGCGTGGAATCATGAGAGAGTATCATGAACAAATTTTAGGTGCAGCGTTTATTTGTCCATTGATTATTCCTGATAAACAAAGTCGAACAGTACCAGTACAAAGTATTGTCTCGGTGGATAAAGAATTTTTATCGACATTAACGAAATACGAACTAGAAGATTTTAGCTCACATCTAGTTGTTTTAGATGAATATAATAGTCAGCGTTACACAAATGAAGTGTTAGCGGGTCAAGAAAATGCGGATGTGGAATTTTTAGAAAAAATCCAAAAAAGCTATAGTTTTTCTTTTCAGGTAGATGAGATTTCATTTGATAAACCTTGCTTGTTTTTGCTAGGCAAACAGGATTCTATGGTTGGCTATAAGGACGCTTTTGATATTTTAGATAAATTCCCAAGAGCAGCCTTCACAATTTTAGATAAGGCCGGGCATAACTTGCAAATTGAACAAGCGAATTTGTTTAATAGCCTTATGCATGAATGGTTGGAGCGGGTAGAGGAGTTTAACAAATGAAATGCTTTTTTGAGTAAAAGGCAGAATGAAATCCTTTGAATCTATTTAGAGTTCACTTACTCAATAAATTCAAAGGATTCTTTCTGTCTAATATATCGTCGCTTATTTTTCCTATCATCAAAAGTTGTAGATGACATTTGTTAAAACGTATGCCATTTATATAAGTAGGAATGTAAAGTAACCATACGTTATGGCGATGGGCTACTTATTTTCTAATTGGAATCTATATCAATTTTTATAGTCTCAAGTCTTTCTTTAGTGATTTTCCCTTCATTATCCATTGTACGAACTATTGGCGTGATGAATATTGATGATGCATTAGCATTAAAGTCACTTATAATTGCTTGACCATTTGAGTAATCATCGGTTACTTTTGTTGTCGTCGTTCCCGTTGTGTATTCATAATGGTTTTCTAAATTATCAACAATCTCTAAAGTTATGAATTCAGTAGCAAAGTCCATATCACAGCTAAAGTAAATGTACGCTGTATTTCCTGAAACCGAAAAACGATTAAAAATAAATTCATGCTGTTTTGATAAAAGCTTTTCAGATAAAATTAAATCTTTTATTGGTAATATAGAAGCCATAGAGGGGAAAGTAACTAGGCAAGCTGAGCTAACGCCGATTACAAAAATTGAAGCAATGGCCCATTTACGGATTTGCTTTGTCTTTTGTTGCTTTTGTAAAACAGTGTTCATTACCTTTTGCTTTTCATTTTTTGAAACCATTACTGGTGTTATATCTTCTAATTCCAACTGTAAGAAATTTTTTTCCTCATTCATGTCCAGCACTCCTTTAATTTATGGTTATTAGCAAGCCTTTTCTTTCCTCGATATAAACGATTCTCCACTGCAGATTTTGAAATATGTAAAATTTCTGCTATTTCACTATTTGAATATTCTAGATAGTACCTCATTAAAAATAATTCTCTATCTAAATCAGGTAGATGCATTATTTCAAGAAGTAATTGCTCTCTCGCATATAATTTATCCAGTTGCTGTTCAATGTTATCTGAAGCGATAAGAGGCGGAATAATATCCATAGGCAGTGTGGCAAGTTGTTTTTGTTGTTTTCGGTAAATGTCGATTGTTTTATATTTAGTAATCATCCCTTTTTTTAAATCCGCTTCTTCCCCGGTGAAATAATTACTTTTTTGCCATATTAGTAGGAATACATCATTTACACATTCCCTACTAGCATGTAATCTGATGGCTTGTTTAAAATTTTTAAAGCAATCGCCTTCACAAATCCTAAATAATGATCAACTACATATTTAAGTGCCTTTTCATCATGTCGTTGAAGACGTTCAATAAAATCATTCATTTTGTCACTCCTTATGATCGTTATACATTCTATAACGAAATTCTCGTGGAACACTCGCATATAAATGGAAATTTTTTCTGATTTTGGTTGAAAAGATTTTTATAAAAAGCATCTAACGTGGTAATGTAGCTGGTTATGCTTTTCGGATGCAATTATGGCAGGATTTAAAAATATTCCGCAAAACCCCAATTTGGGGCAAATAAAAAGAATCCATTTTGAAAAAAGATTGATCAAAATGGATTCTTTTCTTATGAATTAGTATACATTGTTATAAAAAAAGTTTGATCATTTTCATCCTATGTTCTTCCGCAACCACGCCCCATTGCGGGAGAGCAACCACCTGTAGCAAGCATTTTCTACTCTGAGGTTACATCATTCTACCTTGCGATTCTTACAAATTTTTATAAGTTATAGTAATTTATAGTAAGCTATAGTAAAAAAAATTAAGGAGTTGAAATCATGGAGTTCTATAAAAAGCTAAAAGAAGAACGCTTAAAACATAATTTATCACAAGAAGAATTAGCCATTAAATTAAACATAAGTAGACAATCGGTTTCTAAATGGGAGCTTGAAAAAGGCTATCCGAATATTGAAACACTTATTACATTAAGTGATCTTTTCAACATTAGCATTGATGAATTAATTAAAGGAGATAATTTCTTGAAAGATAAAATTATCAAAGAAGGAAAAATGGGGGAATTACAAATGACAGATCGATTCAAAGGGCTATATGTATTGAGTTCAATTTTAGTAGTATTTTGGCTTTTTGTACTCCCATGGTCCAATCTATCAGGTCTAACATTAAGCATAATTAATCTCATAGCTGTTATTTACTTTGTAATTGTCGGTAATTACATCAAAAATAACAAGAAAAAATTTTTTAATTAAAGGCGACAGCATTCGGGTAGCTCAACACTATCTGATTGCTGTTTTTTTGTATTTAGAAGTCATTCTATGATGTTGCGTCGTGCAGAGATGGATTCTTGCGACTGCCGTTACGCTTTGCTCCACTTTCATCGCAGAAAAATGAGCTCCCCTAAAGGGAGGGCACTGAAAAAGTCTATACCTTCTCACATCGCGAGGTATTTAACGAGTAAATCGTTGAATACCTCGCTTTTTTCATTTGGCACTGTGACTCTACTGTTGTTTTCCGAAGCATTCCGCTCGCTTTCCGCGGGCGAGCGCCGAGCCTCCTCCTACGCTTCGCTT